>CAYOZB010000152.1:0-7747 GCA_964408365.1 uncultured Halobacteriales archaeon | reverse complement strand
TCCACCGCACGGCCGACGGACATTTTTGGAAGACCTACGAGATGCGGGAAGAAAAAGGACGGATCCTCATGACGTGGAGGTTCTGCATCCTCACCGCACAAAAACCCAAGGACAAATCGTCACGCGCGTCGGCGAAACAACTCGGAGCCAAGCGCGGCAATGCCCGCAACGCCCTCAAGAAGTCGAAGTAAGGGCCGCGCGAAAAAGTACGGATCCTTCTGCACCAACCCGCTGGCCATCTGACGAAGGACCAGGATGCCCCACGCAGCGATTGTTGCCCACAGGATCCACGGGTGCAGGAACGACAAGGGGATGAGAAGCAACAGCAGCGTGTAGGCGGCGGGCGTCGCGAGTTCCACAAGTCCGATCCGTCGGCCATGTTTGCGAGCCACTCTCATCTGGCCGCGTTTGTACCAGCGTTCGCGACGGTAGAGTTGCCGCAACGTGTGCGGATGGTCGTGGAGGATCACCGCGTCGGCAACATAGACGCTTGGGTGACCCGCGCGTTTGAGGCGTAGGTGCAGGTCCCAGTCTTCGCTGCTCAGAAGGTTCCCGTCGAAGTTTCCCACGCCGACGACGGCGCTCCGGCGATAGGCCGTGTTCCAGCCGGGCAACGCGGCGGGGAGGTCGGGCATGTTGGCCACGCGGCGGTAGAACGCGTCGGTGCGCAAGGCAAAATAGTACGCGACGGGCGTGCGATGAGACCGTTTCCACACGGCGGGTCCGGCCGCCCAATCCGCTTTTCCGCTTTTCACGGGCTCCACGAGGTTCGTCAGCCAGCCGGGTTGCGGCTCTGCATCGGCCGGGACGGTGATGACGATGTCGCCATGCGCCTTTTCCACGCCGAGACGCAGCGCTTGAGCGACGTTCGCCTCCGCGAACACGTAGGTACCGCCACCTTGTCGGACCAACGCTTCGACCTTGCGCCGGTAATCACCGGTCGATGAATCGACGACCAAGACCTCGTACGAAAGTTGGGTGGATTGTTTGCTGATCGCCGCCAACGTGACGGCGACGCGTTCATCGTTCTTCGACGGGATGACGATGCTGACATCGGGACGCGTCGACATTTACGTCCGCGACCCACGCACGCCCTTCTTTTTCGCCAGAACCGGCCGGGCAGGATTCCCGACGACCGTGACGCCGGGGGCGACGTCCTTGGTGACGACGGCTCCGGCCCCGACCATCGCGCCGCGGCCGATCGTGACGCCGGGAAGGATCACGGCCCCGGCTCCGAGGGACGCGTCATCCTCGACCACGGTGGGCAGCAGTTTCCAGTCGGGGTTGATGCTTCGTGGTTGTTTGTCGTTGGTGAAGATCACGCCGGGTCCGAGGAAGACGCGGTTGCCGATCGTGACCCCGGTGGGGATGAAGCAGTGGGGACGGACCTTGCAGTCTTCTCCGAGGACGACGCCTTCTTCGATGTACACGAAGGAATCGATCTTGGTTCGGGCGCCGATCTTGCACTTGTAGAGGTTGACGTGAGCAAAGAGTCGGACGTCCTTTCCGAGTTCGACGTCTTTGAGGATGCTGTGCTTCGGCTTCATCGTGGTCACCGCACCGACTTGAGGATCGCTTCGATCGCCTGCACGTTGCGTGCCCCGATGACGGCGCTGTTGAGCGGGTTCCTGCGTTGCCCGATGCTTTTCACGAAATGGGTGACCTCGTCAAGGACGGTGTTGTTGACGGTTACTGGGTGGGGACGGGGTTTGCTGTCTTCGACGATGTCGATCTTTTGTCCGGCGCAATCGACGATGGCGTCCCGTTTCTCGCCGACGATCTCCATGCTGCGGCTACGGATCGGACGGAGCCAGCTGAGTTCGAAGTTCACGGGTTGCCCGCTCGGGTAGAGGGCGGTGATGAAGGCGGTCTCGGAGGGGCCTTTTCGCCGGAAGGAGCGCGCAACACCGACGGTCTCGGTCGGCCATTCGCCGGTAAGGTAGTGCATGATGTCCAAGGGATGCGGCATGAGGTCCCACACGATGTCGATGCCGTCCGGCGAGGGCATCTTGGTGGTCCACTGGAACCGCGTATAGTAGATTTTTCCGAAATATTTCTTGTCGAGGAGTTTCTTGACTTCGTGGATCGCGTTGTTGAACCGGTAGATGTGTCCGGTCTGCAACACGACGCCCGCGGCGCTCGCGCGTTCCGCGAGTTCGTACGCGGTGTGCGAATCCGTCGTCATCGGTTTCTCAAGAAGCACGTGTCGTCCCGCATCGAGTGCTTCTTTTGCGATGGGGTAGTGGAGCTCGTTGCGGGTCGCGATGTGCACCGCGTCGACCTTCGGCAAGAGTCCTTTCACGGACGGCGCGGTGCCGTCGAGGCGACCTTCCTTGGCGGCGCGCTCCAAGGCCGGCTTCGACTTGTCGGCGACATAGAGCGCGTCGATCAACCCGGCCTTCCGCAACGCGAGGTACTCGCGGAGCACCTTTGTGCCCCAGTAGCCGGTGCCGACGAGGCCGATCTTCAGTGCGGGTTCCCCCGGGGATCGAAGAATTCCTTCACCGACGTGATGACGCGGTCCTGGTCCGACTTCGAAAGCGTGGGGAACAGAGGTAAGCTGAGGGTCTCCTCGGCCCATTGTTCCGTGTGCGGCAGCGAGAGGCCGGGTGGGACGCGTGATTCGTAGATGGGCTGCTTGTGGATCGGCACAGGGTAGTGGATCCCGGTCTCGATGTGACGCTCCTTGAGGAACCCGGCGAGTTCGTCCCGACGCTTCGTGCGGACAGTGAGTAAATGGAAAACCGCTTCCGCCCCGCGTGCAACGGGCGGAGCGACGGTCAAGCCGTCGATGCCCTGGAGTTCGCGTTGGTATCGTTTGGCGAGCGCGACCCGGGTCTTGGTCCAGCCGCGAAGCAGCTTCAACTGTTCCAACCCGATCGCGGCGTTGACCGTGTTGAGTCGCGCAGTGGTTCCAAGGAGCGTGTGGAGGTAGGTTTTGCCCGGTGCTCGGCCGCCGTCCCGAACGCTTTGGACGAACGCGGCGACGTCGTCTCGGTTGGTCGTGAGCATGCCACCGTCGCCGCCGACGTGCATGTTCTTCGACGGGTAGAAGGAAAAAGCCGCAGCGTCGCCGAGGCTTCCGGCCGGTTTGCCGTCGAGCTTCGCGCCGTGGGCTTGGCACGCGTCTTCGATCAATGCGGCGCCGTACTGGTCGGCTAGTTGCCGGAATTCTTTGAACGCGGCGGGTCGGCCGTACAGGTGGACTGGGATGATGGCCTTGATGCCCCCTTGACGAAGCACGTTTTCCGCCGCGCCGGGGTCGAGGTTGGCGGTGCCTGGTTCGATGTCGGCGAAAACCGGCTCGGCGCCGGCCATGACGATCGAATTGGCGGTTGCGATGTAACTCGCAGAGGTCGTGAGGACCTTGTCGCCGGCCTTCACGCCCAATGCTTGCAACGCGAAGAGGAGAGCGTTGGTGCCGTTGTTGACGGCGACCGCGTGCTTGGTACCGGACAGCCTGGCGAAAGCGGCTTCGAATTTCTCCACGCTCTCACCGCGAAGGAACCGCTCGTTCCGAAGCGCCGAAGCGGCCTTCTGGACCATCGTCGCCGTCATCTGCGGCACGGCGAGCGGGATCTTCTTCAGTTTCCGAACCACGTGTCCCGTGCCCATTTGCCGCGACTTCAAAAGCGTGTAGGATGCCTCGTGGTCGCGCAGAACGCATTAACCGCGGCCACTCTACGGCGAAACGTGCCCACCCCATCGGTCCTCATCGTTGCGAGGTCCATGCCGTGGCATATCCAGGGCGGGTTCGAGGAACATTGCTGGAGCCTCGCCAAAGCACTCACCAGCCAGGGCGCCGCGGTGACGATGGTGACCGGCGCCTTCGACGAGACCATCGAACACGAGACACGCGAAGGCATCCGCGTCGAATACGTCAAGCATCTGCCTCGAAACCGCGACAAGAAACCGATGTGGCGCTGGTGGGCAAGGTTTCCCACAGCCGCCGCCAAACGGGTCCAGAACCTGGGCTTGAAAACGGACCTCTTCATCAGCGAAGGCCGCGGCGGACGAAAACTCCTCCAGGTCACGAACGTCCACCAGGGTCGCTCCGTGTACGTCTCCCATGGAACCTTCGACCAAGCATATCGATCGTTTTCCCGGCCGGAACTCTTGTCGCGCGTGTCCCGCTTCCATCCGCGTGCGATCGCACAAGCCATGATCGCGCGACGCGATTTCCGCCGAGACCGCAGCGACATGCGCCGCGCACGTTGGGTCGTCGCGGTGAGCCCGTTCGTCGCGGCGTCCATCACGAATGCGTACGGAGTTCCGGCGCAACGGGTCCGGATCATCGGGAACGGCGTAACGCTTCCCTTGCGGTGGCCGACGCAAGGGGCAGCACGCAAAAGTCTCGGTCTTGGAAAGGGCACATGGCTGCTCTTCTTGGGCCGGCTGGAACCAGTCAAAGGCGTCGTGGACCTCGTCAAGGCCGTCAAACTGCAACCGAACCTAAATCTCGTGATCGCGGGCGCGGGACCCGAGGAACAAGCGGTGAAGGGTCTCTTGGAAGCGGACCGGAGCCTTCGGGAACGCGTGAAACTCGTCGGACGGGTGAGCGACGAGAAGAAATGGGATTGCTACGCCGCCTGCGACCTCTTCGTGCTTCCATCCAAGAGCGAAGGAGAACCGATCTCCATCTTGGAAGCCTTGGGCGCAAGCCGAACCGTCGTGACCACCCGGGATTGGGTCGCTCCGGACCTGCGTGGCGGTTGCATCATCGACCTCGACGTCGGCCGCGGAATCCAGACCGCACTTGATTCCAAACTACGCATCGCGGACATCGCCCGGCGCGTCGGCACAGAACACACATGGGACGCGGTCGCGAAACAATACCTGGCGCTCCTCCATCCCTAGGGACACAAGCGCCGAACGGTCGGCGGACGTCGAGTAACCGTTTTCCACCCCCGGTGACTCCGCCCGGCCGTGCGAAGACTGCTCCTGGCCCTCGTCGCCATGGTCCTCATGGCGGCCCTTCCCGCCGCGTTCGCCCAAGGCAACGAGACCGCACCCCCGAGCGAAGCGGGGATCGACGCGACCAAGATCCTTCTCACGCTCGCCGTCATCATTGGACTCGGATTCGCCGGATTCCTCGTCTTCGACCGGTTCCGGGTCGCCGACACCATCTTCCTCATCGGGTTCGGCATCCTCCTCGCGTGGGTCGGGTTCCTCGACGCCGACCTGTTCCGGTCCTTCCAACCCCTCGTGGCGGCCTTCGCGATCCTCATCATCATGTTCGACTCAGGCCTGGAACTTCGATCCAGCGATCTGGCCCTGTCCCGCACGGGTTGGGGCATCGCGTTCTCCACGGTCGGGTTCATCCTCACGGTCTCCCTCGTCGCGGCTGTCGCGCATTACGTCATCGGGATCGACTGGTTGCTCGCCCTCGTCCTCGGCTGCGCGGTCGCGGACACCGCCGGGCTGGTCATCCTGCCCATCGTGTCTCAACTCGGCGTGCCGCCGAAGGTGCGCGCGGCCCTCCTCGTCGATACCTCGCTGCCAGACGTCTTCATCATCGCGTCGGTCTTGCTCCTCATGAGCGTGGCCGCGCCGCAAGACACGGGCGGAGCCGACTTCGGATCCCAGACCGCCAACATCGTCGGCGGCATCGCCACCACGATTCTCCTTGGACTCATCGTCGGCGCACTCTGGATCCGCGCGTTGGGATGGTTGTCGACGCGTCAATACGCTTACATGACGACGCTCGCCATGGTGCTTGCCCTCAACTGGGCCGTCACCGAAGTCGGCGGCTCCGGGCCCATCGCCGTTCTTCTCTTCGGCATCATCATCGGCAACCGCGAACTTCTCGGCGATTGGAGCGAAGTGGGCCGACAGAAAGTGTTCCGCGACATGACCCAGTTCAACGGCGAGGTCGCGTTCCTGGTCCGAAGCTTCTTCTTCGTCTACCTCGGCGTCATCCTCGACCTCGGCTCATTGAACCCAACATTCGTGCTCAGCGCCCTCCTCATCGTGGGAGCGATCCTCGTGGCACGGTTCATCGCCGTCTTCACGATGAGCAACCGTGCAAGCGGCATGCGAAACTACCGCGGCCTCCTCATGGCCGCCATCCCCCGCGGCACGACCGCGGCCGTCGTCAGCACCTTGCCCGCGTCACGCGGCATCTCGGGCACGGAAGCGTTTGCGAGTTACGCCGTCGTCGTGATCCTCGTGACGAACCTCATCTTCTCCGTGGGATTGTTCTGGTTCTTCCGAGGCGACTCCAAACCCGCGTCCGGTTGAATCAACGCGGCGTGCGTGTGAATCCGATGCTGCCGCCGGGATGCGGATGGGCTTTCGGTTTTTCCCGCCAATAATGGAACTTGAGCCCGTTGCGTGCGCAATAATCCTTCAACGCGGGCGCATCGTGCGCATTGTCGGTCATCAACACGCCGCCGGGACTGATGTGCGGTGCGACGGTCTCGAATTCCCACGTCTCGTGTTCGTACGTATGGATGCTGTCGTGGATGAACACGTCCACCTTGGCGCCGAGTTGCGCGAGCGTCTTGGGAAGCGTGTCTTTGACGCCGCCGCGGACGAAGCCGACGTGGCGTCGGAGCTCGGGTGGAACGAGCCAGCCGCTTTGGGGGTCGATGTCAAACGTGTACAAGGTGCCGCGGTGGCCTTCCTTGGCGTTTCGTTGGAGCGCTCGGGCGAAGATGGAGGCGCCGAGGCCGTCGTGGGTGCCGGTCTCGAACACGATCTTTGGTTTCAGGGAGCGCACGATCGCGTACCAGCCGAGGCGGCGCCCGTATTTTGCGCGCCGATTCCGATCCCGACGCGACCCGTACGCGGAGTCCATCATCCTCCGGAACCCTTGGTCGCCTTCGATCTCTTCAAGGTACTTCTTCGCGTCCCCAAGACGCAAGTCTTGGACCAGGAACCGGATCAGTTCCGCCCGGTTGCGAAGCTCATACGTGAAATTCGTGACTTCGCGGTCGAAGAACAGGAACCTAGCCGTGTTCCAGGGGAGCGTCTTGAAGACTTGGCCGACGCCCCACTGTTTGATGTGCCAGGCCCGGACGAGCGCTCCGCCCACACGGGGTCGCACTTTGGAGGTCGCTCAAGTAACTTGCCGCACACAAAACGAGACGAAGCCCCTCAATAGTCGGGGACGGCGGAATACGCTTCGATGGGTTCCGGGCGCTGGTTGACGAAGATCGTGACGTACTGTGTGTACTTCATCTCGAGGATCACGCCGACTCCGGTGCAGTATCCGACCACCGGGTTTGCGTCGCAGGCGGGACGCGCGGTGGAATCGATCTCGCGTTGGTAGGCGCCGTCGTAGAAGGTGGCGACGAGCAGGGTGAAGTTCTGCGACGAGGGCGGGAACGGGGTGACCTCGGGGCAGAGCGTCGAGTACGAGGTGCCGGGCGATTCAGGCGTGAAATCTTTTCGGAGCACGGCTCCGCCGATCGCGTCGCCGAGGCAGTCGCCGTCGTAGACGTTGTCGTCTTTTTCGTCGTTCATGTACCAGTTTCGCATGACCTGTTCCCGGTTCGGCCAATCCGTTTCGGCGATGACGGCCTGGTGTCCGATGGGGATGGGGAAGAACAACGCGGTCTTGTGCGGCCCGAGCGCCGCACTGGTCACGGTCGGTACGCAGACCGCGGAGACCGCGACGGCCGCGACGCCACAGTTGAAGATGCCGTTCAGGATGAGAAGGGAGACGTAGGGTTCGTCGGAGGCCAGTTCCGTCAGCATCAGTCGGACGGCGGTGGCTTCGCCCGCGACCACGACGGCCAGCTGG
>CAYOZB010000151.1:0-7813 GCA_964408365.1 uncultured Halobacteriales archaeon | reverse complement strand
CCGGTGAACGTGTTGTTGATGGTGAGAGCGGCCGACGCGGGGACGGAGCTGTGGACCTCGTAGGGTCCGGCGCGGGGGAACGCGTAGAAGATGGGGTTGAGTGCGTCGTAGTCGTGGGCGTTCGACATGCCCAAGGTTTCGTACATGAGGACGCCGTTCTGGGTGATCCGGAGTTGTCCGTTCTTGTGGACGTTGGAGGCGCCGTTGTCGTTGAGGAGAACGTAGCCGAAATTGGTGGGGTTCCCGACGTAGGTGTAGCCGTCGTCCGCGACGTCGTGGATGCTAAGGACAAGCGGCTGCGCCTGGGCGGTGACGGGGGTGGCGGCGAATGCCAACGAGACCGCTGCCAAGAGTGTGAGGAAGTAGGTGCGGACCATGAGGACCACTAGCAAAGGCGACCGGGCCGCCATATAAACGCTTTCTGGAGTCAAGCTCCCGGTCGGTAGGTTCGTTCGTGCCGGATGTTCGAAACCGGACGGCCAGATAGAAGAATGCTCAAATAGCGGCCTGTTGACTGTTGCTAACCCGGGGAATTGTCATGAGGCCGTTACGCGTTCCGTTCAGTGTTGTCGTCCTAGCAGCTGTAGCCTTTGCCGGTTGTGTGGCAAATTCCGAATCGACCGCTCTGCCCGCGCCCAGCAACGTGCCCGCGTTCGACGAGACGACTGGGTCAATCCAAGGCGCAGTCCGCACAGACGAGATTCTGCCCATCGTAGGCGCGCAGGTCGGCATCGCTGGCACCCCGATTGTGGCGACGACCGACGAAGTGGGCCGCTTCACACTCAATTTTGTCCCGGCCGGCAAGGCGGTGGTGTCCGTCATCGCGCTAGGATTCAAGAGTGACAGTCGCGCGGTCGAAGTCGTGGCGGGCGAGGTCGTGCCTTCCGTGGACTTCATCCTGATCCAGCTCCCATCGACGGGTCCCTACCACGTGTCGAACATCTACACAGAAACGATTCCAGGAGTGCTTGTCAAAGTCGGTATGGAATGCATGTATGGCTCGCAATATGGGATTTCTGTCCCACCTGGCCTCCCCGTCAACAACGCGAACGTCAAGACGTGCCAAGGCGGCCTGGGATCGGACGAAAAGCATTACGGCCATTGCGGCGCCAACGGCGACCAGCCGGAAATCGCGTGCGACTTCACCAACGACTGGCAGAGCATCTTTGGAGAGCTCCAATGGACGCCCACGAGCGCCGCGTCGGGCCGCGGTTGGAGCTGGGAGGTCATGGCCCCCAACTCGACCCGGCAGGGCAGTGAAGGAAACATGGACACGGGCTCCGCAGACCAGAAGGACCTTCACGACTGGTGGCAGATGAGCTCCGTATCCCCGATGATTACACGGGTCGACCGGTCTACGGCGCTCGCGGGATCCCCGTCCGGCACGCCGGGCAACCACCCGATGGTGGAGGAAGACCTCTGCGGCCACGCACCCGGCGGGAACGGCGTGGACGGATATTGCGACTGGGTGACCCGCTTGTTTGCCGGCTGGTGCACGATCGGCGGTATCTCAGGCGGCGTCGCCGGCTGCGAAGACCCCGGACCCGACTTCATCGTCGATCCGAACGGCAGTCCGGTCACTGTGTACTTCACGGTCTTCCTCCGGCAAGAGGCACCGGCCGGCTGGACCGCCCTGCCGGACCAATAACGCGCAGTACATGAAGGGGCTCGGGCAATCGCCCGGCTCCCGAATGTTCCTGCTGCACGACCCGCACTATCCGGACCGAGAGATCCCCATCGAGAAGGCGCGGGAAGCCTGGTCCGTGGCGGGGTTCAAGAAATTCTCCGCGTCGACCCGTCGGGGAACCTTGAACGCGCACGACGTGCGGGGGATCATCAACGCGCAACTCATGGCCGCGGGCGCGACGCTTACGGCTTCTGATGCATCGGACTTCGAAGTGCCGGACGAGCTCGAAGGACTGCTCAAGGCGCTCGAAAAGTTCTATCTCCGGTTGTATCCGGAGATGCGACAAGAACGACCGCCCAGGAATTTCCATTTCGAGAAGATCGAATGGCTGGGGGAGTTCTAGAGAGAGTTGGGGAGGAAAGAACGACGTGAAGACGAAATCAATGGAGCTCAACGTAGTGTTGGAACGGGACACGATCGCCGACGTTTGGGTCGCCGAAGTGCCGGGGATCCTGGGTTGCGCCTCGGAAGGAAAGACCCGGGACGCGGCGTTGGAAAACCTTCGTGAGACGTTCCGACGGATGGTCGAAACCCAGGGTTGGCCGATGCAGCCGCGAGTCGAGTTCGCGCGCGTCCGCTTCGACGAAGGGACCCGCAACGCCTAAAACGGCGGTTTCACCGGTTTCCGGGCTGGCGGGAAAAGTCTCCGGACAAGCGGAAATAGGCAAACGTGGTTCCCTAACTCGATAAATACGACCTCGACGAAAAAGCGAAGCATGGAACTCGATGTGGTCCTAGAACGGGACCGAGAAACCGGGAAGTGGATAGCGGAAATCCCGGGGATCGCGGGCTGCTACTCAGAAGGCGATACCAAGGCCGCGGCCCTTGAGCACCTACGCGAGGCCTTCCAGCTTGTCGTAGAGGCCGACGGGCTGCCGATCGCACCTCAAGTCGAATTTGCGAAGATCCGAATCGAGGCGTAGTCAATCGTGCGTGATCGTCTTATTCCGTTGCCCTACCGGAAGGTCTCCCGCGCGCTCATGGCGCTGGGCTTCTTGCCGATCCGTCAGGTCGGAAGCCACGTTCGCTTTCGCCATCCGGATGGACGCTCCGCGACGGTCCCACACCATGCCGGATCGGACATCAGCCCGTCGCTGTTGCGCAGAATCACGCGCGAAGCAGGCGTATCCGTGCAAGAATTCCTCGACGCCGTGTAAACGAACGGGGCGACCTACTTCTTGCGCTTGATCGCCGTCAGTCGTTCGAAGAGGAACACGTCGCCGCAACCGGGACAGAAGAGCGGTTTCCCCGGTTGCAACGCTTCGGTGTCTTCCGGATCTTCGAGGACGCGCGCCAAGTAGCCGCCGTTGTCGGTAAGGAAGTCCCGGTCGCGTCCACATTTTTGGCACGAGACAAGCGGGGTGACTTTCGGCTTGCCGCCTTGCATGCGGACCATGTTGTAGTGGACGAGTTTCGAGCGGATCGCGTCGCGCTCGCGTTCCATTCGGGCGATGTTGCGTTCGAGCTCGATGAGTTTGTCCTTGAGCGAATCTTCGAGGAGTCGTGCCTGTCGGGTGAGTAAAAGTTCCATTGATGCATCCCTGAGAGCCTCGCGCAAAGGGCACCCTGATATAACGCAACCGAAAAAGTTCGCGTGGTAACTCGGTCGGAACGTTGCGGAGACCGTGTCGGACGTGAGCGAACCGCACGGTCAATGGTGATGCAAAAATTCGTGGAAGGAGAACGCGAGGCGAACGCTCCGCCTCGCCGAGGGTTGGTACCCTAGCCGTCCATGTGTTGGGCGTGGTCCATGCCCATGCCGATGTCCATGCCGGCCAAGCCGCCGGGTCCGGCGATCTGTTTGATGAACGCGACGTGGGCGAGTCCGCCGCCGTCGACCGGTCCCGTGGCGGGCACGTTCTGCGTGGAGGCTGTGGAGATGAGGAGCGCGCCGTTGAGGTCGAAGGTGGCCGTGAAGAAGTCTCCCAAGCGTCGGTCGCCGCTCTGCTCCGGGTCGGCTTGGCAGACGGTTCCGACGCAGACCGCGCCGCGGTGGATCGGGAGGTTCGTGGCCTTCGTGATGAAGGCTTCAGGCTCGGCGTCCAACGCGTTCGGGATGATGACCGAGTACACGTCCCAGGTGACTTCGGTCGTGAACTGGGTCGGGGAACCGTAGGAGGAGGCGCCGTAGAGGACGATGCCGAGACGGCCTTCGTCCTGCGCGACGATCCAGGGCCACACGTGGCTGCCGTTGATGATGCCCTGGGTCGGGATTTCGACGTACCGGCTGAACGTCTTGCCGTGGTCTTGGCTTACCGTGTAGTAGAGGGTCGCGTTGGGCGTCGTGCCGTTGTTGAGTCCGACCGTGTACACGTTGCCGGCCTTGTCGACCGCGGGGCGGGCCATGCTGGATCCGCCGCGGATGTCGCCGATGCCTGTCGCGTCGGCGCGCGTGAAGGTGCGGCCCTTGTCTTCGGAGACGGCAAGCGTCGCGCCGGAGCCGGCGTAGAGGTACTTTCCGCCCTCGGTGACTTGGTCGCAGATGATGTTGCCGGGGGCGTTGGTGGCGTGCTGGTCGATCCAGGTCTCGCCGCCGTCGGTCGAGTGGGCGAACCAGCGGCTGCCGGTGCCGAACGTGCCGGTGGGCGAGAGGGTGAGGGGCGTGTGTCCGAAGCTCGTGTAGACTTGGTACACGTCTTGGTCGTTGCATGCGGCGACCCAGTTGCGGTCGACGCCGGGCGGTCCGTGCAAGGGTTGGCCGCTCCAGGTCTTTCCGTTGTCGTCCGAGATCTCGACGGGGATCGAGGCAAGGGCTTGGAGGGTGGTGAGGATGATGCGTCCGCCGGGCGTCATGGTCATGTCGGGGTCGGAGACGCTCGTGGCCGAGTTTCGGGGCCCGGTGTCGGCGCCGCCGACGGGGGCCGCGATGAAGTCCCACGTCTCGCCGCCGTCTTCGCTGCGCCAGACGAACACTTGGCCGGTCGAGGCGGTCGCGAGGTCGGTGTCGACGCCGCGGACGTGGGTGTAGCCGGGGTGGCTGGAGATGATGATGTTGCCCTTGAGGTCGACGAGGATGACGGGTTCGCCGCCTGCGTGGTCGACGTCGATCACATCAACGGGGGCGAAGAGGACGCTTGCGGCGCCGCTGGCGGCTTGGCCGACGGGTTCGACGACGCGTCGGACCGGGTTCGCGGCGCGGTTCGCTGCGTCTTCGCTGTCGGCGTCGGAGTCAAGGCAGCCGGCGAGGGCAGCAGTCATCAAGAGGAGGGGAACGAAAACGGTCACGGACTTCATTGGGCAAGCCACCTGCTGGGGAGTTCCGACCAAGTCCCACGCTATTTGAACGTTGTTGAGGAGGGGTCGCGTTCGGGACCGTTCAACGTCCTCACGAGGCACCTTATAGCGTCCCGGGACGAGTCCGTGGCTGATCCCACATGCGTGCCCTGGCCCTCTTTTTGGTTGCCCTTCTGTTCGGTGCCGTCCTCGTCATCCCGACCTCCGCGGCGCAATCGACGCCCGCCAGCGTCACGGTCTTCACCGAATTCGACGAAGCCCTCGGCGATAATCGGCTCCGGCCGGAGACCGAAGAGCTTGTGGGGTCCGTCTGGGCCCAGATCACCATTCAAGTGCTCACCGTCTGTGTCGAGCCCATCCCGGTGATGTTCGAGGTCAAGATGTTGCCAGGCTACGCGACCGTGTTCATCCACGACCCGGTGCAATATTTCCAGATCCACCCCGGCCTCGCTCCGACCCAGTACACCGTCAAGACGCTCGTGACCATCTCCACGACGCGCGACGCGCCCGCGTACGCGGACGCCCTGTACGGGTTCGCGGTGCACGTCGTGCCGCCCTCCATGTTGGCCGGGTGTAACGTGGCTCCGTCCACGGGGTACGGGACCATGACCGTCAAGAACGACTACGTTCCGGGCATCCGCGTCCAAGAAGCAACGGTCGAGCACGAAGGAATGACGGGTTGGATCGATGTTCCGATCGAAAACCACGCCAACGGCCCGACGCGCGTGCGCGCGATCCTCGAACCCGAATCACCGGACGAGTTCGCCTTGATCAACGCCAACGACATCGTGCTGGAATCGCGCACGATTAACGGAGCCGAGGCAGCCTGGTCGGGCGTCATGAGGATCTACTACGCCCTCGAACACGTCGAGACGGCATCGCTCAAGGTCCGGTTCTTGGCCGCGCATGACCAAAGCCAATCGGACGTCGAAACGGTCGAGGCGATGTACTCGGCGGTCGGCACGTTGCCAGAAGGCGGCGAGGCGACGGAATCACGACCCATCGAACCACTCCACGGCGACCCGGCGTCCCTGCCCGGCCCCAGCATTCCGATGCTCATGCTCCTCGGCGCTGCCCTGGTGGCGTGGGTCCGCCGACGTCGCCAGTAGGCCAGCGGGATTCGCAACCGCCTAGAGGCCGTAGCCGCGAAGGTAGCTGGAACACGTTGGTTGCTTCACCAACCCCTCCAAAAAGGACATAACATAGGCGAACGTCGAAATGGGTGTGTCTGCGACTCCTAGGCTCCTCTCGATCGCCCTCCTCAGCTCCTTGGTCATGTCGGGTTGCACCTTAACGGGTGGAGACGTCGGCAAGTCGTTCGACGCGATCGACGTGCCCACCTGGGAATCCGGCTACTCATGGACGTACGACATCATCGCCTCGAGCCAGATGTCCGGATTCGACCGCGGCGGCCTCGGCAGCGACGGCGAATCCGAACGCGGAACCGTCACAATGACCGTCATCAACACGACGAAGGCCGTCAAGGGCGACCCCGTGTACGTCCTCTCATTGGGCGAAGGCTTCGATCACCCGATCTTCGACGGGACGACGCAAGCGTTGACGAAGCGCGGACTCGAACTGGCCGCCATCGGCCACGATCAGTACTCGTCCCCGCGCTCCGAGATGCAAGATCCATGCATGGGATCGGCTCCTCTCCAGCCCGTCGAAGGAGAGGCACGCTTCCCGACGGTCCGCTTCCCGCTCGATGACGGAGCCACGTGGAGCGGCTCCCTCGGCATGGAAGAGGACTTCGGCATGCAGTACACAATGAACGTCCATGGGCTCGTCGACGTCGAGACCCCCGCCGGCGGGTTCAAGGCCGTGTACGTCACCACCGATTTCCGACCCGTTGACGTCCCGGACGGCGCGGAGGAATACGTCGACATGTACGATTTCAGTCTGCGCAGCGAGCAATGGTACAGCCCCGACGTCATGTACCTCGTCAAGCACGTGTTCACGGCATCTGCTAGCGCGAGCGAAGGTGGAGAACGGTACCAGTTCGCGTACCGCACCACCGCCGTCTTGAGCGACTACTCGTTGGACGCCGCCCCGGAGCAGGCGGCCCCGGAGATCGTCGACTACCAAGAAGCGACGTACGCCCGGTACACGCCGAGCCGCATCGTGTCCGACACGGCGTTCCCCGTCAACATCGCCGACGGCCCCGTCACCGCGCGACTGACCCTCGAAGAGACGAGTCACGGGTACGGCGGATACCAAGACCAGATCCCGCAGGTCCCCGAGCTACAACCGCTCACGTACGACAATGAGACGCATGAGATCGGTTGGGCCGTCACGAAATCCTCCGGGGGCTACTCGGAGGAAAACGTCTACACCGGCGACATCCTCGATCTCGTCCTCGAACGCGGAGGCGAATACCAGGTCCGCGCCGCCATCCAGCCGAAGAAATGCGGCGCCAACATGGTCTCCGACGCGTACGGCACCGTGAACGCGTACTGGACCAAGACCTACGAGTTCGAGACCGGGACCGGCGATCTGCCGCGCACGTTCGAACTCGGCGACGTGCCCCTTGAAGAGAACGCGTACGAGGCACGCGTGGGCTGGGTGCGGCAACCGAAAGCCGGCTACAGCGCGGATCAGGCGAACATCGTGATCCGAAGCCCCGACGGACGCACCGAATCCTACCAGACCAGTTCCACGGGCGAGACGAACTTCAACACGTACCCCGCCGGCATCCACCAGGTCGCTTGGCAGACCACGGGACTCCCGAGTGTCGGCGAGACTGTCGAGGTCACCGTCACGGTCACCTACGGCTACATCTCGATGTTCCACTGAATCGCGGCGCGACAACGCCTGACGCGCGTTTCCGGGCGCTTGGACGAGGTTTTTGCGCTTTAGGCAAAAACTGAAATAGGTCCCCCCTCTACATTTTGC
>CAYOZB010000150.1:0-7833 GCA_964408365.1 uncultured Halobacteriales archaeon | reverse complement strand
ACTACGACGCCTCGGCGGGTGTGCAATGGTGGGAAGATTTCGTCAACGAGAACAGTTACCGCCACTGGGCCCTCCCGGTCAACGAACGCTCCGCCGCCTTCATCGAGTCTGAACTCTCCGCCGCTGGTTTCGACGCGGAGACCTTGGTGTACCCGGGAGGACCGCGAGGCGTCCAACCCCCGACGGACCTGCCCGCGGCCGACGAGTTCATCGTCGTTCGCGGCATCAAAGAAGGAAAGACGAACCCCGATCACCGATTGCTCCTGATCTCCCACTTCGACACGGTGCCGAACACCGCCCAGGGCGCCTACGACGACGGTTCGGGCCTCGCCGCGGAGATGCACATCTGCAAGCTTCTCGCGAAGGTCGAGACCAACAAGACGATCGAATGCGCGTTCTTCGACGGAGAAGAGCAAGGTCTCGTCGCCTCGCAGAAGTACGCGCAAGAATACCGTTCCAACCACGAGAACGGCACAATCGACTACGTGTATGACCAAGGATTCGGCTACGACATGACGGGACTCAACTGGCCCGGCTACTCCACCTGGAAACTGTGGGCCATGGTCGGGACCCAACACCCGGACCTCGCGGAGTACACCGAGGCGCACCAGGAATTCATGAACATCACGCTCTACGACTTCCTCGGCACCGAACTGGACGTCAAGCGCGAAGGCGTCGAAACGATCGCGGTCCACGACCGCAACTCCGACGAGCAGAACTTCAAACGCGTCGGCATCCCCGTGATCCGGTTCGCCGGCGGGCGCAAAGCCGCCGACTACCCGATGTACCACCAGCCCGGCGACACGGTGCCCTACGTGTACTCGTACGCATGCAACATGTGCACGGACCAGGCGCAAGGCAAGGAGCTCTTCTCAAAGGGGTTCGAAATGGTCGTCCTCACCTCGTACTACACCATCATGGCGTGGGACCAGTTCGACCCGAAGACGATCGACCTCGAGCCTCAACCGCAAACCGTTTAGGCGCGCCGCGGCGACGGCGCATCCTATATGCGGCTTGTGCCCGCGCGATAAATATGGTCGCAGGAAGAGCGTGGAGTAAGCTGCGGGCCCGGACCCGGATCTCCTAGACCCTCCACGTCCGACCTGCACCTCTTTCTCACTCCGCGCGGACGCGAGATTCCCTCCTCGCGCCGCGCGGCTTATCCGCCACGAATGCTTCGTTGCGACGCGTCGTGGGCTTCCGGATCTTTGATTTTTCAAGCGACGTGGGCGTGGAGGCCGACGATGCGACCGTCGCCGACGCGTTCGTTGAACTGGGCCGCGGCATGGCGTCGATCATCACGGACAAATCCCCGATCCATCGGCGGGAATCCCATGACATCGACGTGGAAGGCGACAAGGACATTCCGGGCACAGCGGTCGCGTTCCTCAACGAACTCGTCTTTCTCTTCGACACGGCGCAGTTCCTGTTGGCCGAGGGCGAGATCACGGTGAAGAAAGAGGGCGACGTGCATCGCGTGCGCGGCAGACTCTGGGGAGAACGGTTCGACCCCAACGTCCACAATTCGGGACGCGGAGTGAAAGCGGCCACTTACCACGAGGCAACCTACCGGGTCGCGCGGGGCACGCATCGCATCCGCATCGTCCTCGACCTCTGACGCCGTCAAAGAAAAGTTTGCTGACAACAAACCTTTTATGAATCCCCACTTCTCGTTTGAACCAAGTGGACTCTACGATGCGAATCCCGACCTTTCTCTTGACCTCTGTCATGCTCTCGGTGGCCTTCGCGGGCTGCTCCGGCAATGATAGCCCTGCGACCGCCGACTTCTTTGCGACCGCCATGAACGCCGACAAGAGCACCTACAAGTTCGATGCCGGCAACTCGTCCGGCAAGGGCCTTGTCTACACGTGGGACTTCGGCGACCAATCCCCGTCCGGGAGCGGCGAGGTCGTTGAGCACACGTACCAGTACCCGAACGGCAAGTACACGGTCACGCTCACCGTCAAGGACGCCGACGGCGTCGAGAGCGAAAAGAAGGACAAAGTCCAGGTCGGCGAAGGCCAGAACACCGTGCCCGTGCTGTACCTCTCGGCCGACACGCGTTGGATCGCCCCCGGCGGTAGCGTCACCTTCGATGCGACGCAAAGCTTCGACGCGGACGGCGACCCGATCATCTTCAAGTGGGACTTCAACGACCTTCGCGATCCCGCGGACTTCAACGACATGGAGAACCTTGGTTCCCACCAGTACGGAATCTACCGATACGGCGCCCCGGCCGGCGGCGCAAGCGGCGGAAGCTCCAACGACACCGGCAACGGCACCGGCTTGCTCCTCACCCCTTCGGGCCACGTGTGGGCCGAAGAGTACGCCAAGGCGCAGAAGCGCGTGATGGACGCGGCCGGGGTGAAGACGTTCGACGGCGACCACTCGATCAAACCGGAACCGCGGAACGAGGAGTACGACGGCAAGACCGACGACACGTCCCCGATCCAGATCTGGACCTTCCCCGACCCCGCCACGTACTTCGTGTACGTGCAAGTCGTCGACGTCAAGGGCGACTTCGCGGACGGGTTCATCCGCATCAATGTGGACCCAAACGTACCCGAATCGACGTACACGAACCAAACGAAGAGCTCTTTGGCGCCGGCCGCATCAGGAGCGGCCGGCCTCGGCGATATTACGAGCAACGACGATTTGCGCCACGCGAAATTCCACCCATTCGAAGCAGCCTATCCCGCAGTATTCGATATCACGCTCACCTTTGAGCCGTCAGCGCAAGTGCCGGCCGATGTCGGGGGTTACGTTTGCGGCGCTACGATTCCGAACGCGCCCGAGTGTGCAATGAAGCCTACGAAGCTTGACCCGTGGCCAAGCGGTGAAACCTACACGTTCCAGCTTACGCCCGGAATCGTCGGTGCCTACAAACTCCTCGTCCAGACGGAAGGAAACTCCGGCGGCATAACATACACCCTCGACATCAACGGTACCATCTACCCCAACAAATGGTTCTTGGAAGAAGCAGGCCTCGCGCAAGGCCACTGATCCCATGCGACGCACCCACAAGCTCCTCGTCACGACCCTCGTCGTGGGGGCCGCCATCGGCCTCATCACGTGGAACACGGCGGCCGACGCGGCCGCCCCCGCATTGGGTGTCGCAGAAGCCAAACGCAAGGCGACCGAATTCTCTCCCACGACCGTGTCGGTGCGCGGAACCGTGCTCGCGGAATCGATCCAAATCAACGGCACCCTAGTGGAATCGTTCGTGATCGCCGACTCACTCGAACAGCTTCAGGTCTCGTTCAATCAGAACCCGCCGGACAATTTCGGTCCGAAAGAAGTCGTCGTGTACGGCTCGTTGCGCACCGCCCCGGATGGTTCGATCGTGTTGGACGCGCAATCGATCCAGGTCGGCTGCAGCAGCAAATATTGACGCGGCTGGCCTGCGTTACTTCCAGGGGAACCAGGGCGTCAGAATCCACACGCCGAACAGGATACCTGCCCAGCAGACGTATTGGGACCAGTACATCACGGCAAGGACCGGGTCGTCCTTCAAGAGTTCCTTCCGACGGATTCTCATCGTGATCGCGACGTTGCCTCCATTTTGACGGCCATGCGATCGGCCCTTAACCCCACGGGAACCAGGGCGTCATCGCCCAAACGCCGCCCATGACTCCCGCCGCGCACAAAACGAATACGGCTCGAATCAGGTAGTAGGTCCAATCTCGAAATGCATCTGCCTGTTCCGTCATTTTACTTCCAGGGGAACCAGGGCGTCATAGTCCACAATGCGATGGCCAAGATGGCGACGCCGACCCCGATAATGCCCCGAAGGACGTAGTAGGACCAATCCCGAAAAGCGTCATCGTATTCGTTCATCAAGGTTAGATGCGCCTCCGCCGCAACAAGAACCTTTCCATTTGCATCGTGGCCGTTCCCACCACGATCCCAATGCCCACCCAAAGCACGAGCATGCCGATGCCGTCGAAGACGTTGTTTAGCCCGCCGAGGGAAAACTGGGCCGTCACAATTAGGCCTAAGACTCGCGCAATTCGCGCGTTCGTTTGCTCGGCGGTTGGCCAGGGACGGTTGGTCCGAAATCGCTTCTCGCGTGCGCTCAACGCCTATGCTCGACGACCGAGGTCCAAAAGGAAGTTGGTAGCGGCGTTAACATGACGACGGCCACCAACCGGATTTATACGACCCTTGCATAGCCGCGGACCATTCATGTCTCCTGATGCTCCGCCGATGATGCCCCAAGGCCTCGGCGGTCCCGCTGGCGCCCGGATGGCCGAGGAGTTGGCGCGTCGCGCCCGGATCAGCAAGAACCTTGGCCGGATCAAGCACAAAGTCGTCGTCATGAGCGGCAAAGGCGGCGTCGGCAAATCCACCGTGAGCGTCAACCTCGCGGCGAGTCTCGCGAAGCGCGGCTTCACCGTCGGCGTCTTGGACATGGACATCACGGGACCCGATGTGCCGTTGATGTTCGGGCTCGAAGGACGTCAACTCGCGACCGGCGAAGGACTCATCCAACCGCTCCTCGCGGAGCACGGCGTGAAAGTGATGAGCATCTCGTTCCTCCTTCCCTCCGCCGGCACCGCCGTCGTGTGGCGTGGGCCGATGAAGATGCACGCGTTGACCCAGTTCCTTGGAGACGTGGACTGGGGCGACCTCGACTTTTTGGTCATCGACCTTCCCCCCGGCACCTCCGACGAACCGCTCTCCGTCGCGCAGTCGATCCGCGACCTCGATGGCGTCATCATCGTCACCACACCCCAAGGCGTTTCCACGCTCGACGTCAAGAAAGCGGTGGGCTTCGCGCGCACACTCAAACTCCGCATCCTCGGCATGATCGAGAACATGAGCGGGTTCGTCTGCCCACACTGCAACGGACACTCCTCGATCTTCGGCAAAGAAGGCGGCGGCGAGAAATTGGCGCACGACTCCAACGCACCGTTCCTCGGCGCGATCCCCCTCGACCCCATCTTGGTGGAACGCGGCGACATCGGCAAACCCTTCGTCTGGGATCTTCCGGACACGGAAGCCGCGAAACGGTTCGAAGCGTGCGTCGAAAAACTGTTGCCGTCCCTCAACGAGCCTTCGACCAAGCCGATGGCCCGGGCCCGATAGGTTTTCACCACGCGACTGGTTCGCGCGCACTTGATGATCCTGCGCACGTTCCGCACCAAGGCGAACCCGTCCACCCTCCCCGCCTACGTGAAATTCGAAGAGACCGAGGGGATCCCGATGGCCCGCGGCATGAAAGGATGCGTCGCGGCCGGTTTTGGCCGTGTGCCCGACTCCAAGGACACGTACCTGTTCTTCTCGATCTGGGAGAACACAAAATCCATCGAAACAGCGCGCGCCACGCCATTATGGAAGAAGACGGTCGCGAAACTCGAAGCGTCAAAGTTCACGATCGGCGACGCCGTTGTCGAGCAAGTCGAGTTGAGCGCATACGGCGCGTTGGAGATGCAGTCCGCGCCGACCCGTCACTAGCTATGAGCGATAGCCAAGGCAAGGATATTAGGCCGAGAAACGTCCCCGTCGCTCCTATGCAAGTGCGTGCACGGATCGTCCTCGCCCTCGCCGCCCTCGTCGTTTTGTCCGGTTGTGCCGGCGCGGATCCGACACCGGCCGCGGCACCGTCGACCACCGCTCCGCCGCCCGTTGCAACAGTGGAGACCGGCTCGATCTCGGGCGTCGTCGTGTCGGAGGAAGAACTTCCGATCGCGGACGTCGACGTCGTCCTCGGGGACATGAAGAACGTGACCCAGACCGACGCCGCGGGTGCGTTCGTGTTCAACGGCCTCGAACCCGGACCCTACACCATTCTTGTGGCACGGCTCGGCTATGACAGCGTTGCGCGCAGCATCGATGCCGTCGCCGGCGAGGTCGTGGAGGTCCGCATCGAGCTCAAGGTCCTGCTTCTCAAGCCGGAGCCGTACTTTGTCATGATGCCGTTCGAAGGCATCGTGCAGTGCGCGTTCAACCCCTACTACTCCGTTCAACCGTGCGGTACCGTTGCCGCGGAGGACACCGACCAGTTCTTGATCACGACCGAACCGACAATGCCCCTCGAAGAGCTGGTCTTGGAACTCGTCTGGACCCCCTCGACGCCCGGCACGGCCGAGACGATGGAACTCGACTTCTGCGACGCGCACCCCGACCGCCAAGCGGACGTCCTGTGCATCCAGAACAATTTCTATGAGTACAACACGAGCGCGTCCCCGAACATCATGCGCTTGGGCGGCGTTCCCATCGACACGTACAGCGAGTGGCTTGTCGGAGCGGGTTCTGGTTTCATGGAGCCGACGTTCTCCATCCAGCAGCGGTTCACGGTCTACGTGACGATGTGCATGCTCGAAGAATGCCCCGCCGACTACACCGCCATCCCCGCTGCGTGACGCCCAGCGGTTTCGGGCCGGAAACCGTTAGATACTGAGCGATTCATAGAACGAATCGTCCGAATGGCCCTTCACGATGAAGTCGAAGCTGCGATCGACCAGATCCGGCCGGCGCTCCATATGGACGGCGGGGACTGCGAGATCGTCAACATCGACGAATCCGAGGGCACGGTCTCCCTGCGGCTGCTGGGCGCCTGTGGGGGTTGTGCCATGTCCACATTGACCCTCAAACATGGCATCGAACGCATCGTCAAAGAGCGCGTTCCCCAGATCCGTCAGGTCGAGACGACTGTCGCTTTTTAGCCGTGCTACGGAAACAATCGCCACAACCCATTTATATCGAGGTTTAGGCAACAATGGTTTGTCGGTTTGCCAGGGTTCCATCGAGCGAGTTCAACGCTGGGGCAAAAAACCTTAAAAGCGAACGGCAACGTCTGAACGAAAAGGGGCAGTCAAAAATGAAGTCCTTGCGAGTTTTCCTGGCAATCTTGGCGGTCGCGATCATCGCGTCCCCGCTGGCTGGCGCTCAATCGGCGCCGGCACCGATCGCGAAGTGCAGCGCGGAATGTGACCCAAAGGAAGCCAATGGTGGCACCATGAAGAAGGCCGACGAAGTCACCAAAGTCATCCTGTACGGACACTTTGAAGACATCCTCAACATGGCGCCGCTCAACACGCAGCGCCCTGACGACCAGCGTGAGCCGGACCTCAACCGCGGCTTCTTGATGCCGGTCATCGACACCAACACGGGTCAATGCGTCAATGGTCAGACCTGCGCCGACTTCCACTTCAAGAACAACGAGTTCACCATGTTCTCGAGCCCCGGCCTCGTGGAATACCTCCAAGAGGGCTGGCGCACCCACCAAGAGCCCGGCCTCGCGGACGACGCTGAGATCGCCGCTGAAACGTTCAACCTCTACTGGTACATGAGCAGCTACGCGATCCCGCAGCAATCCTCGACCCAGGGCAGTGGCGCGACCACCCAAGCCGGCGTAGTGCCCCAAGTCGGCGTGTACGCACGCATGGAAACGGGCCGGTTCAAGTTCCGCGGCGACCTCATCGCCGAGAACAACCGCAACGACGATCTAAACACCGGTACCCGCCAGAACCTGATCTCCCGGCCCGCTGAGAGCGACGTGTACGAATTCATCGTGCCGATGCAGGTCAAGTCGAAGATCATCCCGAGTGCAGACACGAAGAACGGGTTCATCGTCTTCATCCGGCCTTACCAGATCCAAGGCAACGCCGAAGACAACCCAGTGGTCCAGTTCATGCAGGCCGACTGGCGCGTCCGCACGGGCCCGAACTTCCCGCCGCGCGTCGTGATCCCCATCCTCAAACCCATGTCGACCCGCGCGACCCAGCTCAACATCTTCGAAGACCGGATGTTCGTCCGCTGGAGCTTCACGGCCGACTTCGGCAGCTACGACATGCGCGACAACAGCCTCCAGCTCGTGTCCACGGGCCA
>CAYOZB010000149.1:0-7894 GCA_964408365.1 uncultured Halobacteriales archaeon | reverse complement strand
CGTACGTCGACGCGTTCACGCAGTGGATCGTGCGCAACCCCGAGAACTACCACGTCGCCGTTGCGGAGAACATGTTCGGCGACATCGTCACCGACCTCGCGTCCGTCCTGCAAGGCGGCATGGGGATGGCCGCCGGAGGCAACATCGGCGACGACCACGCGTTCTTCGAACCGATCCACGGCTCGGCGCCGAAGTACATCGGTCTGGACAAGGTCAACCCGATGGCGACAATCCTCGCCGCCGAGTTCATGTTGCGCTGGGTGGGACAGAAGAACGACGATCCGAAACTCGTGAAAGCCGCAAAGACCCTCGAAGCCGCCGTGATGCGGGCCCTCAAGGACGACGTGAAGACGTACGACCTTGGCGGCAAACACAAGTGCAGCGAGGTCGGCGCCTACATCACGAAACTCGTCAAGGGCGACGCGAAGACGAAGACCCTCAAGGCGCGCGCTTAACGCGTTTTGCCGGCGGTTTCTTCTTCTGCCGGGCCACGGCTTCCTTCACCCACGCGTGCAGTCGTTCCCGCGCGACCGCAGCTTCGCGGTAGATCGTGAACGAGACTTCTTGGACCTCGGGAAGAGAGGCGATCCGTGACTGCATGTCGTAGATTCCCGGGATCGTGTGTGCGCGAGTCAGGAACAGCAAGGTCGGCGGATCGTCGGATTCTTGGATGACGAGTCCACGGTCGACGGCGGCGCGGACCTTTTCGGCGCCGTCTTTGGAGCGAAGTTGGATCTTGAGGTCGAAGAGGATGGTCCCCAAGCCTTGCCGCATGAGTAACGCGGGACGGACGGTGAAGACCCGTTTCTTGACGAGGGCGTCGCGTCGGTCTTTCACGGTGGCGACCGGAAGTCCGGTGCGTCGGGCAAGTTCGGCGTTCTCCACGCGCGGATGGTCGATCAATGCGTCGATGATGCGGCCATCGAGCTCGGAGATGATCGCATCCTTGGCCTCGGGGCCTTTCTTCGCCCGCGAAACCGTCCAGCCCGCCTCCCGACGCAGCCCCACGGTCGCCGGATCGGAGCCCGGGGGCAGGTACACGCACATGGTGATGGTGCCGTCGTGTTTGCGGACCGCCCACACCACGTCGTTCTCGGCAAGGAGTTTCATCGGGAAAATGGATTCTGACAACGTCGGCGTCGCAGTGGCGATGAACGATTCGCGACCCAGAAGTTCGGCTGCCGGAAGCGCAAAGTAGCCCGCCAACACGAGGTCCTCCTCCAAGGCGAGGATTCGACGTTCGGCGCTCGTCGCCGACACACTGGCCGCCCGCCCAAGTCGTGCGAAACTCGCGAGCGGGTCGCGGAAGAGTTCCACGAGGATGCGGAAATCTTTGTCGTCCAACGTTGCGACGCGACGAGCGAGCCAGATTTAAAGACGCTCGAATCAAACGCGCCGCGTCACAGAGGAACAACCGCACGAGACTCTTCACTCACGAATGAGAAACCAATGCCGATCCTTCAAAACGCATGCGTGGACGAAACCGGCTCAACGCGTTTTCTGACGGCGCGCATACGCGAACGCGCCGCCCGCGACTAACGCCAGGACGAGTACCCCGTTCGGGCCCGGCATCTTCGGCGGCGCCAAGATCGGCTCTTCCTCGAGCTCAGGGTCGACAAACGAGACCTGCATCGGTCGCCCGTCTGAGGCTTTCACGATGGCGAACGTGTCATGGACCTCGGCGTCGTTGCCATGGAACTCGCCGCGGATCATTCCGTCGGTGATGTTGAGAAGGAGCGCACCGTAGTGTTCGTTGTCGAAGGCCGCTTCCCATTCCGGCCGGGCGTCAGGGGGGCTTTGGAAGGCGTAGTGGCTCGCGCC
The DNA here is from genome assembly GCA_964408365.1 of uncultured Halobacteriales archaeon. Classification (GTDB taxonomy): domain Archaea; phylum Thermoplasmatota; class E2; order JACPAO01; family JACPAO01; genus JACPAO01. The sequence continues at coordinate 6,073 of CAYOZB010000149.1, read as the reverse complement.
GCCGGTCCCGACGGTGACGTACGTGGTGCCGGTCGGGGTTGCCGCGTCGCCGGTGATGGTCTTCGTGCGTTCGTACAGATGGTCGTGGGCCTGGATGACGAGGTCGACGCCGAACTCGTCGTAGACGGGTCCCCAGATGTTGCGCAGTTCCAGGTTGGAGCCGTGCGATCCATCGCTCCAAAGCAGGTAGTGATGGAACACGATGATCCATTCGACCTGCGGGTTCTCGCGTGCGACCTGGAGGTTGGAACGCAGAAAACCAAGCTGGACGGGGTTGGCGCCGCCGTCGCAAGTGCGTGCGACGATCCCGGGGATGGCGTCGTCTGCGGCCAGCGGCGTGCACGCTTGTTCCGTGTCGAGGGAAACGATCTGGGTGGAGCCGATGCGCAGGGTCCACCATCGGTTCGTGCCGTCCGTCGGCATGGGGAGTCGGGTGTCGTACTGTGTGAACGATTGGCCAGCTTCGCGTTCGTGGTTTCCTACGGCGGTCATGTAGGGAACGTTGGCGGCGAAGGGCTCGAGCATTGTGAAGTAACGGTCCCAGGTCGGGGCGTAGCCGTTCGCGTACGACAGGTCGCCCGGGTGAAGGTGAAGGTCAGGAGCCAAGCGTTGTCCGGTACCGACGGTCTGGGCGGGCGCGTACCCATCGTTCTCGCCAACCGGGTTGAGTTGGTCGGGCACGCCTTGGTCGCCCCACGCGGTGATCCGCAAGTATGACGGGTCCGGCGAAGCGGTGCGGAAGGAGAAGAGAGCCGATTCCTGGCCATGGATGACGCGGTAGTAGTACCGCGTCCCCGGTTCGAGGTCGCCGAGGAGCGCCGAGTATGCCGCCGTGGACGCACCGGGCAACGGCGCGCCCAGCGCGAGGACGCTCTTGCCGAGATCCGGTGTGAGGCCGAACTCGACCCGCGGATCCACGACGGCGGCGACGCCGGACCATGAGACGACCATCTGTGTGTGCGGATCGTTGCCGTAGGCGATGTGGACGCCGACGGGGAGTGTCGGAGGATCGACCTGGGCGGAACTTGACGGGACGGTCAGAAGCACGACGAGGTACGCCACCCACCAGGCACGCATCAGGCGAATGCGATGCGTCCCCCTATTTTTGTGTTTCAGCTCGAGGAGCCGTATCCTGACGAAACGCAGGCGGCCCGTGTCTACCCCTCCCAGGCGCTCGCGTGATTTGCGCTGCAAACAAACGCGAGTTGAATAGCCACCCGAGGCCTAGGGGCGAGCATGCAGCCGCAAACGTCGCTCACACCCCTCGAGGCCGCCTCGGTGCTTCAGGACACTCGCCTCGCCCGGGAGAGCCTCAACAATCGGGCCGCGGCGATCTCATGGATCATGTGGGCGCTCGTCCTCACGAGCCTCGCGGGCACACTCGGTTTCTTGGATCGGATCCCGCACGAGACCATGACGGACATGGAATGGGGACTGTTCCTCCTCCTCAACCTCCTCAGCATCCTCATTTGGGCCGCCCTCGGCGGATTGTTCCAGACAGCCGTGTACCGAGCATTCTCATTGGAGCGCCCGACCGGCCACTCGACTTGGAAAGGCGCCGCCATCGCGTTCGGCGTCGCATTCGTCGTGATCCTCCTGAGCTTCGGCGTCGGCAACGGTCGCCTGTTCTGGGGCATCGGACCCGGCGCGACGATGGAAGAACAACACCACAACCTGGGCGTCGCCATCGCCTTGCAGATTGGCGCCGCCGTATTAGCCGCCGTGACCATGCTCCAAGGCTACCGAGGGTACACGCGCCGACCGGGACTCATCGCCACTGCTGCCTGCCTCTTTGTCAGCTTCGTCGTGCCCGCCCTCTGGTTCCCCGACCTCGGCACGTCCGGCATGTTCGTCGCGGTGGCTGCCGTGCCCCTCGTCTTCATCGCGATCGGCATCGCCTACTGGCGCCAGGGGTGACCGGTGGAACTTCCGCAGGAACTTCGGATCATCCACGAGCCGGTGCGGCTCCGCATTATGAGCCTGCTCTATCGTCAGACCGACGTCGGCTTCACCGCATTGCGCACGACCCTCGACATCACGTCGGGCAACCTCGCCTCCCACGCGACAAAACTAGTGAGCGCCGGTTTCGTCGAAGCCCGCGACGCATTGACGCGTGACGGCTTCGAGAAACGGTACCAGATCACGCAAGACGGCATCCATAGATTCCAAGAATACCTCGCCACCCTCGAAACGTTTCTCGCGACGACCAAGCCGACGCCGCCCGCGATCGAAGCAGCGTCGCAATCGTCCAAGACCGCGCCCGCTTCGCGAAGCGGGACCATCATCGGCGCCCTGATCGGCGGATCCTTCTTCGTCGTAAGCGAACTCGCGATGCAGCTTCTCTCCGACACAAGCGGCTCCACGTACATCGGCATCGGAGCCACCGGACTCATCGTCGCAGCGATCGCCCCGATCCGACGATTGTTCCGACGCTGAAACCTTCCGAACCTCGTCCCAGAACCCTCTTTCCCCAAGCGTCCTATCCGACGTGGTATGGCGACGCGTTTCGAAGTCTTCCAAGACCGCAGCGGCGAATGGCGATGGCGGCTTCGGCATCGCAACGGCGAAATCGTTGCCGACTCGGCCGAAGGATCCCCATCGCGCGACAAATGCGTCCGCTCCATCGCCGCGATCAAACGCTCGATCGTCAACGCCGAAGCGGAGGCCCCCGGCGGTCGCCCGCAGCGGGCCCGCGGACGTGCCGCGACGAGGCGCTCGCGCACATCGAAGCCACGAAGCGGATTGACCCGCCGGACTCTCGCGAAGAATCGCAAGAAGAAAGAAGAAGCCCGCGTGGGAGAACCCCAGATCGGCCCGCGACTCAACGCGGCTGGCTGAGAGTCACTCACCAACTGATCCGACACCTGTCAAGGGCCCACAACTCTTTTATCCGGCGAGGGGGCCCTTCGCCGCGTGCGAATCGCGGCGACGTTGCTGATTTCAACCATCCTTCTTGCGGGTTGCCTCGCCGACACGGCGACGGATGCGGACGTGGAGCCGCGCCCGCGCAAACCCGTCGCACGAAGCGCACCCGAAAGCGGTTCGACTCCGCATGTAGACGAGAGCTCATTCTCCTGGAATGCAACGCAGCTATCGGGAGATATCGTCCTGATGTTCGAAGTGAGGACCGAGGCGTACTGCGACACGTTCGTCGACGTTTCGATGGCTCCCAAAGCCTATGGCCCGACCCGATGGATCATCAACGAGAATCGGGCCGGATGGACGGCGGCCGGTGGAAGCCAAAGCGCGCCAGCCTACGTGCACGCCCAAGACATCGACACAAGGGAGGAGGGTGAAAGTAGTCATGGCGCCGGCCGAACACGAATCGGAGGAACCGGCGACCGAAACATCACCATCGCGGTTCGAGGCGTCACACCGTACGAAGGAGGAAACTTCCTTGCACCGGGCCATCGGCTGGGCTTTGAGGTTCGCTGTGAAGGGCCGGTCACGGTGACGAACTTTCGCGAGGCGCGAGAATTCTCCCTGTTCAGCCCCAGCAACATGGAGGACGGCTACGGCATCTCGGCCGGGGTCGTCAGCGTCTCGCTCGATGACCACATGCGAAGAAAAATTCAATCATCACGGGGCGACGTCTTCCTGATGAGTAGTGCAGGGATCCAAGCTGGGGAAGCGCAAGTCGTACATCCCGAGGGCTCTGAGCAATGCCCGATTGATCCGAATTCGCTGTTCTGGTGCCGCGCGCAGTCGGGGCCGGGAGACTACGACGTGGCGCTCGATCGAATCGCCGACTCGGCCCCCTTTTTCGGCCTCATCGTGGGAACGGAACGGGTCGAAACACTGGACCTAGTGGATCGCCCTTCAGACATTTCCTCGTAAGAAGGTCACTGACCGCTTTCGCGTTTGACTTCCTCGAACTGCGCGACGAGCCGCGGCGGCATCTCCTGGTACACGTCGTCAAAGAGCGTGTTGATTGGGGGCGGCCCGGCTTTCTCCGCCTTGTCGATCGCCGCGGCGACCTCCGCATCCAGTTTCGATTGAAGCTCCGTTTCTTTGGCTTTCGTCCAGACGCCTTGCATTTCGAGGTGTTTTCGGAACCGGTCGATCGGGTCGCGTTTTCGCCACTCGTCTTCTTCCTTCGGGTCCCGGTATTTGCTCGGATCGTCCGAGGACGAGTGCGGACCAATCCGGTACGTGAGGGCTTCGATGAGTGTGGGGCCGTCGCCTCTTCGCGCACGAGCAACGGCATCGCGCGTCACGCGGTACACCGCGAGCACGTCATTGCCGTCGACGCGGACGCCCGGGAACCCGTAGGCGTCGGCTTTCATCGCGAACGTCGCGGACGCGGTCTGGGCCTTGGCGCTAACCGAGATGGCCCACTGGTTGTTTTGGATGAAGAAAACGCAGGGAGCCTTGTACACGCCCGCGAAGTTCAAGGCGACGTGGAAGTCGCCTTCGCTTGTGCCCCCGTCGCCGATGTAGCCGACCGTGACGGCTTTGTCGCCGCGGTATTTCATCGCCATCGCCGTGCCCGCCGCGTGGGGGAGCTGGGTGCCGATGCAACTCGACCAAGCGACGACATTTCCTTTGGCGTACGAGTAGTGCGAGGGCATCTGACGCCCCTTTTGTTGGTCGATCGATGTGCCGAAGCATTCGGCGAGCATCTCCGCCATCGGAGCGCCGCGCACCAACGAATTGCCGAGGGCTTCGCGCAACGCGGGGAACACCCAGTCGCGTTTCTCAAGCGCGTAGGCGGAACCGATGATGGCTGCTTCTTGGCCCGATACGGGACCGTAGAAGGCAACGCGGCCCTGCCGTTGCAAGAGAAGCATCTTGGTGTCGATGGTGCGAAGGGTGAGCATCCAGCGGAACAGGTCCCACTGTTGTTCTTTCGACAGATCCGCCGAGAGGCCCTTCGTGGGCGTGCCGAAGTCACCGAGGACTTGGAGGAGTTCTTCCGCCATTACCATGCGAATCAGGGTTTATGGCGTTTAGAAGTTTGCCGGCAGTCTGCCCATCTCATCCGAATAGCATGATTGCGAGAAGAACGAGCCCTCCCAGGACCATACAGCCCGAAAGGGCTTGTAGGATGCGAATCACCTGGTTCTCCGTGAGTTCGATCAACAAATCATCATCGCCCTCGGAGCGGTTTAATGATTTCGGTCAGGTACGCCGTAACGAACACCACCACGCTCACGACAAACCAGCGCGCCGCACTCATTGCCCGACCGACTTCGAACGAATCGAACATTTGAGCAAACGCACTCGACGTAGATGCCAACACGATTAGCCATCCCAGAAGACGCGCGCGGGATTCCCGAACGAAGCCCTTGGACCGCCGACGCGTGCGCACGTGGCCCCAGTGTTGCCCACGCCGATTGAAGACCTGGTTGGTAACGACGTTTACCTAAGCTCGTCGCCGCGCCCCAACTTGGGCCAGACGACGTCGGCTGTAGATCCACCAGGGCCGTGCCGGACGGCCGTTCGCCTGATCGATTAAGGCGGCGAACACGTCGCGGACACAGATGTCGTGCTTCACGTCATCGATCCTGCAGAGCAGGTCATACAATTGATCCGGGTCCTTGCCGCGCAGCTCTTCGAGCCGTCCGAAACCGAGGCGTTGGAGGTCGAGGGCGGTCGCGGGACCGACGTTGGGGATGCCACGCAGGGAAGGAGGGATCATCTTCTGCAACATGGGGGACGCGGCCCAACCAGGTAGGGGGTTAAACGGGCTTTGGCGGGGTGGGCGCAAGTCGCGGGGTTGGGGGGAAACTCTTCCGTTAAATATGGTGCGGGTCGATGATGGACGCGTGTCACGCATCCCGGCCACGCAGCTCCTCGATCAGGCGACGACGATGCCGGAGATCTTCGACGTCGTCAAGGAGGTCGTGCGACGACACATGAACGTCGAACGCGCCGGTTTGATGCTCGGATTGTCGAACCTGGGCGGCGGCACCGGCTACCTTGTGGGCGGTTTCTTCCAGGTCGCGGGGAACATGATCGTCATGAACAGTCTCCCGCTTGCACGCATCCAAGAGACGAATCCCGCCCTGTACAAGCCGTACATTTTCCACATCCTTCTCCACGAATACATCCACTCGATCGGCTACCTCGA
>CAYOZB010000148.1:0-7958 GCA_964408365.1 uncultured Halobacteriales archaeon | reverse complement strand
AAGCCGCCCACAACGACTGGTGCCCCGGCTGCGGCGACTTCGGCATCCTCAACGCGGTCCAGATGGCCTTGTCCGAACTCGGGAAGGAGAACCACGAGGTCGCGGTATTCAGCGGCATCGGCTGCAGCGGTAAGATCAGCCACTTTGTTCGCTCCTACGGCGTGCACACGCTCCACGGCCGCGTGTTGCCCTTCGCGACGGGCGCGAAGATCGCGAACCCGAACCTCGAGGTCTTGGCGATCGGCGGCGACGGCGACGGTCTTGGCATCGGTGCCGGACACTTCGTCGGCGCCGGACGACGCAACGTCGACCTCGCCTACATCATCCACGACAACCAGGTCTACGGGTTGACCAAGGGACAAGCGTCCCCCACGCTCCCCGGCGGCGCCCAACCGAAATCGTTGCCGGCGCCGAACATCAACAACGCCGTCAACCCGCTCGCCCTCGCGTTGGCGACTGGTTACACGTGGATCGGACGCGGCTACGCGTACGACATCAAGAACCTCAAGGAACTCATCAAGGCCGCTCTCAACCACAAGGGCATGGCGTTCCTCGACGTGTTCCAACCCTGCCCCACGTACAACAACATCAACACGAAGGAATGGTACAGCGGCCTCGACCGACCGAACAAGCAGGCACGCACGTACCGCCTCGCGGAAGAAGGGTACAGCGGAAAGGTCGCGGACCCGAAGAACGAGAAAGAGGTCAACGAGAAACGCGTCCAGGCGTACCTCAAGATGGTCGAAGGCCCCGACAAGCTCGGCCTCGGCGTGTTCTTCGAGATCAACCTCCCGACCTACGAAGACAAGGTCGGGGCGAAGATGCCGTCGTACAAGACGACCCCACCCGCGAAGGAAGCCGTCGTCGGAACGAACAACGGCCCCGCGATGGACATTTCGGAGATCATCGACGAGTACGCGGTCAAGCAGTTCTGAGGGACGCGGTTTCGCTTCCCCTTTTCTGTTTTCTCTCCCAACTGGTAACACGTTTTCCGCGGAAACGTGCTGCGTGCGCGGAAGTCTCATATGAGGGGGGGCGGGTTGAGGTCGCTCGCCGGCGACGCTGCCCGGCGAGGGAAATCATGACGACAAACAAACTAATGTGTGTCCGAATTGCGGTGGCTCTGGTTTCGGGAATGACCCTTATGGGCGGCACGGTCGCCGCCAGCCCAACCGGGCCGGTCGTGGCGGACGATGAAGCGTGTAGTAACCAGCTCGCCGCGATAACGTGCACGTACTGCGCCGGGCCGGGCTCCACGAACTGCGTGTGCGTGAGCACCGAATTTGGTTGCATCGACTCGGGTTATCAGGTCGGCTGCACCATTGGAATCGGCCCTGACCCCCAGCACATGACTGGACACATTTGCGAGCCGTGGGCCTCGTCGTAGTATCGACCGGCCACCGTGCCGGGCCGCCGACGCTAGCGGCCCGGGTTTCCTCCTTGAACCAAGTCGGAGGCACAAACTGACCTCGAACCAAGGCGCATCCGCGAAACGACTGCCCATTCGGCTTCGGCAATTCGGAGGCGGGCAGGCCGTCGCGCTCAGGCCCGCAGGCCGAACGCCTGCGACTCGCTGGATTCTTTGCTGCTTGATGGGATTTCAGGTTCTGGCCATTCCGGACGCCGCGGCCGGATCCGAACAAGCCCCAGAAATCGTTGGGACGGGGGAGGTGGTCTACGATGTGGCCTACCCGGGCCCCAAAGACCACGACTATTTGGGGATCGTTGCCGGCTGGGTCGAATTCGATTCACAGGCGGACGCCATTGCGTTCAACTTGAAGGGGGTGGACTATTCCATCTTTGCAAGGGCTCCGCCGTCCGATAGCACGATTATTTGCATCATGAACGCGACGGTTTTCTTGGAAACGGAGTTCCAAGGCTATTTGGTGTTCCGGTTGCTTAACGATTACCACGCTGATCACTTTCGGACGGAAAACGATCTCAACCTCTTCAATCCGAACCGGAGCCCAATCCCAATCCGCCAAGCGCCGTTGGGAACCTTCGCCAAACCGGGGTACCTGCAATGGCACGTCGACAGAAATCTCATGCTCAATTACGCCGATGAGTTCAGCCAGTTCTTTGCCCATTGCAACGAACAGTACTTCCCCGACCAGTATCCACGGAATCCCGTCATGCCTTCTGGGCCAATTCAGAATTACGGCGACTCAAACATGTCGTCCGCTCGGTTCTCAATCTCTAATCTCACGCCAGCCCGCGGAAATGATACTGGGGACATACTGCCAGGAAGGGGCACGGTTGGAACCGGCGACACAGAACCCGCCGCAGGATCCCCAAGTCCGCCGTGGCTCGCGATTCTCATGGTGGTGGCTGGCGCAAGCCTCGCCAAGCGGAGGCGGTTCCGACACGACTTCTAGATCTCGGTAATTAGACGTGCTTTCCAAAGCTGAGATCATCGACGAGTACGCGGTCAAGCAGTTCTAGGCGCGCGACCGGCGCCTCCTCTCACTCCCCTTTTGATCGAGCGACTGCGCTGTCATGCAACCATGGTTACCGACGATGTTAAGCGCCCAGGAAGCCGAGGGACGGAATCGTGCCAAGGAGGCGCCGCCAAGCAAGTCCCGGGCCCGCCATGGCCGCCGCGGTGGCAGGAGCGTTTGCGTTGGCCGAGGCTTCCGGAGGAGTTCGGCTGGCGACCCATGGTCCTGGTCCTGCTGCTCAAGGCCCGCTTCGAACTCACGTTCCGGGAGATAAGCAGCCACCTACGAGCCAACCCAGAACTCTGCGCCCGACTCGGACTGCCCCGGGCGCCCAGCCACAAGACGATCGCCGTCGACCACAAACGCCTGCCGGAGGCGTGGCTCAAACGACTGAACCAGGAGCTCGTCGGCGACACCCATGGGGGGCGCCCGGTCGACCGAGAAACAAGTCAACCGGCCTGGATAGTACTGGATGTGCCTTTCAGGGGACCGGCTCCTGGCAAACGATCCGCTTCCACAAAAAGGCCCGACGACGCGACCACCGCAAGGTCAGCCTCCTGGTAGAGACCCGCATCGACGAACCCAAGGTCGTCTACGACTGGCGACTCGACCGCAGCTCGGTCGGCGACGTCACGGCCGCGCGGATGATCCTCGCCCAACTGCCGCCCCACACAACGGAGGTCGCCATGGACGGCGCCTACGACGCCTTCGACGTGTACGAACTCGTGGAACAAAACGGGGCGTAGCCCATCATCAAGGCCCGCAAGAACGCCCGCAGCCAGACCCGCGACGCGCGCGGACGCGCTCTCCGATACCGCCTCCGACACCCCAAACCCTGGAAAGGCAAGTACAACCGGCGACCCATCACGGAATCGGTGAACTACGCGATCAAGCGCCGCTTCGGCGACCGGCTCTGGTCGAGGGGAATCCGCAACCAGCGACGCGAAATGGCGTTCAAGATCCTCAACTACAACGTCTCCCTCAAATGCCGGTCAAAAGTGCGACGCCGAATTACCAAGGGGGAATAGTGTTACGAGACCCTAACAAACAAAAAGTCTAAGCACCGGAGACAGCGATTTCATGGGTAAGATGTGGCCGTTCGATTACGAAGACCGCGTGGTCACGATTCTTCGGATCTTCCAACTCGGGACCGTCATCGGCGCGCTAATCGTGATGGCCTTCGCCTTGCCCCACATTTTCTGAGAGGCATGACAGTGCCCTTCGCATCTCCGCTCGTGGAAACGCAACGTTTGTACACGAGAGCGCGCCATGCCGTTGCCGTTGATCGACCGCGCGGCGCAGCTTCGCATCCTCGTCGAGTCCTGCCGACGCTCCATCGACGTGATCACGACTGCCTTGGAGGAGTTCGAGCTCGGGCTCGGGAGCCGCGGCACGTTCTCGACCCTCCAACGCGGTTTTCACACTATCAAGTCCGACGCGAAGCACGTCAAGCTCGGAAAACTCGCCGCGGTCGCGGCCGCGTGCGAGGAGATCGTCGACAATGCGAAGCAACGAAAACTCGGCTTGCCGTTGGATCTTCTTCGGAACGCCGCCGATGAGATCCAGAAGGCCACCGAGACCATCGCAAGTGGCGGGCGTCACCAAGTCGACAAGGGCCTCATGGAGAAACTCGTCGAGACGGCGGCCGCTGCGACGCTTGATTAAGGCGCCTTGGGCGTGCCGTGTTCGAAGGGTTTCAGGCACGCGTGGATGAACCGGTTCGCCGGAACGTCGACGCCGTGTTTGCGGGCAAGACGTACGGCCATCCCATTAAGGGCCTCGAGTTCGATCGGCCGCCCAGCTTGCACGTCGCGCAACATGGACGACGCGAATCCCCAAGGTCGTTTTTCCAAGAACCCCATCTGTTGGGTCACGATGTCTTCGTCGAACGAGAAGCCTTGCGTCCGCGCGACGGAGGCGACCTCGCGCATCGTGTCCACGACCAGTTGGCGTGTCTCCGGAGTCCCGAGGATGGGACCGTTCGGAAGACGCGTGGCGGCGCAGACGCCGCTGAAGCCGCACATGAACACGAATTTGCGCCAGATCTCCTCCAGGCTGGCCGCGCTTGCGACCACTTTGAATCCGCCACGCTCCAACGTCTTCGCCACGCGTGCAACACGGGGACTCATGGTGCCATCGGCTTCCCCGAACGTGATTCCATGAACGCCGGGGCTCGTGTGTCGGACCACGCCGGGCTCGACGAGCGTCGACTCGATCCGGGCGGATGCGGGCAACAGATGGGATGCGCCGGCCATCGCACCGATCCGCAGATGTGCGTCGACCCCGTTCAAGATCGGCACGACGACCGTGTCCCGCCCGACGAGCGCCTTGATCGCAGGAAGCGCGCCCTCGAGTGCATAGGATTTCACGCAGGCAAGTACGAGGTCGACGGGCCCGACGGTCCGCGGATCCTCCGCCACCTTCGCGGGGATCGCAAAATTGCCAAAATCGACGGATTCGACGCGAAGGCCTTTCGAGCGGATCGCGTCCAACTGCTTGCCGCGCGCGATGAACGTGACGTCGACGCCGGCACGCGCGAGTAGACCACCGTAGAATCCGCCCGTTGCCCCAGCGCCCACGACTGCGGTCTTCATTGGTCCCGCGCGGCCGATTGGACGCCGCCCTTTTCAGGTCGGCGGTCCCGTGTAACCCTGCCAGCCAAGAGAGCGGGCCTGTCGTCGCCCAGACACAACGAAGGGTGTGGGAGAAAAAGGATGAAGTCCCCGTCGCCGAAGCGACCGATCCCCTGGGAAAAAGGCGGAAGGCGGTCTTACGCCTTCTTGAGGTATGGAAGGCCCGTGCGCGGGTTTTTTCCGACCTTGTAGCCGGTCGGCATCTCGCAGGGTTTCCCGGATTTCGGCTTCGCCTTCGCGAAGAAGTAGATGCGTTGGATCCGGTCGCCTTTGAGCGTGACCTCGCGCGTGTGCAGAGTGTATCCGTCCTTCGTGTACGGTGTCGTGGTAGCTGCCATTTCGAATCCTCCTAGAGTGCCCGCCCCAAACGTTGCGGTAATTCGTGAAGACTTGATGTTCGATTATAACCGTTTCCCAGGAGAAAAACGCGCTTTTCCAGGTTCCGCGGGCCGACCTGAAAAAGATCCCGGGCTCGTCGCAACAAGTTCATCCGTTGAGGCGGGGTTCGCGACCTTGGTGGACCCCGTGGAGAGTCATGAGAAAGAGTGGAATGGCGGCGGCTCGTGGATCATGTCGACCATCTTGATGGCCGTCGGCGGCGTCGCCGCAGCGGTGGCCGTCATGTTCGCACTATGGGGCGCACTCAACAATCCCGGCGAACTCAGTTCCACGACCCTCATCGCGGCAGCGACTCCACTCGCCCTCGGCGGCATCGGCCTCATCGGGCTCGGCGGCGTTCTCCGCTACTGCTGCATGTGCTGGGACGATTGCGACTGGGACGACGAAGACGACAAGAAGAGCGCCACGACGGGCCCGTAAGTTAGTCGAGCGGGGAAGAGACGGCGCGCCGGCGTTTGTTGCCGGCGCGCAGGATCACGGTCCTCACGACGTCTGCGCGTTTTAGCCCTCAGGCTTCACAACGGTCTTCTAAGACAGGCGCATCATTGGAATGGGAGAATTTTACGCAGAGCACGGACCTTGTGAACGATGCATTGGCGTTCTGTCACGAGACAATGGAGAGCCTTGCCGGCGTAGACCTCTTTACTTTCCTAACCTCGACCAAGTTGCAGAGGGCAACCGAGCGGAGAATCGAGCTGATCGGGGAAGCGGCTATTCAGTTGAGGCCGCTCGGAAGGCAGCGATCTCCGGCTCACTGGGAGCCTTTTGTTCAGCTTCGGCCCATGTTCTTGCACCGATACTACGAAGTCACTCCGCAATCCGTCTTTCGAATTGCAACAAATGATGTACCCCGGCTTCTGGCCGACCTCGAATCGTTACGCGATCAGAAGTAGCCGAGCGCCGACGCCAATTCGGCGTTGAGCACGCTCGCGCCCGCCGCGCCGCGGACCGTGTTGCTCCCCAGGCAGACGAACTTGACATCGTAGACCGGGTCGGCGCGGATCCGTCCGACGGACACGCTCATGGAGTTGCCAAGCGCGCGGTCCTTGCGTGGTTGCGGTCGGTCTGGTTGGTCCATGACGACGATCGGTTCCGCGGGTGCGGTCGGGAGTTTCAGTTCTTGTGGTTTTCCTCGGAACGAACGGAATGCGTCGCGGACCTCGTCGATGGATGCCTTCTTGCCGAGTCGGACACTCACGGCTTCGGTGTGGCCTTCGAGCACGGGTACACGAGTGCAGGTCGCGCTGATCTGGAAATCGGCCATGGTGACCGCGCCGTTTCGCAGGGTGCCCAAGAATTTTTTCGGTTCGCGCTCGAGTTTCTCTTCCTCGCCGCCGATGTAAGGAACCACGTTCTCGGTGCTGTCGAGCGATGAGACACCGGGGTAGCCGGCACCGCTGAGTGCTTGCATGCTGACGACGCTGACATGTTTCAGTCCGAACCGGTCCAGGAGAGGTTTCAAAGGGAGTGCCAAGACGATGGACGTGCAGTTGCCGTTCGTCACCACGAAGCCGTCGGACTTCGTGTTCGCTTTCTGTTTCTTGATGAGTTCGAAATGGTCGGCGTTGACTTCGGGGATCACGAGCGGAACGTCGGGTTCCATGCGCAGGTCGCGCGCGTTGGAGAAAACGGGGTATCCTTGTTTCGCGAACTCTCGCTCCACGGGCCCGGCCTTGCCTGCAGGGATCGCGCTGAACACGACGTCCGCGTCCAGATCGTACGTGTCGGCTTTGATCGGCATCGAGGCGATGTGTTTGGGGATGGCGATCTCTTCGATCCAGTTCGCCGCTTCGATGTACGTCTTTCCTTCACTGCGCTCACTCGCGACGAGTTCTGTGAGTTTGAACTGCGGGTGGTTGGCGAGCAGTCGGATGAATTTCTGTCCTACGGCGCCGGTGGCGCCGAGGACGGCGGCTTTCTTCTGCTTCATGTTGGTTCCTTCTCGATGAACGCGGCATGGACAGCGCGCAACGCTGGCTCCGCGTCGGATTCGTTCACGACAAAGTTGATCGCGATGTCGCTCGCGCCAAGGGAGATCATGTGGATGTTCACGTTGGCGTCCGCGACCGCTTGCAAGATCTGAGCCGCGCTCCCGATCCGATTGCCCAACCCTTTCCCGACCACGGCGACCAAGGCCATTTTTTCCTCGAGCTCGATGTCTTGGATGACGCCGCCCTTCGTCGCCTGTAGTGTCTCGGCGGCACGTGGGCCATCCTGCGCGTCCAAGAGGAGCGCGAAGGTGGCTTCGGACACGGCCATACTGATGACGTTGATGTGCTCGCGTCGAGTGATATCGAACACACCGGCCGCGACACCGGGCGTGTACCCCATGCCGGGGCCTTTGAGTTTGATCACGTTGAGCTGTTTGCGGCTTGCGACGCTGCGGATGAACGTGCTCGGCGCGCCCTTGTAATCCCGGATCAGGGTTCCCTCGGACTTCGGGTTCTTGAGTTCCCGGATCCGGATCGGGATGTTCTTCATCGACACC
>CAYOZB010000147.1:0-7967 GCA_964408365.1 uncultured Halobacteriales archaeon | reverse complement strand
GGGTTGTTCCACGAGTTGAACACGGCAACGACTGCTTGTTGGAGTTGCTCCAACGGATCGTCGGGGAACGGCTTGCCGGTGCGCTTGGCGATCTCTTTCTTGATGTCCGCGCAGATCCCTTCGAGCGTCTCGGGTTTGAGGTCGATCTCGCGTCGGACGCCTTCGCGGTTCTTCGCGCGGTCGAACAAGTGCTCGAACTCTTCTTTCTTGATGTTGAGCACGATGCTCGCGAACATCGTCAAGAAGCGCCTGTAGGAATCGTACGCGAAGCCTTCGTTTCGGCTGAACTTCGCCAATCCTTTGACGGTCTCTTCGTTGAGTCCTAGGTTGAGGACCGTGTCCATCATGCCCGGCATGGAGACCATGGCGCCGGAACGGACGGAGACGAGGAGCGGGTTCTTCGGGTCGCCGAATTTCTGGTTCGTCTTCTTTTCCAGGTTGGATAATGCGGCAAGGACCTGTTCCCACATGCGTTGGGGAAGTTTTTGAGTGAGGGAATATTCGTTGCACGCTTCCGTGGTGATCGTGAAGCCCGGCGGCACCGGGAGTCCGATGCGGGTCATTTCGGCGAGGCCTGCGCCTTTGCCACCGAGGAGCGGCTTCATGTCGGCGCGGCCTTCTGCGAACTCATATACCCATTTGGTGCCGACGTCCAATCAACTCATCCCCGGAGCCGCGCTCCATCGAAGCCAGGCCCGCGTTTCGATAAAAAGGCTCGGCCTGTCCTTCCGATGCACGGCAGTGGTCGACTCGCCCTTTTTCGGCCTTAAAGCCTCTCGGACACGTTTAACATGGCCCCTTTGCAGGAAGACTGCAAGAAGACTCGGCCGTTCCTTCGCGATCTATTTCAAAGGTGTGCCCGAAAGACCTTTCTAGTACCGGCATGCCTGCGACGGTCACCATGGCCCGATTTCTCCTTCCGATTGCCATCCTTTTCACACTAATCGTGGGCGTCGCGCTGGTGCCGACCGTGTCGGCGAAGGCCGAACCAATGTTCTTTGAATCCGTGATCGTCGAGGACACGGACGCCGACTTCGCCGGCCAAGGCCACCTCGACATCGTCGCCGTCTACGCCGGCGAAAAATTCGTTTTCGACCCCGAGAAGCGAATCCTCAAGGGAAACCACATCCTCTTCCGATTCCAACTCGCGGACACGGCCGTCAATTGTGGAACTCTCGCCCGGTACGATGTCGAATTCATGGTTGACGGCGCAGCCAAGAACGCCACCGCGTTCCTGACGACCGAGGCCCCGGGAATCGGCGATAGCGCGTGCAACAAGAAACCCGGCGCCGGAACGCAGTTGATTGGTGCTTCGCTCCTCGTCGCAGTCTCGTCCGAGTCTCTCGGCATCGCTCCAGGCAGCGTCATTTCCGACGTCTGGGCCTACTCGTCGATCGTCGCGCCGACCGGATTGACCGTGCAAGACATCGCGCCGCAGGACAACGCAAACACGCCGAGCGGACAGGCGACGAAACCATCCGGCACTCTCCTTTCCTTCACGTCCGTCGGCGTGTACCCCTTCCTCCGCGTCGTCCCCCTCACGCCCACCGAGCAATACTCCGTCAACGGCGGCGAACTCGAATACGCGTTCCAATTCTTCTCCCACGAAGCCATCAGCAACGACAACATCCGCGTCCGCTTCGAGATCCCCGACAGCTGGACGCTCTCCCCGTCGCGCGGCACGACCGGCGCCGACCCCGAAGGCCAACTGTCCGGCGGCTCCGCCGGCAGCCCGGTAGAGTTCACGTTCACCACCTCCTCCACCGGCATCGTGAATGAAGGCGATGTGGCGAACATCGTGATGCACGTCATCACCGACTCCGGCGGCTACGAACGCATCAACACCGTCACCACCGTTTCTGGCGCCAAGATCACCGACCCGAACCTCACCTTCGATCTTGCGTCGAAGGGACCGTTCAAGGCCGAGGACGCGAGCACCATCCGGTTCAGCGCCTCGCACCCGACGATCGACCTTGCGGGCCAAGCCCTGTCCATCGACGTGTACCAAGGGACCCGCCGCATCACCACGCTCACCGCGAAGGACGTCGGCGCAGGCGTCTACGAGGTCCAGTACTCGTTCCCCGACTCGGGCGAGTACCGCCTTGACGTGTACATCTCCTCGATGAAGCCCTCCCCGCACCAAGAGTTCACGGTGAGCGTCGAAAAGGGCGGCCTCGCCCCGGGACCCGGATTCATGACGATCCTCCTCGTCGGTCTCCTCGGAGTGGCGGGGTATCTGCGACGTAACCCCTAAACGGGCAACGTTTCAGCGAAAAGCCGGCAAAGCTTAAGGGGACCTTCCTGGGAAACAAGCGGTCCGTGAAGTCGACCCTTCTCGCCATCGTCACGGTCGCGGCCCTGGTTTTCGCGGGCTGCGCCAAACCCGACGGCCAACCCCAAGACACCGCCATCCCGACCGAACCCACCGTCAGCGACACCACCGGCTCCATCGCGGGTTCCGTCGTGAGCGAAGAAGTCATCCCCATCGCAGGCACCCAGCTCCTCGTCAAAGAGACCGAGCAGACCGCGAGCACCGACGACGCTGGTCAATTCGTCATCAACGATCTCCTGCCCGGAACGTACACGGTGTTCGTGTCTGCGCTCGGATACAGCGCCCAGTCGGCCCGCGTCGACGTCGTCGCGAAGCAAGTCACCGAGAAGACGTTCGCCATGTCCGCCGTCTTCGTCGGCGTGCCCCACCACACCACGGAGACCTTCGCCGGGCGGTTCGAATGCAGCACCGCGTTCGTCGACGCGGTCTGGATGGAGTGCCCGGGAATGGCGCAGGCCGCCCCCGACAGCACGTCGCAGATCCAGTTCACCAAACCGGAAGGCGTCACCTACATCGTCGCCGAACTCCGCTGGACCCAGGCCAGCGCAGGCACCGGACAGAACCTCGACTTCAACCTCGTCCAGCAGGGACGCGACGACACTCAATGGTACGCCAACGTGTTCGGACCCGCCCCGCTCAAGATCGTCGTCGAGGTCGGGGAGAAATTCTCCAACCCCAAGAGCCCCGGTGGCGGCGTCGGCAGCAGCGACCATGACCAAGTCGTCGACAACGAGGACACCGAACTCCAATTCGACCTGTACTCGTCCCCCGTCTATTCGGACGAGGTCGTTTCGGGCGCTGAACGCGAAGCGTTGGTCGGCGTCACGTTGCAGCAGCACTTCGAAGGCACGATCACGTTGTTCTACGACGAAGTGCCGCCCGAGGACTTCACGGCGTTCACGGACGCCTGAGGCGACGTCGCGGGACGGGCCCGGACGACCAACATGGCGTGGTCCCGTTCCAACGGATCCAATTCCGTGACGTCGATGGTCTCGAAGCCGCGGGAGAAGAGCTCCTTCTTGACGGCTTCGTAGGTCTGGCGCGGCTGCTGCGCCACGTTGACGCTGCGTGCCTTGACTGCCAGGAACCCGAGTCCGTCCTGACCGAGGAACCGTCGCATGTTCTCCGCAAACAGTTGCGCTTGGTTGCGTTGCGCGATGTCCTGGTACACGATCGGCGCGCGGTGCAAGAGGAACGGCGCATACGCGTCGGGATACGACGCGTCGCTCAGGATCGGGATGATGTTCTGTCGAAGCGCCGCCAACCCGACGAGGTCGCGGAAGGGTCGCGCGGAGAATTCCACTGCGAAGATCCGACCCTCGGGCAACAGGTCCGAAAGATGCGACACCGTGGTGCCGCTCGCGGCGCCCAGGTAGAGGATGTCCTCGTTGCCGCGCACTTGGAACCGTCGTCCGCCTTTGGCCAAGTACGCGGCGAGTTTGCTTCGTCGCGGGGACCATTCGCGGAACTCCTCGCCGCGAAGGCGGTTGAGGCGTTCGCCGTACACTTTGACGCCGGGCCGTAGGTTCTTCGTGTGGATCTTCCCGGCATGGAACAGCGGCTGCATTCAACGACCTCCCTGGTGACGGGGACGCGGACGGAACCCGCCGGGGCCGCCTCCGCGTCGCGGCGGAGGACCCTGGCCCTCCATCTTTCGCAGTTTCCATGGCGGTAGTTTGCCTTCGGGTCGTGGCTTTTCGCGCGGCTTCGAGGTCTTGATCCGTTGGACGTTGACCTCAAGCTTGGCCTTGAGGGCATCTATGTTCGGCGACCGTTTCTTGTCGAAGTGATCGAACCGAGCGGCGATCATCGCATAGCCGGCCAACATGCGCGACATACGTCCCCGTTGCCACTTGGGAGCCGTGTTGACGAGTCCATGCTGAAAGAGGATGCCGTGTTTCGGGGGCTTCGTGCCTTCTTTGAGGTGCATGAAGAGGCTCGTCTCCGCGCCGAGCGTCTGAAGCGTCGAGGCGGGGGAAAAGGCGAGGGATTCCAGGGAGCCGGCGCGGGCGATGAGTTTCGCCGCGATGAGTCCACCCACGAGGAGAGAGAGGTTGGGGGCGACTTCGGTCGCGACGTCCGTCACGAGTTTCTCGATCCGGTTGCGTTCCGCGAACATGTCCCGAAGGTTCTTCGCGAACCCCTGGATTGCTCCAAGTTCGTCTTTTCCAAAGTCGACGCCGATCGAGTCCGCCGAGCTCTTACTGGCATCCACGTGGTGACGCACGGCTTCACGGTCAGGGTTCCGCGCCAGGAGTTCGACGAAGGCTTTCGGATCGGTGAGCTTGTCCAAGGATTCGGGGAAATGGAGGCCGTACCATTCGCGGACGCGTTCGACGAGCGTGTTGATGGTCTTGTCGAGCTCGTCCATGGCGTTGACGGCTTGGGAGAGGAACCGGTCGCGTTCGCCGGCGGCTTCGCGGCTTTCTTCGCGGGCAACGTGGATGGCTGCGTCGTGGAGGATGCGTCGATCCGGCTCGTCCACTTGGAGGTCGAAGAAAACGGCTTTCTCGTGGAGCTTCCCAAGCGGGCGCAGTCGCATCTCGAGGACCTCGACCCCGCCCTTGGCGAGGGATCGCTCTTCGTCGAGGATTTTGCCGGAGCGTACCAGTTGGAGCCGCTTCGCGATCTCGCGGGCTTCGAGAGGGAACCGTGCTTCGTTCGTCACGCGGCCGCCTTCGACGAGGAAGGAGCCGAACCATTTCGTGACGAGCAGGACCATGCGGGTCGCGCCAAAGCGGCCCTCGCTTTTAAGCGTTGATTCCGCTCCACGGACCCCGTGGACCTCTCTGTCCGTGTCGGCTCGCTTAAGCTTCGAAGTCCCCTCTTGCTTGCTTCGGGTTTCCTCGACGAGACCGCCGAATCGATGCTCCGTGTCTGGGACGCAGGCGCCGGCGGCGTCGTGACGAAATCGATCGGTAAAGAGCCGCGACGCGGCCACCCTAACCCGTCGCTGGTCCCGGTCGCGGGCGGGTATCTCAACGCGATGGGACTGCCGAACCCCGGCATCGACCACTTCGTCGACGACGTGAAACGCGTCGTCGCCAAGGGAGCAGTCTGCATCGGCTCCGTGTTCGGCGGCACTGATGCGGAATTCCAGGAACTCGCGTCCCGCATGGACAAGGCGGGCGCACACGCAGTGGAACTCAACGTATCGTGTCCCCACGCGAAGGGTTACGGCACGGACATCGGCTGCAGCCCGCCACTCCTCAAAGGAGTCGTGACTGCCGCGCGGGCCGGCACGAAAAAACCCCTATGGGTAAAACTCGCGCCGAACGTGCCGAACATCGCAGAGATGGCACAGGTCGCCGTCGACGCGGGGGCAGACGGGCTCACCTGCATCAACACACTCAAAGCGATCTCGATCGACACAGAGACCGGCATGCCGCGACTAGGAAACAAGATCGGCGGTTTCTCCGGCCCCGGATTGAAACCGATCGGAGTACGCGCCGTCTGGGATGTTTCGCAAGCATGCCCCGACACGCCCGTCATCGGAGTGGGCGGCATCATGAACGCCGCAGACGTGGTGGAATACCTCATGGCCGGCGCCTCGGCCGTCCAACTCGGCTCGGTTCTCATCGAGAAGGATCTCGCGGCCTTCACTGAGATCAACCGTGACCTCAAGACGTGGTGCCAAGAGCACGACGTGAAACGGATCTCGGACCTGACGGGACGCGCGAGGCAAGAGCGCCGCGCCGTCGCGCACTAACGTCTGCACACACTTTCGAACTCAAACGAGTTTTAGGAATTCTTCGCGGTCGATTACTGCTTCTCAGAGAATATCTGCCAGGATTCCGCGCCCCAGTTCGGAATGGTGTGGCACTGTTGTCCATCGACCATCCGGGTGCTGGAACTTGACGTGGCTTCCTCGTTGGCTAACTGGTTGAAAACCGAGGGCTTGAAGGGCGCGTTCGACGCGCCGATACGGAAGCGGTCGGAGCGCGGTCACGCTTCGACGGTGACCTTTTCCACAGCGACCGAGCGTTCGACAGATCCGGGTTCTTCATCTTCGAGAGCGAACGCGATCGCTTCCTTCATGTTCTCGAGAAGCTCCTCTTTCGTACGGCCTTGGCTATGTGCGCCGTGAAGGCCCGGCACGCGTCCGACCCAAAACCCGTCTTCATCCTGAGAAACAACCACGGGGAACGTACGCGTCGCCATTGCGAAGGAATTGGCTGCGTCGATATTCATAGACGAGGCGACGGCGACTTAATGCTCGCTGTTCGGCATGCGCAATGGACAGGAAAACGTGCGACTCCGAAGATCAGTCCGCTGCTTCTTCCGCAGGTTCTGCGGGGGCCGCGTCCTCATCGGCCGCGGCCGGCTTCTTCTTGACCCGAAGCTGGGGCACGAACTCGTCGTTGAGTCCGTGGCCGCGTTTTTGCGCGGCGGCGATGACTTCTTTCCCACAGATCTGGCACGTCGTCCAGACCTTCCCGTGTTGACAAAAACCGCGTGCAGCCATCAGAAGTAGCCTCTCGTATCCCGACGCGGAGATTATTACGTTTGCTAACAGCCGGGACACTCCGCCTAGGGCATCCGGACGGGCGATTTGGCGCAAAATTCCGGTTTTTGCACCGTAGAAATACAGGAACCCTGTTCGTCCGCATGATGGCGGACTTCGCGTCGGGACGCATCGCTCGACTCCTCGCGATCCTGATCATCCTGTACCTCGTCGGTGGGTTCCTGGGGGCTTTCTCGATGGTGGTCCGGTACGTCCTCTACGACCAATTCACCTCCGGGGACATCGCAAGGTTCGGGTCCTTGCTCGTCGGCATGGCAATCGTGGGCGGGCTCCTGTTCTCGGCGGCTCTGTGCGTCTGGTTCTGGTTCGCACGACGTTTCGTGGTCACGGGCGACGTGCGCGGACTGGGGCACGCGAAAGCCGCGGGATACGTGGTCGCCATCCTCGGCGTACTGGGTGTGCTGTCAAGGATCCCGACCATGTTGGGGTTGGTGGACTCGGGAACTTCGGGACCCCTCCTCGTGGCTTCGGAATACGGTTCGTTTTTCGTGACCGTGGTCACGATCCTCGTCGGCATCCAACTCATCCAAGCCGTGCGACAAGCGACGGTTCCGACCGGACTCCCTCCGGCGACGACCTGAACGAAGGCTAGCCGACTCCCAAGGCCACTTCGACCGGGGCGTCCATCGGCAACACGTTGGTGCCGACGGCGCCGCCGTCTTGCCAGTTTCGGGTCAAAAAAGCGCGATGCAGGAAATTCTTAATGCTGTCGTTTGAGAGGCCGACGAACAGCAGCACGATGATGGTGACGCCGTAAACAGCCCCTTCGGCTGTCCGCCCGCCGATGAATGAGGCGATGGAGGCCGCCGCCAGTTCGAGGCACCCCGCCACGAGGACGAGCGCAATGAGGATTCGCCGCCCCAAGGCCACGACATTCGTCGCCATCACCCCTGATTCGCCGGAGGCAAGCCTATCATGAGTTTGGCAGCGACGTTTGCACGTCGCGAGAATTATCGATCGCGCTCGCCGTTTTTTCGCCAAGAAAAAATCGCATGGACGAATCATCCATGCAAACTACCGACATCGCACACATTTCCGTCTATGTTCAGGTGTGTGAAAAATCGCAAATCCGAACCGCCTAATGAGATGAGTCACCAGAGGTTCGGATAT
>CAYOZB010000146.1:0-7987 GCA_964408365.1 uncultured Halobacteriales archaeon | reverse complement strand
GTCATGCTGACCGGCGACAACCGGGCCACCGCCGAGCGCGGCGCGCGTCGTCTCGGCATCGAACGGGTCGAAGCCGAAGTACTCCCCGACCACAAGAGTGACATCGTCAAGCGTCTCCGCGAAGAAGGTCGCGTCGTCGCTATGGCAGGCGACGGCGTCAACGACGCACCCGCCCTCGCGGAAGCCGACGTCGGGATCGCGGTCGGCAGCGGAACGGACGTCGCACGCGAAGCCGGCGGACTGCTCCTTCTCAAGAACGATCCCCGGGACGTCCCGAACGCGATCGAGCTCGGCCGTCGCACCAACCGGAAGATCTGGCAGAACCTGTTCTGGGCGTTCATCTACAACGTCGCACTGATCCCGGTCGCCGCCTTCGGACTCCTCGACCCCATCTTCGCCGGCGTCGCGATGGCCCTCAGCAGCGTCACCGTCGTCGGCAACGCGCTCCTTCTTCGCACGTACAAGCCGTCGCTCGCCGCCCACGGGGGACCCAAGTTCCGACCTCCCGCGCCCAAACTTCCCTCCCTCAAGGGACTACGGATGATCAACGCGCCTCTGATGGAATCCGACCCCACCGGAACCGCGGTCGACCCCGTCTGCAAGATGCGCGTCGACCCAGGAAAAGCAAAGTTCCGCACAGTGCACGACGGCAAGGAGTTCTTCTTCTGCTCCGCGGTTTGCCTGGAGAGGTTTCAGGCCGCCCCGACGACGTTTCTGTAGGAGCCCTTCTCAGTTTTGACCCATTCACTTGAAGCCCTCCTACGACCAAAGATGTCCACGGTGCCCCATGCCGACGCGAATTGATCATCTCCGTTCCACATTTTCGGCAACGAGCCGACGCTACCGTCTTCTCGGCGTCGTCGTCCTCATCGTCCTCGCCTTGATCGCCCTTGCAACGGGCATCTACCTGGCCCTCGGGGACGGTGCCCCTGCCGGACTCACGACCGTCGTCCTTGCCCTGATGGTCGTGTGCGCCTTGTTGTCCTTCGGGCTCCTTTACGTTCTTTTCACCATCGAGCAGACGTTCAAAGCGATGCGGACCACGATGCCGACCGACGCGGCCCCAGCGCCCCGGCCGACGTCGTCACCCTTGGCAGCGACCGCACCCGTTGCGGCTCCAACGATCGAATACGGTCGAGAAAGCCGCGACGTCGAGATCCTCGAAGGCATCGGCACCGTGTTCTCACGTCGACTCGCTCGAAACGACATCGCGACCCTTGACGATCTTCGCAACGCGACCGTCAACCGGGTCGCGGTCGCGGCCCAGGTCGGCGAACCCATCGCGCACCGATGGAAGCTCATGGCCGACTTGATGATTGTGCGGGCGCTCGACGCGCAAGCCGCCGAACTCTTGGTCCTGTGCGGCATCGAATCCGTCGAAGAACTTGCGCAGGAGACGGCCGAAACCCTCGTCCGCAAAATGCGTCTCGTCAACCAATCCCACAAGACCCGGATCTACCCCGCCGAGTTGAGCGTCGGCATTGTCGAAGGGTGGATCCAAGCGGCAAAAGCACAAGCCATCCCGGGCAACGTGTCCGGACGTCAACGGTTCCCCCGAGGCAAGACACACGCCTAAGGGTGCCGAATGCGGGCGGCGGGAATTGAACCCGCACAACCAGCTTGGGAAGCTGGTGTCATACCACTAGACCACGCCCGCGACGTTGGGTTTGCGTGGAAACCCGTCTCGTTGAAAGCGTTGACGGTAGCGTGGTTTCGCCGCTCCACGGTCGCGCAGAAGCCGAACGCTTAAGTCGCTGCCCTGGTCATCGCGTCCCTCGTGGACCGTCTTCGGCACCTGGAGGAGGAGATCGCCAAACGCGCCGACAAGGTCGGCGAACGGATCCTTCTCGCGCCTTCCACGAACCGCGTCTTCCAGGTCCTTTACGAGAACCGACTGACGCATTATGTGTACGACCGGATGCAACGCGCGCGGACACGACAGCTCTTGGAAAAAGTGCGGACCGGTCCCGTGCCTAAGCACGTCGGCATCATCATGGACGGCAACCGACGCTTCGCGCAACGACTCGGTTTGGATCCCAACGCGGGACACGTCTTGGGTCGAAAAAAACTCGAAGACGTCATGAAATGGTGCTTGGACCTCAACATCAAGTACCTCACCGTGTACGCGTTCTCCACCGAGAATTTCAAACGCGCTCCCGAGGAAGTCGATCTCCTCATGCGTCTCTTTGAGATCAACTACAAAGAGATGGCAGACAACCCCGACGTGCACAAGCACAAGATCCGCGTCCGGACGTTGGGCCGCATCGAACTGCTCCCGCCCCACGTCCAAGAGGCAGCACGGTACGCCGAGGAACGGACGAAGGACTATGACCAATATTTCTTCAACGTCGCCGTCGCGTACGGCGGACGCGAAGAACTCCTGAACGCGTTCCGCAAGATCGCCCACCAGATCAAGACCAACGGCATGAGGCCCGAGGACATCGACGAAGCGCTCATCGCCCAACACCTCTACACGACCGGCCTGCCGGACCCTGACCTGATCCTGCGCACGAGCGGCGAGGAACGCATCAGCAATTTCTTGCTCTGGCAAGCCGCCTACTCCGAACTCTATTTCGCGGACGTGTACTGGCCCGCCTTGCGGAAGAAAGATTTTCTCAAAGCGATCGAAAGCTACCAGCTCCGGAAACGGCGATACGGAAAATAGCGCGATTCTTGCCGGGGCCGGCTCGTCATGTAAACACCGTTACCAAACTTGCCTATAAGCTGACCCGAGCGTTCGTCTACGCTTGCGGAACGATTCCGTAGAGGCCTTAGACGAAATGAACACAGCGAATGCGATCGCCGTGGGCCTGCTCCTGTCGAGCTTCGCGCTCCTCGGGACCTGGGCCGGCACGGTCGGCGAAGTACGAACGAACAATGCACTGGGCGACGTGGGGGGGAAGGCAACGGCGCCTTGTCCCTACGAAGACCAGACGAAAGGAATGGGCGGACAGGCTGGATCCTGTACGTTCAGCTGCGCCATCGGACCGTTCAGCTTGAGCGTGTCCGCGGACGACGGTGACGCCGGCGTCTCCGGAAGCGGTTCCTGCGGCGGCGGCGCAGCCCACTGCGCCGGGACCGGTTCCTGCGACGGCGCTGGCCGCGCAACACAAGCGAGTTCTGGCACCTGCAGCGGGGACAGCGACGAGATGGTGGATTCCGGGCTGTACGTTAACTGCTCCTCGGAGGCAGGCGGCGGCGGCATCTCCCTTCCGCCGGTCTGCCCAGGCGTGGTCAACGGCCGAGCTCCCCGCATCTGCGTGATTGAAGAAACGCAAGACGAAGAGGGTTACGAACTGGCGGCGGACGTCCCGTCGCTCCAGACCTGCAAGATCGTGGACGTGGCGTCCAACGGCAACGTCTGCGATTCGGGCCGCGAGCCCTCGGAGCTGTTCAACCTGACGGTCGGAATGGGGATCTTCGTCGATGAGAAATTCTCCGGAAGGAACCACACCGTCTCCGCGCACCTGTTCGTGCGCGAAGGCGTCGCGTCCGGGCTCGTGTGCTGGGGATTTGATTGCAAGCAGGTGAGGCCGACATGCGCACCCGCTTCGGATCGAGAAGGAGTCATTCGATGCGACGTCGAGTAAGAACCACGCCGGGGAGGGGTCGCCACGTGGCGCCCCTCCTCCTTCTCTCTACCGTCTTGATGGCGGGCTGCTGGGACGACTCGGGGACGTACGGGTCCAATCGATGGTGGAGCCCAGCCGCCGCGATCTTGCTCGATGACGCGTTGACCGATATCGTCGTCGAGGTCGACTACTCGGGCGACTACAAGCCTTCACCGCTGACCCTTTCCGCGTTGCAGTATTCTCTGGAGACCTACACGGCGAAACAACGGGTGACGATCCTGGAACCGACGCCCATTCCACCGTTCGCTGGCGTGCACAGCCACGACGACGTGCAGTCCTTTCATCGTCAGACGCGCGATTTCGCCACGCAGGAACAACCGTGGGACGGTCGCACGTTCCACATGCATATCCTGTACCTCAACGGCAACATGGAGAAACCGACGTTGGGCTACTACGTGAAGAACGGCGAGATCACCATCCTGTCCGACTTGTTGACGTCCGCCATCGGCCCCATGACCGGGGAACTGCCCGGAAGGATCCGGGAGGACCAGGTGGAACGCAAGACGCTGATCCACGAGTTGGGCCATGCCTTCGGACTCGTCAACCTCGAAGTCCCGATGGTCCGCGACCACGAGGACCCGAACAACCGGGGACACAGCTCGAACCCTCGAAGCGTCATGAGTTACTGGAACTGGACCACACCACAGGAGGATCCGCGTCGCTCCGCCGAGGAGACGATCGACGTCCCGTGGCAGTTCGACGAATACGACCAGGAGGACCTGACGGCGTTCCGCGCGAGCGCCCGCACCTTCTCGGAGAACTATTTCGATGAAGAAGGCTAGTTCGCGGCGGCCGTGTTCTCGGCCTGTTCGACGCTCTTTCCTTCGATGCGTTGCGTGATGATGCGGACGCACTCGTCCAGGATGACCTGCGCCGAGCCGGTGCCGTTGAGGCCCGCGGATCCTTCGTGGCCGCCTCCGCCGCATTTGAACGTCGCGGCGATCTCGTGCATCAAGCGGCCGAGGTGGATGTCGTAGCGTTCCAAGACGGCGCGTCGGGCGCGTGCAGAGATGCGGACTTCGTCGCCGCGTTGCGCGGCGACCACCACAACGTCGGCGCCGAGGGTCAAGATCGCTTTGGCGGCGCTTGCCTCGAAACTCGACACGCTGCTCGTGGCCATCAGGACGCCTTCCTCTCCGAGTTTCTTCCAGACGATGCGCTGGGCGGCCTTGAGGTGGGCGACTTTTCGCGACGGGTCTTCGACGGCGTCTCCTTCGACGATCTCGAGGATCTCGTCCATCTGTCGTCCGGTCTGTCGCAATAGGTTGGCGAAGGTGAGGAACGTGAAGGGTGTGGCGTAGCGGAAGTTGGCGGTGTCGCTCACGATGCCGACAAGGAGCGCGAGTCCGACGCGTTCGAGGTCTTCGATGTTGGTGGAGCCGCCGGAGTCGAAGCTGAAGTCGATGAAGCCCAAGTGGTGGGCGATGCGGATCAGTTCGTAGATGATCTCGGTGCAGCTCGACTTGTTCTCGTCGCAGTAGTAGAACTTGGCGTGTTCCCACACGGGGCTCGGGGCGTGGTGGTCGATCACGATGGGGTTCTCGATCTTGTCCGCGTAGGGACCGAGTTGGGCGGAGGACGCGGTGTCGACGAGGATGACCTGGTTGTAGTTCTTCAGTTCGGGTTCGTTGACGACGGAGACCCGGAGCGTTTCGAGGAGTCGCTCGGCGGTGCGGGACACGTCTCCGGTGATGCCGATGTCGACGTTCGGGAACACGATCTTGAGCGAGGCGGCGGAGCCGATCGAGTCGGGGTCGGCGTTGTGGTGGACGAGGACCAACTTTTTCTGGTTGGGCGTCGCAAGGATGCGGATGATCTTGTCAAGTTCTTGGATCCGGATCTGCATCCTGGTTCGCTCCGCGTAAACGACGGCCTTGCCGGATTTGGTCCGGAAGCCCGAGCCGTCTTAAGCGTATTCCTGGGGCTTCCCGTTTTTCATCCTTGAAGTTCGTCAAGCGCTACCTAGGCCCAGGAGTTACTCGTTGCGGCGGGAGCGGGCCCCCATGTAGGACAAGGTGCATTGATGGCCGCCGATGCTCTCCTGCGTCATCCCAGCCGGCGCCGAAGTGATGAACGTGACCGTCCGTGGCCTTCACGATGATGAGTGCAGGCATGTTGGGCCTCCAAACGGGGCGGGCCGGCAGGGCGGGATCTGTAGGTGGCGTCACCAGATAGCTTGCAGCAGGACCTCGAACGGGAGTTGCTGCACGATGGCCGACGCGATCTCTTCGCCGTAGCGCGAGCGGTTGGCAATTGCTCATTCCTGGACGTGGGCCAGGATCTCCTTTTCGAATCCTCGCTACTGCGCGCTTGATTCTTCAAAGCCCGTGCAATTCTTGCCGTGGTCCTGGAAGATTTGGCGTAACTTCGGCAGGTCAATTGGTTTGGTAGGACGGGCCAGAGGCCAGGACGCCCTGCCAGACCTTGCGGAACTTCGGCAGGTCAATTGGTTTGGTGGTGAAGGAGACTGCCATCGCGTGGTAGGCGGCACGTGCGTCCGCGTCGGCGTGACTGTTCGTGAGGAAGACGACGGGAATTTGGCGCAGGTCCGGGTTCGCCTTGATCTCGCGTAGGGCCTCCAAGCCGTTCTTGCGCGGCATGTTGAGGTCCATGAGGATGATGTCCGGCCGCGTCGCGTTGGCGTATTTGCCTAGGCGGCGCAGGTAGTCCATGCAGTCTTGGCCGTCCACGCAGACCGTCATGCGGATGTTGGCGTTGTCGGCCTTCAGGGCCTCCTGGGTCAACCTGACATCGCCCGGGTCATCGTCCACCATCAAGACTTCGATGGCCTTGCTCATGCATAGGTCCCACCTGGCACCCCCAATAAAAGTGTGGCGTCCCCCCCCCCCCCCGAACATGTATGGGTGCGCTTGAATCGTGATTCCAGGGATCGTAGGTGCGACCCGTTCGCGCTCAACGAGGAGTCGTTGCGTCCATCAGGATGCGGTTGCTGAGATGCAACCCGAAGAGGTGGTGGAGTTCCTTCCAAGTCGTGATGCTGGAGTCCGCGCCGTCGGTTTCGAAGCCGGCTTCGTGCCACTGCGTCATGAAGGCGCCCAAGTCGGATTCTTGGTTGATATAGAAGTGGATGCGCGATTCATCGACGCCGTGTTTGGTGGCCCAATCGATGAGGGGTTGCATGTCGTCGCCTGCACATGGGATGACTGCCATGAACCAGGATTTTGGCGGAGTCCACCCCTCGAGGTTGGCCCCTGACATCCCGATCAGAACGCGGTTTGCCTTGATGGCCCGCAACTCGTTGTTACGGATCGTGATGCAGGGTCCGCCGAGGGCCAGCAAGTACGCCGTTGTGTGGCGCCAATTCGCGTCGACGATGGCGTGCCAATTCGGAATGTCCTTGAGGTGCAAACTGGCCGCCTAGGCTGCCTGGGCGGCGTCTTGGGCGCGGCGGTACGCTTCAATGGCTTCGTGAGGCGGCCGCAATTGGTGGACACGGTAGACGACGAGTTTGCCGATGGTCGTCAATGCGTAGCGCTTCTGCTTGCGGGGAACATCGTAGCCCTGCTGGATGATGCCCTCGCCGCGAAGGCGCGCCAAGGCACGGTCCAGGACCTTGTCGTTACGATTGTGAAGGAGTCGTTTGAGGTCGGAGTACCGATGCGGGTGGCCAACAAGAGCATCGACGATGTCGAGGTCGATGCTGGAATCATGGCCGAGGAGCTTGAGAGCTAGGCCGTGCTCGGCGTCCGGTGTCGGAAGTGCGAAGAACCGCTCAGCCATTCTACCGACACATATGTCGGTAATCATGTTAAGGATTGCGGCGGCCCACGTGCGCCAACTGGGACTTCGGCGGCACGCGGCTGACGCGGGTCCAGTACTTGCCAAGGTCCTGGATGACTTGGCGGAACTTGGGTAGATCGACCGGCTTGGTGACGAAGGAGGCGGCCATTTCACGGAAGGCCGCGTACACATCGACGTCGGAGTCGCTAGTTGTCAGGATGACGACGGGAATCGCGCACAGGTCCGGGTTCGCCTTGATCTCGCGTAGGGCCTCCAAGCCGTTCTTGCGCGGCATGTTGAGGTCCATGAGGATGATGTCCGGCCGCGTCGCGTTGGCGTATTTGCCTAGGCGGCGCAGGTAGTCCATGCAGTCTTGGCCATCCACGCAGACCGTCATGCGGATGTCGGCCTTGTCGGCCTTCAGGGCCTCCTGGGTCAACCTGACATCGCCCGAGTCATCGTCCACCATCAAGACTTCGATGGTCTTGTTCACGAGTCGTCCATACCTGGCATCTCGATAAAAAATGTCGTTCCCGATGACACCTGGCGCCCCCGTTCGGACCTCGTCATGGGGCACCCCGGAGCGTGACGACGAAGGTGGCTCCCTGACCCAA
>CAYOZB010000145.1:0-8114 GCA_964408365.1 uncultured Halobacteriales archaeon | reverse complement strand
GACAGTTGGAAATACGGCGTCCTCGAACAGACGTGGCCGGGCCAAACCTCCATGCATCTCATCTCCGACGACGACACCAACTGTGGGTTCGGCAACTCGAGCACCAACTCGTGCTTCTTTTGGCGCATCGGCCGAAGCCCCTTGCGATTGGACGCCAAGCCGTTGGATCCGACGTACGTCCAGTGGAAAATGCTGTACCCCGAAGTCTTCACCTGGCAGGTCACAGGCTTGGATGCGGGCTACTTGCAGAAGGAGATCAACGACGCACCCACCTGCGACCTGTCACAACAGACGGTCGTCGGCTACACCGCAGACTGCGGCGGGGTCGGGATCGGATACCCCGGATACCGGTTTGACCTCTTTGTTTCCATTTTCCACAACGAGGCGCCAAGCGATCCAGCCGCGTACTCGGCAATCCCGGATTAGGGCGTTTCTTCGCAAAGGAGCGAATCGCTCAGTCGGTCACGGGCACGAACGGCCGTGCCGGGTAGTCCATGGTCGGCGGTGCGCCGCCCAAAGAACCACTGACGAGGGGCAACACGAGGTGCGGCGCGTCACGATCTTGGCCGGCCACCAATGTGAGCTGGGGGTAGAACGGCGCTCCGGTGCGATCGCTTGGGTCGCCGTAACTGACGACGGCCGCGAGGCGCTCGCCGTCGTCGATGACTTCGGCGAGGCTCGAGATGTCGATGCGGACGCCGGTGCGTACGTTGGTGGGGAAGTCTTTTCCGACGATGTTGCCGCCATGGAACCGTAGGTCGGCGACGCCCGCGACGAGGAGCCGAGCGCCTTGGGGTCCATTTTCCCCGCAGGAGAATTCTTTGCCCAACCGGTAGAGGTGGACGCCGACCAAACCGCCTTGGAGGTCGCTCGTGATGGGCACGTAAGCGTAGGGGTTTCCGGCCAGGGCGAAGCGTCCCGCGTCGGCGGACGTCTCGAAGACGAGTCCGCGGGTCTCTGCGTCTTCGGCGGGTCCGGGGCAAAGGACGCCGTCGGGTCCTGTCGGGACAGGTGTGGAGCGGAACGATGCCGGGCTCGCCGCGGGGGTAAGATCGAGTTTGCCGGCGTTGAAGTAGAGGACTTCTTCGCGTGCGTCGGCGGGCGGCCACGACGTCGTCTGGTACCAGGACCCGGTACCGTCTTGGTAGTCGAGTGTCTCGATGAACGGTGGCGCCGGGCCGATGCCTTTGAGCCAGAAGTCGAGCCAGGGCATGAGTCGGTCGAACCAGTCGGTCATGACGAATTCGCTGCGGAACGAGTTGGTGTTGGGGAATTCGTGTCCCCATTGTCCTTCGAGCATGCGCTTGGGGGCCTTGGTAAGTGCGTTCCACGCGTAGTCCTCTTGTTGTTGGTGTCCGGAGCCGGTGTTGTCCTGGAACCCGTGGGTGAGGAACACGGATGTGGTGACGTCGGGGAAATGGTTGATGAGGTTGCGGTCGGACCAGAATTGTTGGTCGCGAAGATCCGTGAACGTGCCTGCCGTGGTGGTGGCGATGGCTTCGGCGAGCTCGGGGCAGATGCGGCCGGGGACGGAGGGGGCTCCGCGGAACATGCCGGATTGCCCGACCACGTCCGACGTGGGCGCGAGGCTCACGAGGCCGGTGACGAGTCCGTAGAAGGGTGCGCCGATCGTGAAGATGGCTCCTTGGGGTGTGTGGAAGAACGTGTACAGGTCGCTCACCATGCCGGCGACGACGATCGTTTTCAGGCTTGGGGGGTTGTTGATGGCGGCTTCCCACGGAGTCGTGCCGTGGTAGCTCAATCCCATCATGCCGACGCGTCCATTGCTCCAGTATTGACGCGCGATCCATTCGACCAGGATGGCTTGGTCCTTCTGTTCGTTGGGCCCGAAGAACTCGAAGCAACCTTCACTGGGGCCGGTGCCGCGGACGTTGAACATGGCGACCGCGTACCCGCTGCTTACCAGCATTCCCACAGGCACGACGGGATCGGTGTCGTAGGAGGGATCGTTGCCCGGGAGCTGCGTCTGACCGAAGTACGGGGAGGACCAGAGGACGGTCGGGGCAAGGACGCCTTCGGGGAGTTTGGGCAGGTGGATCCAACCGTGGAGTCCGATGCCGCCTTCGCCTGGGACGACGATGGAGATCGGTGCTTCCCGCTCGAACGGACCCTCGAGCCCTTGGGGCCATTCGGTGCCGTTGGGGTACGGGTGGACGCCGCGGGGGTAGTCGCCGCCGACGGTTCCGTCCTGGCCGCGGACGATGGAGACGGTGCCCGTCGGTTTTTCGCCGCCCAACGGTCCGCCCAAACACCCGGCGACCAGGGCGATTCCGACGAGGGCGACAAGGACTTGCTTCATTCGGTTCGGCAGTCGAGTCCCGACTTTATCTAGCCGACCGCTGCAAGGAGAGAGACCCGATGCGGGTTCCCGAGGGGCTAAGAGGCCACGCTCCGTTTCGCGTCGTGGATGCGAGTGCCGGTTCTTGTTGCGGCGACGATTCTCTTGACGGTGTTGACGGGTTGCGCGAAGCAAGCGCCTCCGGCCGAGCTGAACATCAAGCTGCAACTGGTCGCGGAAGGCTTCGATTCGCCGGTGTTCGCGACGGTGCACCGGGGCGTGGACTACACATACGTGGTCGAACAGAAAGGCGTCATCCGCGTCGTGAACCAAGGCACGGTTCTCGGCACGCCGTTCCTCGACATCACCGATCGGGTCGGCAGCGGCGGCGAACGCGGATTGCTCGGACTCGCGTTCGGACCCGACTTCGAAGCAGACGGCGACGTGTTCGTCCACTACACCGACAAAGACGGCGACACGGTGTTGGAACGGTTCCACGCAACGTCCGCCACGAAAGCGGACAAAGCCGAGTCGACCGTGTTCCTCCAGGTCGATCAACCGTATGCGAACCACAACGGCGGCATGATCACGTTCGGCCCCGACGGCTACCTGTACATGGGTTTGGGCGACGGCGGCTCCGGCGGCGACCCCCAAAGCAACGGACAGAAACTCACGACGCTTCTTGGGAAGATCCTTCGGCTCGACGTTTCCGGGGATGCCCCGACGTGCCCGCCGACGAACCCGAAGCTCGGCGACGGCACGCGATGCGAGATCTGGTCCTACGGTCTTCGCAACCCATGGCGGTTCAGTTTCGACCAACAGACCGGCGACATCTTCATCGGCGACGTCGGGCAGAACCAGTGGGAGGAGATCGACTACAGCCCCGGGTCGCCGCGCGTCGGCGGGGAGAATTATGGTTGGAACGTGTTCGAAGGAACCCACCGGTTCCGTTCGGACGGCATCGAGGACCATGTGCGTCCGATCGCGGAGTACGCGACGGGACCCGACGGCACGTGCTCGGTCACGGGCGGATACGTGTACCGCGGGGCGAACATCCCGGAGCTCGAGGGACGGTACGTGTTTGGTGATTATTGCAACGGCAAGATCTGGATTCTCGAACGCGACGAAGATTCTTGGGACCGGCTGGAGCTTCTGGATACGGATCTTCGTTTGTCCTCGTTTGGCGAGGACGGGGACGGCGAACTCCTCGTCATCGACCATGGCGGCGCCGTGTATCGCCTCGTGAACGCCTGACGCGTCCAGAATCCACTGCTCCTCCTGGCGTTTTGAGGCTCCCGGAGGCCCGACCGGCCATCTGTTCCGCACCGGGTCCACGCAAAGGGATTTGAGCCGGGCACTCCACTGGCCCCTTATGCGAAGCTTCGCTCTCGCCGTTGTCCTTGGCTTACTGCTTGCCGGCTGCCTCCAGACCCAGACCGAAGATCGGCAAGGCACGACGGTGCGCAAGATCGGCGGAAGCGTCCGGACCTCCATCGACGTCGGCACCATCATCGCCGAAGGCGCCTCGCAGACCGTCCTGCCCGGCGGCATCGTCCGACTCGTGTGGGAAGGCACCGTTTCCGGCCCGCTGCGTCACGAGATGACCATCCCGGGAAGCGTCGTCATGATGCGTGCACGGTTCGACGTGGCCGCAGCCGGCGGCAGCCTCGCCGTCTACGAACCCGAGACCGGCGCCAACCGGTGCTTCTCCACCGCCGCACTCCTCAACACCCTCGCGTCACGCAACGTCGTGACCTGCTCCGGCGTCACGGTCCTCGACACGGAACTCGCCCACGACGCCAACTACTCGGTCGCGATCGGCGGCGGAAGCGTCCAGACCCCGGCCAAGTATCTGCTCGAACTCGACCTCATGCCCGGACCCCTCGACGGACCCGCCGCGCTCCTCGACATCGGCGCTTTGCCGCGCATCCAGTACGCGTTGGCGAAACAGTTCACCGACCGTGTCCCCTCGAGCATCGACGGGGCGCGCATGTTCGTCGAGGTCAACCTGCCCGACGGCGAAGGCCCGTGGCCGACGATCCACATCGGGAGTCCCTACAACCAGCCGACGCGCGACGCAGGCGGACTGACCCAAAGCGTCCGGGTCAAAGACTGGGTGCCGCGCGGCTATGCGGTCGTCGTGTCCGATGTGCGCGGGTTTGCCAACAGTGAAGGATGCGTCGAAGTGTGGGGACCGAAGGAACAACAGGACCAATACGACGTCGTGGAATGGATCGCCAAGCAGTCGTGGAGCGACGGCAAGGTCGCCATGTACGGCCAAAGCTACGTGGGCACGACGCCCCACGAAGCCGCCGTCAAGAAAGCGCCGAGCTTGGTCGCCATTGCGACCGTCGCGGGGTTGACCGACCCGTACTTTGATTGGCACTACGGCGGCGTCCCGAACGGCGAAAGCTCCGGAAGCCCCGTTGCGTACTCGGTGACGACGGACCAGCCCCCGCGGGTCCCGGAAGACCCGCAATATTTGCCGGACTGGTTCAACCTCGCGCGCACGCAGGGCTGCGACCTTGCGCCGATGGTGATCGCGGCGAACGACCCGAACGCGGTGCACGGACAATTCTACGACGACCGCAACTTCACCGCCAAAGCCCACGAGATCCAAGTCCCAGTTTTGTACACGCAAGGCTATATCGATCAGAACGTCAAGGTCAGCCAAGCGATCCGGTTCTTCGATGCGATCCCGACGGAGAAGATCGGCGTGTTCGGACCGTGGCTCCACCGCCACCCGCCACGGGGCGACTTCGACCTGTTGCTCCACGCGTGGATGGCCCGCTGGCTCCTGGACGCGCCCACCAATGTGGAGGAGTGGCCGCAGGCCGAGGCGATCACGAACCTCGACACGGTGCGAGGAATGGACGCGTGGCCGCCGAAGACCACGGAAAGCATGGTGTTGTTCCCCGACATGGCGGGCAGCGCCCTCAAGAGCGAGCCGCCATCGAACCGCGTCGCGTATGAGTACGTCGCCGCGCCGGGACCTGCGGGCAGCACGACGCGGTACCGGTTCGAATCGTCCGAATTGACCGAGCGGACGTACATCGCGGGCATCCCGGAGTTCTTCTTCACGTCCAAAGTCGACGGTGCCCCGACGGCCCACTACGAGGCACGGCTCTACGACGTCTTGCCTTCGGGCGCTCAACTGCAGATCACGTTCGGCATGCTCAACGGCGGATTGCGAAACGGGTACGAGCAGTTCGAGCCGATGCCCGCCAACCAAGACGTGAACATGCGCATGGAGCTCCTTCCGACCGAGTACGTCGTCGAGGCCGGACACAAGATCGCCCTCGTCGTCGCGCCTGCGAGTGCGACGCAGAGCACGGCGGCGCCGGGGCGCGTCACCATGTACACGGGCGGTCAGCCGGCTCCGAAGATCGTGCTGCCGATCCTGTCGGATCCGATGGATGAGAAGGCTCCGCTGAGCGTACTGGGCTTCGAGGCGTTCGCGCCGCGGCTCGGCTAGACTTCGGTACTACTTGTCCGGCAGGGCGGTGTAATCCTCCAACCGGCCCGCGGGCGGCTGCATGTAGAACGTCGTGTGGTAGTACTGGATCTTTATGCCAACCGAAACCCCAATGCCGAATGGGCAGCCCCACTGCTCGGGAACGCTGAACTGTCGGTTGATGGTGACGCACTGGTCGTAGAACGTACCATTGATTTCGCCTTGCAAGTTGCCATTGTAGTTTGAGAATATCCAGCTGGTGAAGTTGCGGCCGCCGGGCCACACTTCTTTGCCGTCGATGGCGTATTTCGCCGCGTATTCGGTGTCATTGGGACGCGAATAAATGGCGAGGGGCGCAGGGCCCCAGAGCATCGCCGTGCACCAGTCGTGGCCGACGCCGGTCTGGCATCCGGGGGCGCGGTTGGGATCTTCTTGCGTGGAGACGGCTGTAGCGAAGATCATGGAATCACTGGTCTCCCAGTCCAGTTCCATCACGTTCGCGGCCCAATCAGGTCCGACTTCAACCTTGAACGTGGTTTGGCCCTGTCCAAGAGGGCACGGAATAAAGGGGAAGGGGCCGGCTGAGTAAACAGCCGCAAAACTGCAAACTTCGAATCCGGTGAACGGGATCGTCGAAACGTATGGTGTCTTGCCGGGAATGCCTTTGAGCGAGATCCGCAAGCCTTCCGTGGGTGCTTGGACATCGACCGCGAGAGAACTGCCCTCGTAGTCGAGCGCGGTGACGTTGATGGTGTACGATCCGAGGGCGACGTCAAGGAACACGAAGGTCCCCGCAGCGTCCGTGAACGTGGATTGGTTTGCTGGCAGGAGCCGCACTTCGGCGTTTTGGACGGGGAAGAGCTCGTCCGAAATCACGGTGCCACTGACGATGACACGTTCAAGGCCTTCGTCGTTGGGTGTTTCGACGGATTGACCGGACGATTGCACACATCCGGCCAGGATGCCGGAGAGGACAAGCCCAAGGAGCGTTTTTTGGATCATAAGGTGGCGCTTTTCAGAGCCCCCTTGCGCCCTTATGTATGTGATGGCGTCAGAAAGCGGCGGCCGTGTCGGAAGGGTTCAGACGTGTGTGAACGCCGCCTGGAGCCTTCCCCGGTGGTCGCCTTCGAGGCGGACGAAACCGAACCGTTCGAACTGGATCACTTTTCCAAGGTCTCGGACGCAGTCGGTCTCGGCGACGCCTTTGACGGTCGTGCCTTCGTCATCGGGCATGTGGATATCGACGGGGACCGTCGCACCCGCGACGGCGTTCACCCAGTGGACGATGCGGGCGCCTTGTCGGAGGATGCCGAGGTCGTTGCCGGCGAAGACCGCTTTGTTGTCGCCGACGTACCGGACGTTCCCAAGATCCTTCAACCGCAGGACCTCGTCCTTTCGCAACGCGTCGTGGTCCTTCTTATCGAGGAAGATCTTCGCGCGCGGCGCGGGGAACTTCACCGTGCGTTTGCCGCGCTCCGGATGCTCCGGGTGAAGAGGCGCGTGTCCAAGAAGACCTTCGGCGGGCAGTTCGTCGATCTCGAGTGGTTGAGGGTCGGCGACGAAGAAGAACCGGTTCGCCTCCGGTTCGACGAGTTTGCGGTTTTCGGCTTCGACGTTCTCCATCGATGCGGCCACGTCTTTTTCGGTGAGGCCGAGGCTGACCCAAAAATTGCGGATGGCGTCGGGGCGGATGCCGCGTCGACGCATCGCGGCCAATGTGGGCAGGCGGACGTCGTCCCATCCGCGGAACTTGCCGCTCTTGATGCCTTCTGCGAGGAGGGATTTGCTGACCTTGCCGAACTCGTGGATCGAGACGCGTCCCCAGTGGACGGTCGTCGGGTAGGTCCAGCCCATGTAACGGTAGATGAACGTCTGTTTGTGCTCGCTGTCGATGAGGTCTTTCCCGCGCATGATGTGCGTGACGCCCTGGAGCCGGTCCTCGATGGCGCTCTGGAAATCGAGAAGCGGCCACACACGGTGCTTGTCGCCGACGCGCGGATGTTTTTCGTTGAGGATGCGGAACGCGACCCAATCCCGAAGCGCCGGGTCGGGGTGTTTGATGTCGGTGGCGATGCGCAGGACGGCTTCGCCGGGCTGGAAGGAGCCGTCGAGCATCTTCGCCCAATCGCGAAGGTTCTCCTCGGCTGATTGGAGACGGTGCGGGCACGGTTCCGCTTTGTCCTTGAGGGCCTTGAAGGTCTCTTGCGCGCATCGGCACACGTACGCGTGGCCCTTGTCGATGACCTGCTGGGCGTAGTCGTAGTAGATGTCGATCCGGTCGGAGGCGCAAAAAACCAAATCGGGGGAGCCCCCGAGCCACTTGAAGTCCTCAAGGAGCATGTCGTAGGCGTCGAGCATCGG
>CAYOZB010000144.1:0-8300 GCA_964408365.1 uncultured Halobacteriales archaeon | reverse complement strand
CAGTGAACCAACCATGACCGGCAAAACGCTCCGAATCCGACGCATCGCCCGCGAAGGCCTCTACCTCAGCATCCCCATGGACCACGGCGTGAGCGTCGGACCCATCCTAGGAATCGAGAACCCGACCGCCACCATCAAGGAAGTCGACCAAGGCGGCGCCTCGATGATCGTCTTGCACAAAGGCCTCGTCAAGAACTACCTCGCGGCCGAATCCAAAGCAGGACTGATGGTCCACATCAGCAGCTCCACCGACAAAGCCCAAGACGGCAACGACAAACGCATCGTCGCCAGCGTCGAAGAAGTCCTGCGCACCGGAGCCGACGGAGTGAGCGTTCACGTCAACATGGGCTCGCTCACCGAACCCGACCAACTGGAAGACTTCGCCCGAATCGTCACCGATGCGTCGGTGTTCGATCTTCCCGTGTTGTGCATGATGTACCCGCGCGGACCCACCATCAAGGATCCCTTCAAGCCCGAGGTCGTCGCCCACGCGGCGCGATTGGCCGAAGAACTCGGCGCCGACATCGTCAAAACCGTCTACACGGGCGACCCGAAAACGTTCCGCGACGTCACCAGCACCGTCTCGATCCCCGTCCTCGTCGCCGGCGGGCCCAAAGCGGACACCGACGCCGCGATCCTCGAACTCGTGCACGGCGCGATGCGCGGCGGCGCGGCCGGCGCAAGCATCGGACGAAACGTGTGGCAAAGCAAACGTCCCCGCGCCATGACCGAAGCGTTGGCGCGCATCATCTACGACGGCGTCGACGCCAAAGCAGCGCAGAAGGTCCTCAAGGAAGTCAAGACCTGATGCCGAAGGAGATCCTCATCCAGACCCAGGACCGCAAGGTCGCCGCGAAGGCCGTCGAGGAAGGGTTCCAACGGTTCCTCCTCGAGAAACCATTGCCCGGGCTCGGACGGATCGAAGAACTCCGGCTCGAAGGCGACAAGATCCACCACAACGGCAGCATCATCGGCGAGTTCGTGCGCATCGCGAGCCGCGAGGACGAACACCGCGTCCGCGCACTCAAAGGAAAACGCGACATGGTCGTCGTCGAGACCACCGATTGGAAAGTCATCCCGCTCGAGAACCTCATCGCCGCCTTGGGGACAGCAACAAAACTTTACGCGGTCGCTCGCACGCCGCAGGAAGCGGAACTGTTCTTCACCACGATGGAGAAAGGCGTCGACGGCATCGTCGTCCGCCCACGTTCCATCACGGAACTCAAAGCGTACAAGGAACTCCTTGCTTCGCAGTCGCCGTCCCGGACCGAGCTTGTCGTCGGAACCGTCACCCGCGTCGAGCCCATCGGCATGGGAGAGCGGGTCTGCGTCGACACCACCAACCTCTTCGAACCCGGCGAAGGATTGCTCATCGGAAGCGGCAGCCACGGATTCTTCCTCGTCGCGGCCGAAACGATCGAGACCGAATACGTCGCCGCACGGCCCTTCCGCGTGAACGCCGGCGCCATCCACTCCTACGTATTGAGCGGCGACGCGACGAAATACCTCAGCGAACTGCGCGCCGGACAACGACTGTTTGCCGTCAAGCCGAACGGCGAGCGACGCGAGGTCACCGTCGGACGCGCCAAGATCGAGACACGACCATTGCTCCTCGTCGAGGCGGAAGCGAAGAAACGCAAATTCAACGTCATCCTCCAGAACGCGGAGACGATCCGACTCACGACGCCGCAAGGACGCCCCAAAAGTGTTGCGAAACTCAAGCCGGGCGACAAAGTCCTCATGCGGCTCGAAACCGGCGCACGCCATTTCGGCATGAAGGTCGAGGAGACGATCCGCGAGCAATGATGATCGCGACCCTGCTCGAGCCGGACCTCGAGCATCTCAAAGCCGCCATCACCGAACTGGACGCCGTCGCCGACGCGTACGAGATCCGATTCGACGCATGCACCGGACC
This sequence comes from uncultured Halobacteriales archaeon, assembly GCA_964408365.1. Lineage (GTDB taxonomy): Archaea > Thermoplasmatota > E2 > JACPAO01 > JACPAO01 > JACPAO01. The sequence goes on along the minus strand of CAYOZB010000144.1, from coordinate 6,385 downwards.
CGTCTCGCCCGCCGCGTTGCGCGCACTCACGACCAAACCGTTGGTGGGAACCGTTCGACGTCCCGGCGACGGCGGCAACTTCACCGGAGCCGAACACGACCGACTCCAGATCCTCGAGGACTGCCTGCAGAACGGGTTCGAGCACATCGACGTGGAAGGGCCGACGACCGTCCCGGGCCCCGAAGAACGCATGATCCGCTCGCGACACGAGTTCCGCGCCACTCCTTCCCTGGGCACGATCCTTCGCATGGCCGACGAGATCACCCGAAACGGTGCCCTCTTCAAATTCGCCGCCAAGACCCAATCCCTCGCCGACACGCTCATCTTGCTCGCCGCGTGCCGCCGACTGCAACAGCAGGGACGACGGTTCGCCATCATGGGCCTCGGCGAATTCCCACGCGCCCTCACGCAGCTTCTCGGCGCCCACTTCGTCTACGGCGGCGGACGCACAAACGCCCCCGGCCAACCGGCGCTTCGTGATGTCCGCCAAACCCTTGCACATTGGGGCAACCCCGCACCCGCAGGCACACTCTACCTCGTCGCCGGCGACCCGGTCACCCACTCCCTCTCCCCGAAGATGCACAACGCAGCATTCCAACACGACCAAGCGGACGCCGTGTACGGCTCCCTGCGCATCACATCCGGCCTGGAACTCCAGATGCTGCTCGAACGCGCGAACGACTTGACGCTGGGCGGCCTCAGCATCACCACGCCGCTCAAGGACGCGGCCTTCGACCTCGTCCAATCGAAATCCCCCGAAGCCGAACGCGCCGAAGCCGTGAACGCGATCCGCATCGACGACGGTCAAGCCGTCGGCCACAACACGGACGGACTCGGCGCACGCGCGGTCCTCTCTCGCTTAGCGAAACCGGGCGCACGGGTGCTCGTTGCCGGAACCGGTGGAGCGGCCCGCGCCGTCGCCGGCTCGCTCGCCGGGTACGAAGTCACGGTCGCCGGGCGCAACGGCGAACAACTTCGACGCCTCGCTACGCGATTGGCTCTTGCGACGACGACCCTCACGGGCATCAACGCGTCCGTGGACGAGTTCGACGTGCTCGTGAACGCAACCCGGGTCGACGATCCCGTCCCCATCAACGGGTACCGCGGAGCGCTCTTCGACCTTCACTACCGCGACGGCGCAACCAGCTGGAGCCAAGCGGCCATGAAGAACGAGCTTCCCTTTGCGGGCGGTCGCGAACTTCTCCTCGAGCAAGGCTGCCTCGCCTACGAATTCTGGACGAAACGCAAAGCGCCACGGACCGTCATGGCAACAGCGTTGGGAGTGGCCGCATGACCGGCACCGGGACCTCCGGCGGGGCCGGGACAATCGTCAACGCCATCGCGACCGGCAAAGGCGCCGCCTTCGGCCTCGATTTTCAAGTGAAAGCCACCGTCGAGGAAGCCGGCCAGTGGGTGGTCACCAACCACGACGGAGACCTCGACGCGCGGGCCGCCAAACTCGCCATCGAATCGGCACGACAAGTGTGTGTTGCGCTTGGTAAGAGACAGCCGCATCTGATCGACATCGAATCCGACATCCCGCCAGAGCGGGGACTCAAATCCTCCAGCGCAGTGTCCGTCGCCGTCATCCGCGCCACGTTGGATGCGCACGATGCCAAGTGGCCCGCGTCGCGGCTCCTCAAAAGCGCGGCGAGGGCCGGATTGCGTTCCGGCACCTCCATCACCGGCGCGTACGACGACGCCGCGGCGTGCCTCTTAGGCGGCGCGGTCGTCACTGACAACAAACGGTTCCGGCTTCTGCACCGAGGCGAACTGCCGCGAAACGTCGCGGCCTTGGTGAACGTGCCGAATGTGCGTCTCAGGACCTCCGACGTGCGCAACGTGGATTTCTCGAGCGTACGCGGATTGGTGAAGGAAGCGTGGGACCTTGCCAAAGCCGGGGAGTACGACAAGGCGATGATCCTCAACAGCGCCGCCTACGCCGGGGTCCTTGGCCACGAAACAAAATTCACGTTCGAAGCCATCCGGGAAGGAGCGTGGGCCGCCGGGTTGAGCGGGAAAGGTCCGGCTGAGATCGCCCTCGGTCCGCGGGCGTTGCTCAACGATTTGCAAGCTTCGTACCCGTCCAGTTTCGTGGTGCCGATCCGACGCGGGGTGAAGGCGTGACGCTCCGGATCCACCCCGGACGCGTCTCCGGCGTCCTCAGCGCGCCATCCTCGAAGTCACACACGCATCGCGCCTTCCTCTTGGCCGCTTTGAGCGGGAACGGAAGCATCCGGCACGCGTTGGAGAGCAGCGACACCCAAGCGACCCTCGACTGCTTGATGCGACTCGGATTCCTCTCCACGGTCCTTCCGCATGAGATCCGCATTGGCGGCACGTTCCGTCCGTCGCGCGACGCGCTCGACGCGCGCGAATCCGGCACGACGCTCCGACTGATGGCCGGCTTCGCCGCGTTGCAACCCGCCAAGACCACGTTCACCGCCGCCCCGGGTCTTGCCAAGCGACCCATGCAACCTCTCCTGGACGCGTTGCGACAACTTGGCGCGAAGATCCCCGCAGGCGACACGACCACCCCGTTCACCATCGAAGGGCCTCTAAAGGGCGGAGAGGCGACGCTTCGAGGCGACGTATCGAGCCAATTCTTGAGTTCGCTACTGCTCGCCTGCCCTCTCGCGCCAGAGAACACCACCATCCGGATCGAGGGTCCCATCACGTCTCGACCCTATGTCGACATCACGCTCCACCAGTTGCGTCACCACGGCGTCGACATCCGGGAAGACCGTAGCGTGTTCCAGATCCGCGGCTCCCAACGCGTCCGCCAAAAACCCTACGATGTGCCCGGGGACTTTTCCTCCGCCGCGTTCTTCCTTGCAGCGGCCGCCATCACGAACAGCGGCCTCAACGTCGAGAACCTCGCCCGTGACGATCCCCAGGGCGACCGACGCATCGTCGAACAGTTGCGGAGCCTCGGGGTCCGGATCGAATCTGCCGATCGTGCCGTCGACGTCAAAGGCGCAGAATTGGTCGGCACCGAGATCGACGTCGGCGCCACCCCCGACCTGTTCCCTGTATTGGCTATCGTCGCGGCCTGTGCGCGCGGCCGCACCCGGTTGGTCGGAGCTCCGCATCTTCGCGCGAAAGAATCGGACCGCATCCACGCTATGGCCGTCAATCTCGAAGCGGCCGGCATTGGCGTCAAGGAATTGCCCGATGGGCTCGAGGTCGTCGGGGGCAAACCGCGGGCAACGACCATCCAAAGCTTCGGCGACCACCGCGTCGCGATGGCCATGAGCATCCTCGCGTTGGCGTCCAACGGGGAATCAATGTTGCCGGATGAGAATGTGGTCGCGAAAAGCTATCCCGGCTTCTTTATGGACCTCAAGCGGGTCGCCCCGGAGGTCGTGGTCGCATGAGCGCGGTAGGCACGTTGTTCCGCGTCACCTTGTTCGGTGAGAGCCACGGCCCTGGCGTCGGCGCGCTCATCACCGGATGCCCCGCAGGGATCCCGTTCGACGAAGTGTACATCCAAGGGCAGCTCGACCGACGACGTCCCGGCCAATCCGCCGTCACGACGCAACGCAAAGAAGCCGACACGTTGCAGCTGCTCTCCGGCGTCCACAATGGAATGACGACGGGCGCCCCGATCTGCCTCTACGCATCCAACAAGGACAAAGACTCGTCGAAGTACGAAGCGAACATCCCCCGACCTGGGCATGCCGACTTGTCGGCCGAATTGAAGTTCTTCGGCTTCTCCGACCGACGCGGCGGCGGACACTTCGGCGGACGACTCACCTTCGGACTCACCGCGGCCGGTGCCCTAGCACGACTCGGACTGCGACGCTACCAAGCGGAGACGCAGGCCTTCACTGACGAGATCGGCGGCCTCCGACTCTCAAAAGAGCCCGAGTGGGACGACGTGGCGAAGAACACTGAGGGCAACGACGTCCGCTGCCCCGATCCGAAACTCGCCGCCAAGATGCGAGACCTCATCCTCAAAACGCGAAACAAAGGCGACAGCGTCGGCGGCGTGGTCCACTGCCGCATCCGCGGACTCCCCGCCGGCCTCGGCGCATACCACGCGGAATCGTTCGAATCTGAACTCGGGAAACTCCTCTTTGGGATCCCGGCCGTGAAAGGAGTCGAGTTCGGCAAAGGGTTCGAACTGAGCCGAATGAAAGGGACCGAATCCAACGATCCGATCGGCATCGTCGGCGGCAAACCGCGCACCTTATCGCACAAGCAAGGCGGTGTCGTCGGCGGCATCACCGACGGCAACGTCGTCTCGTTCCGCGTCGCATTCAAACCAACAAGCAGCCTCATCGCACCCCAAGAGACCATCGACCTCATCACGCTCAAACCGGCCCAACTCGCCACACAAGGCCGCCACGATCCCTGCATCGTCCCCCGCGCTGTGGTTGTGGTGGAGAACGCGGCGGCCATCGTCGCCTTCGATCTTCTCCTTCGCCGGCTTGCGGAACTTAAATTCGAGGAGGCGCGCAAGTGACCGAACTCGACAAGCTCCGCTCCCGAATACTCGAGATCGACGAGGAGATGCTCGCCCTGTGGAAGGAACGCGACGACGCGGCGGCACGCATCGGCGCCATCAAACACGAACAGGGGTTGCCGTTGCAGAATTTCGAGATCGAGAAAGCCGTTCTCGAGCACGCCGTCAAGACGGGCATTGGCCTCGGACTCAACATCGACCGGGTCCGTACGCTCGTCCGGATGCTCATCGAGTCCGCCGTCACAGTGCAAGAACGAGAGCACGTGAAACGTTCCGCGCGCGGTGGCCGACGCGCCCTCATCGTCGGCGGCGCCGGGTTGATGGGCGGCTGGTTCTCGCGGTTCCTCGAAAGCCAAGGCTACGAAGTGTTCGTCGATGATCCGAAACCGTCCAGGTACGCGCTCCCGCCGAAGGACGCCGAACTCGACCTGATTCTCGTCGCCACGCCACCATCGACCATTCCCGCGGTGCTTCCGAAGGCCGCGGAGCGCGCCGGCCCGAAGACCCTGGTGGCGGACATCGCGAGCATCAAGGGCGACTCCGTGAAGGTCCTGCGTCAACTCGCGCAGGACGGGACCAAGGTGGCGAGCATCCACCCGATGTTCGGGCCGTCCGCAGAAGTCCTTATCGGACGAAACGTCGTCGTGATGGACTGTGGTAACGCGGCAGCCGTGAAGCACGCGCGCAGTCTCTTCGACACCACCACCGTGAAGATCCACGAGATGCCCGTGGAGGAGCACGACGCGTTCATGGCCGAACTCCTCGGGCTCTCCCACGCGACCAGCCTCGCATTCAACGAGACGTTGGCGCGAGGAAAGATCCCATTCAGCAAACTCGAACCCTTGGCGTCCACCACGTTCCGGAAACAGGTCGACGTGTCGCGAGAAGTCGCCCGCGAGAATCCGCGCCTCTACTTCGAGATCCAGAAAATGAACCCGGAAACGTCACAGATCCTTGACCGGATGGAACAGGCCGTCGACGAACTGCGCAAGGTCATCGCCGCCCGGAACCCGGAACGGTTTATTCAGTTCATGAAACGCGGCTTGGCGTACTACGAGGAGGGAGTCCCACGATCAAAGTGATGAAATTCGGCGGCGTCGGCCTCCAAGACGCCCCCGCGATGCGTCACGCGGCCCAAGTCATCAAGGCCGAGCCGGGCCAACGCATCGTCGTCGCCTCCGCGCTTAAAGGCGTCACGGACGCCATCATGAACAACTTGGAGCCGATCACGCGCGATGAGGCGCGGGCGCACATCCTCATCTCCGAACTCCGGAAAGTCCACGGCGACTCCACCGTCGGGTTGCAGCAACCGGAGATCAAAGAGAACTGCCAATACGCCGTCACGAAGACCATCGACCACCTGGCCCGGCTCCTGTTCGGGATCGTGTACACGGAAGAATTGACGCCTCGCGCGCAAGACCTCGCGCTCTCCTTCGGCGAACGGCTCTCGGCCCGCATCCTCTCCGCCTACCTCAACGACCTCGGCCTCGCGTCGGAACCCTTTGACGCGGACAAGCTCGGCATCGCGACGAACGGCCCGTTCGGCTGGGCCTCGCCGGACCTCGCGACGACCGAGCGCAACCTCAAGGAACGATTGTTACCCAAGGCGAACGGCGCGGTGCCCGTCGTGACCGGGTTCTTCGGCGCGGATAAGCGCGGCCACACGACGATCCTCGGCCGAGGGGGGAGCGATTTCAGCGCGGCCATCATCGCCAACGCCGTCAATGCGGACGTGCTCGAAGTTTGGAAGGAGACCACGGGCTTCATGACGGCCGACCCGCGCGTCGTGCCGAACGCGCGACGCATCCCGGAGATGAGCTACGAGGAAGCCGCCGAACTTTCGAATTTCGGAGCGAAGATCCTTCACCCGCGTACCGTCGAGCCGGTGTCGATGAAGAACATCCCGATCCGGATCCG
>CAYOZB010000143.1:0-8338 GCA_964408365.1 uncultured Halobacteriales archaeon | reverse complement strand
CGAGGACATCAAGGCGCCCGAGTGCTTCTACGTCGAGGAGAAGCTCAAAAAAATAATGAAGATCCCCGTGTTCCATGATGACCAACACGGAACGGCCATCATCACGACTGCGGCGCTCCTCAACGCGTTGGATCTCGTGAAGAAGAAGCCCGGGGACGTCCGCGTCACCATCTCCGGAGCCGGCGCTGCCGGCATCGCGTCCGCCAACCTCTACCTCAAAGTCGGGGTCAAACGGGAACACGTCACCTTTGTCGACACGCTCGGCGTCGTCTACAAGGGACGCAAAGAGAACATGAACCCCTACAAGGAAGCGTTCGCGCACGACACCAAGGCACGCTCGCTCGCCGAGGCGCTCAAGGGCGCGGACGTGTTCATGGGGCTGTCCGCTCCGAACATCGTGACGCCCGAGATGGTCCGTTCGATGGCCCGCGACCCCATCGTGTTCGCCCTCGCAAACCCGGATCCCGAGATCAAATACGAGGATGCGGTCGGCGCCCGGCCGGACGTCATCATGGCGACCGGACGCAGTGACTACCCGAACCAGGTCAACAACGTCCTCGGCTTCCCCTTCATCTTCCGCGGGGCATTGGACGTGCGTGCGAAGGAGATCAACGACGAGATGAAGCTCGCCGCCGTCAACGCCTTGGCGAAACTCGCCCGCGAAGATGTTCCCGACAGTGTGCTCGGCGCTTACGGGTTGAGCAGCCTCCAGTTCGGTCGCGAGTACCTGATCCCGAAACCGCTTGATCCGCGCGTCCTTCTCTGGGTCACGCCGGCAGTGGCCGACGCCGCCATGAAGACGGGCGCCGCCCGTAAGATGCTCGACCTCACGAAATACAAGGACGAGCTCGAGGCCCGGCTCGGAAAACAATACGAGATGATGCGGGTCATCCTCAACAAGGCCAAGCAAGGGCCGAAGCGTCTCGTGTTCGCCGAAGGCATGCACGACAAGGTGCTTCGCGCGTGCCAAGTCCTCACGGACGAACGGATCGCGTTCCCCGTCCTACTCGGGGATCCGAAACTCATCGCCCAGCGCAAGACGGAACTGAACCTCGATTTCCAGGCCGAGGTCGTCGATCCCTGGGCCGAAGTGCTCACATCCCGCGGCGAAAAATACGTCCGCGCTCTCGTCGCGAAGCGCGCCCGCAAGGGTGTCACGAGCCAAGAAGCGAAGGAACTCCTTCGGAACCGGAACTATTTCGGCGCAATGATGGTCGAGATGGGTGACGCGGACGGATTCATCTCCGGCGTCGCGTTCCATTACCAAGACGCCCTTCGACCCGCGTTGGAGGTCATCGGCACGCGCCCCGACTGTCACAAGGTGACGGGCTGCTATATGCTGAGCTTCGAGGACCGCGTCCTGTTCTTGGCCGACGCGACCGTCAACATCGATCCTAACGAGGAAGACCTTGCGGAGATAGCCCTCGCGGGCGCTCGCATCGCGCGCAAGTTCGAGGTCGAACCACGCGTCGCCATGCTCTCGTTTAGCAACTTCGGATCCAGCCAACACCCTGCTGCGCGAAAGGTCGCTCGCGCGGCCCAACTGGTGAAGGAGCGGGACCCGAACCTGATGGTCGATGGGGAAATGCAGGCCGACACAGCGATCGTGCCGGAGATCCTCCAGACAACCTACCCGTTTTCAAGCCTGAAAGAGTCCGCGAACGTGTTGGTGTTCCCGAGTCTCGAATCCGCGAACACAGCCTACAAGCTTCTTCAACGATTGGCGAACGCGAACACGGTCGGTCCGATCCTCGAGGGGATGAACAAACCGGTACACGTCTGTCAGCGCGGGGATGAGGTCGAGGACATCGTCAACATGGCCGCCATCTGCGTCGTCGACGCGCAGGTCTCGATGACACGGGGTCCGGCCGTCACGTCTCGGCTTCACGCCGCGTGATCATTCGGCGAGAGTGAACAATTCGTCATCGCCGCCGACGTCGAACGCGCCGAGTCGTGCGCCGGCATCAAGCCAGGCGTGGGCATAGTACACGGCGCCTAGGGCGCGAGCGCTGTCGCCTTCCTTGCGAAAATGTTGCGCGTCTTTGTAGTAGGATTCCGCCATCTGACGGAAATCTTGTGCGATCTTGTGAAGGTGGCTTCGCTCGGGCGCGATGATCTTCGCCTTCGCCAACGCCTTCTTGGTGAGATCGAAGTAGTGGTCCAAGAGTTTCGGCGGAATTTGGTGGGTCATCGGCGTTTTCGCCCCCATCGACCCTCATGGACCTCGCCGCGTCCGAGGCGTTCCATTCCTAGTCGGCAGGTCCGCAGGAGCGGGCAGGGGCCGCATTCGGGATGGGACGGGTAGCAGTAGTTGCGGCCGATCTTGGCGAATCCGCGCACGTAGTCGTCGGGGGACATCTCGGGAAGGCCTTTCGCGAGGTCCCGGACTTTGCCCATCGCTTCGCGGGATGAGGAGGTTTGGTAGCCGACGCGTACCAGCACGCGGTGGACTAGGACGTCGTCGGGCTCGAGGGACGGACGCAGTCGTTGATCGCGCTCGTCTTCCTCCTCGACCTCGGTTTGGACGAGGGCGGCGGCGGGAATGTCAGATGCTTCCCGTTTCGGCAAGGCGACGGGGGGTCGGGGCGGGATCGGGCGGTACGGTTCCGGTTCTTCGATGATCTCCCCGTCGACGAGGGGCGGTTCGGGATGTTCTTCTGGACCCCAAGGCCGGGGCTGCTTCGGGCGGCCGACTTGCGGCTCGGTGACGAGGGGTGCCTCGGCGACTTCGGGCGGGGCCTCGTGGGCTTCGCGCAACGCGTGCTCGACCTTGGGCAGGTCTTCGAGTTTCACGGGCGAAGGCGGGAGCGTACGGATGATCGGTTCCGGAGCCTCGGGTTCCGGTTCGGGTTCGTTTCCGAGGACATCGACGGAGCGTCCACCGTGCTTGGTCTGTCGTGTGCGGACCTCGACGAGCACCGGTTGGGCGAGTTGCGCCCCCGCCACCATGGCGACTCCGACGTCGAGTCGTTGAATCTCATCCGCCGAGTCCCCAGTGAGCCCTTCGACGCTCGCGGTGATCGCCTTGAGGTCGTTCGGGTTCGTGACCTTCATGATGATCTGCGTGTTGCATTGCGACAGGACCGTCTTGTCGACGTTCGCGGGTCGCTGCGACACGATGAGGAGTCCCATTCCGAACTTGCGGCCTTCCTTCGCGATGGTGCGAAGCACATCGGTGGAGAGGGCGGTGCCGCCGGACGCGCCGGATTGGGGGCAGTAGTTGTGAGCTTCCTCGACGACAAACATGAACGGCGGCACTTTGTTTTTTTTGCGAGCCTCGAACAGGCTGTTGGCAAGCCGGGCGACGCAGGTCTCCTGGATCTCCGGAGCGGATCCCTTCAGGTTGATGATCGTGCAGTTTCCCGGAACCACGAGGTCGTCGACGGCCGTGCCTTTCTCCGAGAACAGTTTGGTCGCTTCGAGCGTCTCGAGCGCACCGACGAGAGGCCATTTGGCGTTCGAGGGGTTCTTCTGGACCTCGTTGATGATCTCGTTGAACGTGTAATCGCTCTTGACCTTCCGGATCTCGTTGATCGCCTGGTAGAGGAGGCCCGACTGGGCGGGGGAAACCTTTCCCGGCAATAGGTCAATGATCTCGCGCGCTTCCAGCCCGGTGCCTTCGAGTTCGAGACGTTTCTTGCCGGGCGACGCTTTCTCCAACACGTATTCGTCGACGTGTCCGACGAACGATTTCGGCTTGAGGTTGAACTTGATGAGCAAGTCGATCTCGCGCGGTTCGATGTTGGGGCTGGACAAGGTCGTGTATTCGCCGTGGGGATCGATCACCACGATCGGCACCCGTTTCTTGAGAAGCTCTTCGATAAGGGCGCCGACCGTGTAGGACTTGCCGGCTCCGGTGCGCGCGAGGACGCTCACGTGTTTCTGCACGAGATTGTTGATGTCCAACACGACGGGGCAGTCCGTGCCCTTGAGGTAGCCCAAGTAGGCTCCTTTGTCGGGGTCGCTCGCGATGCCCAGGACGCGCGAGATGAGGTTCGGCGTCGCGCGGCGCACCTCGGCGCCCGCCTTGAAGGGCGCCTTGGGGGTTTGGAGGATGCCGCGTTCGTCGCGTGTACCGATGATCCGCACCTTGCAAGAAACGTAGTCGCCGGCGACGGTGCCACCTTTTGGCAATTGGACGGCTTCTTCGAAGGAGAGTTGGGAGCGACGCTGGATGTCGACGACCTGGCCGAGCGCCAACCCCGATGGGTGTTCGGCGCTGATGTAATCGAGCCGCTTCACGGTCGGGTCGCTTGCTGCGAACTGGAACTCGGTCGCCTCGACGTGACCGTAGATGATCCCAATCTGCTCGCCGGGGCGACTTCCCATCCATCGTCGTATCGCGACGCGCCTTAGTTAAACGCTGCGAGATGAGGCGCCGGGACCCAACCGCGCAAGCGCCGCTTCCTCTTGGAAATGGAGCGTTCCGGGGACGATCAAGCAGTGGAGAGGCGGTCCCAACGTCGTCGTCTTCCACGCGCTCGCGGGCTCCACGAGGACGCGCTCGTCGGCCGATCCGACGCGCGCCAGGCCCACAATGAGTGTCCCGGGCTCGACGACCTTCTCGCCGCGCCGGGCCTCGACCGCCAGGAGGCTCTCGACGGCTTCGGAGACGCGCATGTAGCGTTGCTTGTCAGCCTGGATGTCGAGGAGAACCAAGGTGTGAAGCCCCCGCTTCTTGTTGTCCCGGATGACGTCGTAGAAGGATTCGGGCTGGTACTTGCCCTCGGAGAAAGGAATGGTCGTTGTTCGTCCGAACTTGTAGATCTGCAGCCCGGCCGCCGCGGGGGCCGCGGTGAAGATGGACACACCGGGGATGTGCTTCGTCGGGATGCCCAGGTCGGCCGCACGGGCACGAAGGTCGTGGTGCGTCGTCGCGGACATCGCATCTCCAGCGACCAGGAACGCGACGACATGGGTGCGCGCCTCCTGAAGAAGCTTGTCCGCGCCGAGCTCGACGTCCTCGCGTGTCAGCACGCGGATCTTCTTGCCCACGAGAGCCTCGATCTCGCTCACCTCGGCGCCGATCACGTGGCTCGTGTAGAACTCCGCGACCACGATGTCTGAGGAACGGACCGCATCGAGTCCGCGCAATGTGATGTCTTGCAGCCCCGCGAGGCCCAATCCAACAAATATTAACCCGCCCACAATTGGCGAACCTCGTGGTCACGTCGTACGCGCTCGTCGTCCCGATCGCGCGGGGCGAAGAAGCGCGACAATTCGTCGCTTCTCACGGCATCGGACGGAGCGACTTAAAACTTGGTAGACGCGACGGCACGCTCCTCATTCCCATCTCGCAACCCATCGACGCACTACTGCCCGGTTCGACGGTCGAAGTGGCCGAGTTCGAAGCCACGCGGCAACCGGGATCCTACAAGGAGCGTGTCAACGTGCCGGCTGGACTCCGGTCGCAGCTGCCCTCGAGCTTCGACATCGTGGGGGACCTCGTCGTGATCAAAATCCCGACCGCGCTCGCCGGCCACGACCGGGAGATCGGCCGCGCGATCCTCGAGGCCCATCCGAACCTGCGGGCCGTGTTCTCTGATGACGGGGTGGAGGGACCGTTGCGCATCCGGACGCTCCGGATCCTCGCCGGTGAAGACCGGACCCGAACCGTCCATTCGGAGTACGGCGCCAAGTTCCATGTCGACCTCGCCGCCGCCTACTTTTCGCCCCGCTTGGCGAACGAGCACATTCGGGTCGCCAAAGCGATCCGACCGGGCGAGACCTTCGTCGATGCGACGGCCGGCGTCGGACCTTTCACCGTCCTCGCGGCCAAACTCGCCTTGGCGAAGCGGATCGTGGCGGTGGACCTCAACCCGCGCGCGTTGGACTTGCTTCGGGAGAACCTCGCCCTCAACAAGGTCACGGAGCGGGTCGAGGTTCTGGAGGGCGACGCCCGCGACGCCCTCCCTCTGCTGGGGGTTTTTCACCGGGCCGCTGTCAATCTCCCCCACGCAGGGGAGGCGATCCTGGAGACCGCCTGGAACCACGTCGCCCCTGGCGGCGTGCTGCATTACACCGTTGTTTGGCCTGAATCAGAAGCTCCGGACCGTATGCGCCAGCTCGTCGACCGGTGCACGAGACGTTCGGGACGACCCGGCCGTGTCCTGGGATCGCATCTCGTCCATCCCTATAGTGCCCGCGACCGGCTGTTTTCGGTCGATTTGCAGGTAAATTAGAGCCCGAAACAGCAAACTATACATGTCAACCGCCTCAGGAGACAGGCCGCAAACATGGCCAATATGGCTCCTGGACCCAGTCCCAACCGTTTTATCCTCGGGCGGGAACTTCCGTCGGACTTGGCCGAGGCTCCCCCGAACGGTCCCGCACCCAACGAATACGAGCGCATGCTCGGTTCCGCCTCCGACGCCTCGGCTGCGATGGCCCACTCCGACTTCTTCTACCGTCAGCTCGCCCTTCACATGGCTCAGGAGGCCACGACCGACTTCAAGCGCGTCGGCGGGCCCCAACACCTCGACGGCGCCGCCGTGGTCCTCGCGTTCCTCCGCCACGAGCAAGAGATGGGTCGCCTCCGCACGGGCGAGATCGCCGCCCAAGGAACCGGGTTCCGCGTCAAGGCCAATGTCCACTCCTGCCCCTTCGAAGGCACTTGCCGCGGCAACCTCAAGGCCGTCGGAGAAGTGCCCCAATGCCTGCGCGCCATCACCCTCATCGAAGCCATCAGCGCTAAGATCCCGCAACGACCCCCGATGACGTACGACCTCGCACCCGGCCTTGTTGACCGGACGTCGAACTCGTGCGAGATCAAACTCCGGCCCGCCGGCGTACCCGACACGTCGATCGAGAACGCGACGAAGGAACGCTGAACGTTCACGCGAGCAAGTCGCGCGCGATGACCATCCGTTGCACTTCGGACGTTCCTTCGAAGATCTCGAAGATCTTGACGTCGCGGAAATACCGCTCGACGGGATAGTCCGTGATGTAGCCGTTGCCGCCATGGATCTGGATGGCTTTCGTGGTGGCTTCCATCGCCATCTCGCTCGCGAACACTTTCGCCATGCTCGCTTCGCGCGTGAACCGTTGCCCTTGGTCGCGCAGATGCGCTGCGCGCAGGTACAGCAGACGGCCGGCTTCGATGTTTGTCGCCATGTCCGCGAGCATGAACTGGATCGCTTGGTGCTCGCCGATGTTCTTCCCGAACGTCTTGCGCTCCTTCGCGTACGCCAGCGACGCTTCGAGCGAGGCGCGGGCGATCCCGACGCTCCCGGCCGCGGCCATGATGCGGCCGATGTCCAACGTCGACAGCGCGATCTTGAAGCCTTCGCCTTCGGCTCCCAGGCGGTTCTCCGCGGGGATCCGTAAGTCGTCAAAGAGAAGCTGCGACGTCGGGGAGCCGTGGAGACCCATTTTCTCGAAGTCCTCGCCGACGTTCAGGCCCGGGGTGCCTTTCGGGACGACGAACGCCGTGATGCCCTTGCTGCCCTTCGTCCGGTCGACTGTGGCGAACACGATGATCAGGTCGGCGACCGAGCCATTGGTGATGAACGTCTTCTGGCCGTTGAGGACATACGAGTCGCCCTCGCGGACGGCGGATGTTTGCAGGCTAGCGGCGTCGCTTCCGGCCTGGGGCTCGGTCAACGCGTAGGCGCCCTGGGATTCGCCGGAGCACAGCTTCGGCAGCCACTTGTTTTTTTGTGCCTCGGTGCCGTGGCGAAGGATCGGGCCGCACGTGAGACTCGTGTTCGCGCCCCAGATGACACTGATCGTGGCGCTCGCCCACGTCAGCTCTTCCGCGGCAAGCCCGAACGAAACGTAGTCGGAGCCGGCGCCGCCGTACTCCGTGGGCACATACATGCCAAGGATCCCGAGCTCGCCCATCCGTTTCACGAGATTGCGCGGGAATTCGCCCGTCTTGTCGATCTTGGCTGCTTGGGGCTTGACTTCCTTGTCGCAGAACTCGTGCACCATCTGACGCACAAGCTCTTGGTCACGGGTGAGACGGAAATCCACGAGCCCGGCCACAGTCCGGCGACCGCTATAACCCTTAGGCGAACAGACCCCATTCCCGCCGAAAAACGTCCTTCGCGGAACTCAGCATCTCAGGCCGCCGGATCCTTGCCTAAGAACTTAGCGCGCAACCTTCAAGAGGTCGCGCCCGGGAAACACGAGGTCGTGGCTCTACGCAGCTGGTTCAAGCAGAACACTGCGCCGAAACCGCGACGGCCATGGGTCCGACCCGAATTTCTCGGGATCGCCTTGGTCGCCGGGGCCCTTGTCGGGGCTGCGTTCGTGGCAACACTGCCGGACGACGCGCCGCAGGCGGCCCTACAGCAGCGCAGCGAGTACGTCGGGCTCGACCCGGCCTCGCTGCCGC
>CAYOZB010000142.1:0-8361 GCA_964408365.1 uncultured Halobacteriales archaeon | reverse complement strand
CATGCCGCAGAAAAAGAACCCCGACGTGTTCGAGGTCACCCGCGGCCGCGCCGCCACCGTCCTCGGTTCGCTCGTCGCCGCGTTGGCGACCGTGAAAAATCTCCCGCTCGCCTACAACCGCGACCTCCAGGACCAAAAACGGGTCTTCATCGAAACCTACCCCCGTGTCGCCCCACACATCCACTTGCTCGCCAAGGCCGTCGAAGCCATCGAGTTCAACGCCGAGCGCACCTCCAAGGCCGCCGAGCGCGGCTATGGCGACGCCACCGAACTCGCCGACTACCTCGTCGAACGCGGCGTCCCGTTCCGAGACGCCCACGAAGTCGCCGCGACCGCGGTCCGCCAAGCGATCGACAAGGACGTCGCCCTCAAGGACCTCGACCTCGCGGCGCTGCGGAAACTCCACGACAAGATCGGCGCCGACGTCAAGAAATTCCTCGGCGCCCAGGCCGCCATCAACGGCAAACGCACCCACGGCAGCACCCATCCCACCGCCGTCGAAGTGCACCTGACCGAAGTGGAAGCCATCACCGCACGCGTCTGGGCCTACTTCGAGGATCAGTTCAGCGTGGTCCATCAAACGACCCAGGCGCTCCTGGGCGCCCCCATCAAGGTGAAGCAGAAGTGAACGCAGCAACCGTCGCCACAGAAACCGTATCGAAGCGCGATTTCCTTTCCATCACGGACGTCCAAGGCCGACTTCCGGCGCTCCTGGAGACCGCGTTGCGTCTCAAGAAACAATTGCGCGGACCCCGCATGCTCGAGATCGCCAAAGGCCGTAACCTGGGCCTGATCTTCGAGAAACCCAGCACCCGTACCCGGGTGAGCTTCGAGGTCGGCATGCGCAAGCTCGGCGGCCACGTCACGATCCTCGGCAAGAACGACATCCAACTCGGACGCGGCGAATCCGTCGAAGACACCGCCATGGTCCTCAGCCGCTACGTCGACGTCGTCGCCTACCGCGCCTTTGACGCAGACAACGTGCGCGAACTCGCTCGCCACGCCACGATCCCCGTGATCAACGCCCTTGACGACGAGGAGCATCCCTGCCAGATCGTCGCCGACTACCTCACCATCCACGAAGCGTTCGGCAAACTCAAGGGCCTCGAGTTCGCCTACATCGGCGACGGCGACAACAACACCGCACACTCGTACCTGCTCGGCGGCCCGATCGCGGGCATGAACGTGCGCATCCTCTCCCCACCCGAATACAAACCCGGCGCCGAATGGGTCGAACGCGCAAACGCCTTGGCGAAGAAACACGGCACCAAGGTCACAGTCAGCGAACTCAACGAGAAAAACCTCAAAGGCGTCGACGTCGTCGCGACCGACACGTGGGTCTCGATGGGCGACGAACGCGAGGAGAGCCGTCGCGTCAAGGCGTTCACCGGCTACACGATCGACGACAAGGTCATGGGATGGACCGGGAAGAAATCCACCAAGTTCCTCCACTGCCTCCCCGCCCACTACGGCCAAGAAGTCACCCACGCCGTCGGACATGGCCCGCAGAGCCTCATCTTCGACGAAGCCGAGAACCGGCTGTGGGCACAGATGGCGATCCTCTGCGACCTCCTCGGACTGCGGCCCTAAGGTTCAGAATCCTGGCCTGTCTGAATACCTGTAAATAGCCCCAAAGGCGCTTTCGCCGCGGGGCTCGTTCGATGCGGTCCGTCTCGACGCTTGCCGTCGGTATTGCGGTCGTGTTTGCCGGTTGTGCAGCGGGAGAAAGCGCCGAGGACCCGGCATCCACACGGGGGGCCGTGACCGACGACACGGGCGCCTTACGCGGCCGTGTCATCGACGACTCCATCAACGCTGTTCCCAACGCGGTCATTGCGATCAACGGCACCGACATCTCAACGACGAGCGGATCGGAGGGCACGTTCCTCCTTGGAAATCTTGCTCCCGGAGTCCACGTGGTCGTTGCGTCGCTCGACGGGTTCAATCCCGCTGCGGTCGAAGTGGACATCGTCGCGGGCGAAATCGCACAGCACGACTTCACACTCATCCCCCTCCCCTCCGAAGAACCCTACCACGTGACGCAGAACAAGAAAGGGCGCACCGCGTGCGGCATGGCGTGGCGCACACCCGTGCCGACCGTGAATGTCCCGGGCCTTGGAAACGTCACAGGCTCGGGTGCGTTGGCCGCCTGCGGCGCAGCGTACAACACGCCGGTCTCGAGCCTCGACTCCTTCGTCGTGATCTTCGAACTGACGAGCGGGAACATCTCGAGCGTCAACGCGCTTGCCCTTGAAACCCACTGGACGCGCACCCAGACGTTCGGCTCGGGACTCACCGTGTTGTGGGAGAACTATCAGGAGATCACGCCCGCCTACACGTTCACGGAGGACGTGCGCAGCTTTACAGAAGTGTGGGGCCCGAGTCCACTCATCGCGATCGTGGACCAGGAAACGATCTGGGCGAACATGACCCACTGGGATCCTGCGCCAAAATATTGCATGCCCAATTCGACGTGCAAATTCTGGGCGCGCGTGTTCCCCTACACGAGCACGTTTGGACCCGGCTCGGCGGCCGACCTCGCCCTCTACATCGATCAGCCCTACGATCACTACGCGACCGAGTTCTACCGCAAAGACCCGCCTCAAGGGTACACGGCCATCGCCGACGCGTGACCGTAAGGGCGCGACGGCACGCGTTAAATATGGAACCCGTCACTGGAAACCGTCTTCAGCTCATGCGGAACCTAACTCTCGCCTCGACCGTCGTTGTCCTTCTCTTGGTCGCTGGTTGCGCCGAAAAACCATCCGGGCCCAGCGCCACGGAGACCATGCACGACGATCTTCCGGGCGGACGCATCCGCGGCATCGTCACCGACGAAGCCCTCGCGCCCATCGCAAACGCCACGGTGACCATCGAAGGATCAGACCGCGAGGCGCGGACAGGTCAAAGCGGCCGATTCGAGTTCGTGGCGGTCGCAGATGGCACTTGGAAAATCTCGGCTTCGGCCAGTGGCTACGGACTCGCTTCGAAAGAAATCGAAGTCCTCGACGCGGCCCTCGCAGAAGCGAGCTTTGAGCTCGTCGCCATTGCGGTGCCCGACACCAGTTATTACACGACGGCCATCAAGAGCGGCCGGATCTTCTGCGGCGCGGACTGGCGAATCGACGCCTCCGCCCCCCAGGGACCTCTCGCGGCCTGCGGCGCGCTATACACGACGCCCGCGAACAACATCGACAGCTTCGCCGTCACCTTCGATCTCTCCTCCAACAACATCTCCGCGGTGCGCGAACTCGTCTTCGAGACCCAATGGATCCCCACGCAGACCTTCGGAAGCGGTTTGCGCGTGTTCTGGGAAGCCTACCAAGAGATTACACCCGCCTACGAGTTCACCGAAAACCTCCGAACCTTCACCCACGTCGAAGGCACCAGCCCGCTCTGGGGCGCGGCGGACTACACCGACATCCTCGACAACGTCACGGGAAAAAAACCGTCACCGGAATTCTGCGCTCCCAACGGTCCGTGCAAGTTCTGGGGACGCGTGTTCCCCCACGCCAGCACCCTCGGGTCCGAGTCGCCGGTCGATTTTTCGACGTACGTCGACCAATCGTACACGCATTACGTCACAGAATTCTACGGGGACAAGTCGCCGGCCGGGTTCACGGCATTGGCGGGCTAGACTAGAGGCGATTTTCTAACCTTGAAACCCTGCCATTCAGGTTAGGCCCTTGGAGCTTGCCCCGAAAAAGCTCTGGCAAATGACACATGGCAATCGCGGACCCATGAGCGTTCTTGGCGGCGAAGCCCGCGCTTTCCGTGACACGCAGTAGCAAGCATTTTTCTACCCCCCCCCCCCCTTCGGCTGTTGGAGCCGCTTTATGGTGCCGCGAATCGTAGCCGCCGTCGGAATATCGCTAATGACCATCGCGTTCGGGGTTCACTGGGGGAATCCAGAAAACCTTGAGGGTGACCTCGCTAAGTTTTCCCGAAACGATTCGGGACAGATCGCAGGGGATGCGGAGTCGGCTTCCATGTTCGGCGTTCGCGACGGCCGGATTGTTGACGATTGCGTCAACGTTGTGATGTGCTTCTCCCCCGTGACGGACTGTTCAGCTGCTGGCGACGGCGGATGGGTAGCGACCGCGAACAAGAAAGGTGGCGGCACGAGCGAAGCCCTCGAAGCCGACGTAAACTGTGCCGGGCCCCTTGAAAGCGCCGGCAGCGTTTCTCACGCAGAAGACACATCGGCTGACAACGTCGCTCAGCCCGGGGAACCGGGTTTGGGCTCGGGCGCCTGCACATGCGATGCCGGTGGAGGGGCAACGGGCTCGATTGCCTGCGTTGAACCCCCCGTGGTCGCAGTAGCTTTACCAGGTCGGTCTTCGTCCGCAAGTCGCTCGGCCGGTCTCGCCTTGCTTGTCGTTGCGTTCGCACACCCCGAGTCGGCTGACGTCGTGGCCGGCTGCTACGACTCCCTCTTGGACATCGTCTGAACACGTGCGCGCAAAGGAAATATTGGAAGGGCTGATGGAATGGGGACGGTGCTGTGCCCTAGCCCACACTATATGATGCCCGCATTTCATCCAGGATGAGGCTGATACTCCTGCAATTCCAAGCAGCACTTCCCTGTGTCATTGTCGCCCTTTTCCTCTCGGGTTGCGTTGGTCCTCTTGAAAGTGGCCCGACGAACAAAGAGACGTCTCGCGGTGACGATCGGCAACGCCCGGACGTTGGGATGGAAGTAATCCCCACGCTGGACATCAAAGCAGGAGACTCCGTACTCTTTCGGGGCCATGGGGTCCACGAAGCGAAGATAGTTCTTGGCGCAAACGTTTCGATTTCGCGCATTAACGGGAGTCACGAGGGAAATACCGAAGAGGGCGTGTGGAGAGGACCAAGTTGGGTCGCCGTGTACCGGTCCGGCCAACTCGGGGATTTCATGATGTACGGTTCCTGCGGTCCAGCGTCTGGCGACTTTGGGACCCGGGGCGTATTCATCCCTTACTCGAACCAGTTCCCGAACACGTTGGGACCCGGAGAGTGGACGATGCTGGCCAACATTTATGGAACCGGCTCGGTCGCAATCCAATTTGGTTCGGCCGCGGATCCCGAACCGGTTGTGGTGACGGCCCTGAGCGAGACGGTTTGGATCGAAGCAAACTATTTTGCCGATTTCACCAAGGAGTCGGCGCCGGCGCCATACTCGGTTTTCTATAACGAAAAGATTGAAGCTATCGCGCCCTCCTTGCTCATTACATCATTCATGGTTCAAAGTTCAATTCCATACGTGTATCCCCAGGAGATGACAAACGTCATCGGGCGAACGTCGGGAGGCGAATGTGTCCGCAAGACGCAAACGGTCTTTCCATTAGGGGGAAATACGTTCTTTGAGAGTGATACCTCGGCGTTCCTCGCTGCGGGACCCTACAAGTGGACCGGAACTTTTCGAGCTGGCGCCGCCGCGGATGGGATGGCAGGCGAGTCTGGGCCGCGGCCCTTGGCGTGGGCGGAGCTCATCGGATTCAAGTTGCCAGAGTAATCGCTTCATACGGGCGGCTTACCCGTGAACGGCGCGTTCTCGGGATTCGGTGCTCCGATGCGTTGCGCCAACCGGCTGAGGACGGCTCCGCGTCGCACGGCTTCCGTCGCGCCGCGATGCACGCCTTCCTCGCCCACTTCGGGGTGAAGATGTTGATGCACGACAAGGACCAACCAGGGACAATGGGAGCGTAGAGTATCCAGGAGGGCCCAAGCCTTTGGAAGGTCGCGTGTCGCGTCGATGATGATGGCGTCGCCGTCCACGCCGTCTTCTGGCAGTCGGCCGAGGTGGATCTGTTCGACGGCCCAACCCGCAGCCTGCGCGGTGCCCCTGACTTGGGAATAGAATAGCAAGTCTGGACTGTGGACAAGAACCCGGCGCACAAGGCCCTACTTGGGGTTCAGGATTTTAATGCGCGCGTCGAACACGCCGTTCTGGAACCGGACACTGTGCTCTTCGGCCTTGACCCGTACAGGCAACATGACGAGGGTCTGGTCCTCGTGCGCGCCGCCCTCGCCCCATACTAGAAGGTACCGGCCGCGGATCGAATACCGGAGCTGATCGTCCTCGATGTGCGGGAGGCTCAGCGTGACGTAGAGATGCCCATCGGCGTTGCGGATATCGGCAGGCGCCTTGTCGCTGTTTCGGGGCCGGACGAACTGCGAGGGGAAGACGCGGACGTTCGCTTGGCGGCGTCCCGGTGCAGGTGATTCAGAACTCATCAGTGCTATCCAACCCAAAGAGCCTCTACGGCTCTGTCATCCCATCGAAGTAATGCGTCCCTGCCTATTTCAATGCGCTTCCCACATTGGAAACCTCCATGGGAAAGCGGCAAGTATGACACCAAGAACATCAAGGGGATAGCCCTCTTGGCACGCCTCCGATGGACGAGAACGTGCAGACCGAGCGCGCCCCGCGCGCTGTGCTCGACGTTCCGCTCGAAGAACGCGCCCCGAACCGGTACTACATCCCAAAAACGTACAAAGCCGCCATGCGCGGCGAGGGCCTCATCTTCTCCAGCCCGGTGCTGATCGAATCCACAAAGAAGGACAACGCCGCGGACCAAGTCGCCAACGTCGCGACGCTACCTGGCCTCGTCGGTCGGGCGATGGCGATGCCGGACATCCATTGGGGCTACGGTTTTCCGATTGGCGGGGTCGCCGCGTTTGACGCAGAATCAGGAGTCGTTTCGCCAGGCGGGATCGGCTTCGACATCAACTGCGGCGTCCGACTCATCCGCACCGACTTGATGTTCGACCAGGTCCGCGGCAAGATCAAACAACTCATCGACGTCATGTTCAAACTCGTGCCCACCGGTGTCGGTGGAAAAGGCATCGTCTCCGCCAAAAGCGAGATCGACGAACTCCTCTCCGAAGGCGCGCATTGGGCGATCCGGCACGGCTTCGGCTGGGAGGAAGACGCCGAACGTCTCGAAGAAAAGGGACGCATGCAAGGTGCCCTGCGCGAAGCGGTCTCCGGCAAAGCGAAACTTCGCGGCGGCCCGCAAGCCGGCTCCCTCGGATCCGGCAACCATTTCCTCGAAGTCCAAGCCGTCGACAAAATCTTCGACCCGAAAGCCGCGAAAGCGTTCGGGATCACGGGACCCGGGCAAGTCGTCGTCATGATGCACACGGGAAGCCGCGGACTCGGACACCAAGTCTGCACCGACTACGTCCAGAAATTCGCGCAGAAGGAGGCAGGCTGGGGCATTCCCCTCGTCGACCGACAACTCGCCTGCGCACCCATGTCCTCGAAGGAAGCCCAGGACTATTTGGGAGCCATGCAGGCGGCGGCGAACTTCGCCTGGGGCAACCGACAACTCTTGACTCATTCTACGCGCGAAAGTTTCCGCGCCATCTTCGACGAAGACCCGAAAGACCTCGGCATGCGCGTCGTCTACGATGTCAGCCACAACATGGCCAAGATCGAAGAACACCAGTTCGAAGGAAAACGCCGAAAACTCGTCGTCCACCGAAAAGGCGCCACCCGATCCTTCGGACCCTCTCGGTCCGAAGTGACGAGCCTGTACCGCGAACATGGTCAACCCGTACTCGTGCCGGGCGACATGGGCACCGGATCGTGGCTCCTCGCGGGCACCGACGACGCGCTTCGCGAAAGCTTCGGATCCTGCTGCCACGGCGCAGGACGCGCCTTGTCACGTCACGCGGCCAACAGAGCCTTCGAACACGGCGCCGTCCTTCGAGACCTTCGCGAGAAGGAGATCCAGGTGCGCGCGCAGACACGCGTCGGTGTGACGGAAGAAGCACCGGGCGCGTACAAGAACGTCGACGAAGTCGTCGAGGTCTGCCACGCCGTCGGGTTGGGACGGAAGGTCGCAAGGTTGCGACCTCTTGGCGTGATCAAGGGCTAGCGGACACGGCGACCTTTCGTGGGCCCCGCAATCAGGATGTTGGGCGCTTCCGCAACGGCCCGAACCTGGTTGCCCACTTTCGTGATGCTCGCTAGCCGAGCTCCTGTAAGGACCAGGACATCTTGACGAACGCGACTAACGTTTCGTCCGAGACGGCCGGCAAGCTCAGTCAGCGTCTTCGGGCGCGAACGTTGCAGCTCCGCCCACAGTCGCATACGCTCCTTTGTGAACACACGTGAAAGAAACTCGGGATTGAAGGGCAGGATCACCATGAAGTCCGGGAACGCGTCCGGATGCTTGATGGTGCGCTCGACCCATTCAAAGCCGACACGCAGCGCCTCGTTTCCAGCTTCTATTTGGGCCTTGGTGGGTCGGCTCACAGTGTTGCCTCCAGCATTTGCCGATATTTTGGCCACGCTCGCAAGATGTCATGCTTAGCGGCCTGGATGAGTTGTGTTGGCGTGGTCCCGATGGGAAGGTTTTGTTCCGAATT
>CAYOZB010000141.1:777-8419 GCA_964408365.1 uncultured Halobacteriales archaeon | reverse complement strand
CAATCCATCCCGGGCACCAAGGTCCTCACCGCCTCCAATGGGCGGGAGGGCATTGAGATTCTTGATGCGGAACGCGTAGACCTCGTCATATCCGATTTCAAGATGCCCGGCATGGACGGCCTCGAGTTTCTGGTTCAAGCCCGCCGAATCCGCCCCAAAGTGCCCCGCGTCATGCTTACGGCGTTCGGCGACAACGCCCTAGCCCAACGCTCCGTCCTGGAGGCGGTCGTGGATGCGTTCCTGGCCAAGAAAATGAGCCCCGACGACTTGGCCAACAAGGTCAAAACGCTCCTGCGCTACGACCCGGGGTCCGGGCGAGGCGCTTCGGACGGCAACAACGGTGTTGTCACCACGCCGGAGGAGTTCGTCTGGCGGAAGACCTTCAGCCAACCATTCACCGGGTCAAGGGACTTCACCTGGACGACTGCCGGCGCGTATGGCGCCCAAATCAGGGGGGTCCTCAATCCCGCCCCGGGCACCTATGGCAGCGTCACTCTGAACATTCGGAATGCTGGATCAGGCGAAAACCAACGGCACCTCCTCGGCGAGAAAGGTAAGTCAGGTTCCACCCAGCTCGGGCCGCGGGGAATCTGGCAGCTCAACTTCGAGGTCGCCAACGGGTACCAAGGCGACATTGAGGTCACGCTGACGAGCATCTAGTGCCGCTCGACCCCACTGGAGCCACTACCGCGCTCGTTGGCATTTTTTCAGAAGGTCCAGGGTGATGGGCACCCGTTCATCCACGGCCAGCCGCAGCTGTGGTGGGTCGGCAGTTCGTGGCTGTAGTGTAGCGAAACGGTGACGTCGGCCTCTTTGACGGCGGCGACGACCGGGACGAAATCGCTGGCGCCGGTTCCAGACGAACACGGGACCGTGCGCGTCTTCGATCGTCCACCGGTGGTGCGTCATGGCGACGAGTTTCTCCAGGTTGGCATGGTTGAAGTCCCACGCCAACCACGCCTTTTGTCTCACCGCTCCGCCGTGCCAAGACGCCACTCCGCCGCCCGGGCCGGTCGCGGTCCCGAGGTCGGCCCCGACGGGGCATCCACATCCACATGAGACGCAACCTCCACAGCCAAGGACGTGACGTATCCTTCCTTCGCGGCGCGTGCATCCTGCGGAATCGCGGCCTCGGCCCTTCTCCTGTCGCTCATCTTGGTCGTCGCGTTGCCGGAACCGGTGGAGGCGGCGACCACGCGAACCCTCACGATCACCGGTGCGACCGCCAACCCGCAGGTTCCTTTCCAGAAGTTCGACGGGAATCCGCCCAAGGTCTTCGACATCGACGGGGACGGGAAGCTCGAGATCATCGCCCAGAACGATAACCAGTGGGTCTACGTTTTCGACTCGACCGACGGCACCCTGCTGTTCGAGGCCAAGACCAAGTTCCCATCCGCGGGCTGGGGCGCGCGTTCGTTCAACGGACCCGAGGTCGTCATCATGGAGCAAGGCGGCGCGGTCCGCCTCATCGTGGCCAACTCGGCCGCGTACATCACGTCCTACCGGTTCGACGCGGTGGCCAGTTCGCACTCGAAGTTCATGTTCATCAAAGAATGGGAGCGGCGCCTCGACGACTGCTACCCGGGGGCCGGCATGGACGCCAAGCCCGTGCTCGCCGACCTCGACAAGGACGGCCACTTCGAGATCCTCGGGGCCACCGAGCAGCAGGGCCTCTACGCTCTTCGCGATGACGGGAGCCTCCTCTGGAAGAACTGCCTGGGTGGCGGAAACGCGGAACCGACCGTCGCCGACGTCAACCAGGACGGATGGCCCGACGTTGTCCACGTCTCCGACGGCGGCGTCGTCGCACTCCTCAACGGCCGCACGGGCGCCTGGATGTGGGGCTACAAAATTCTGCAAAACTTCGACCTCGGCTCCGCCAGCATGCCCGTGGGCGCGGCGGTCGGGCAGCTCGACGGTGTCGGCGGACTCGACATCGTCGTCGGCGTTCGCGACAGCCACGACGCCGAGGATTACAGCCAGAACCACGCCATGCTCCTGGCCCTCGACAGCGGCGGCAAAGTCCTATGGGCGCGCCAGGACCCGACGGGCGCGCCGCTCACCTACACCCACGCCATCATCGGGGACGCCGACAAGGATGGAAAGAACGAGGTGTACTGGGGCGACTGGAACACGATGGGCCACAAGCCGCCCTTCGACCCGGCCGACGCCTTCAAGGCGTTCGGAGCCGGCTCCTTCTACCGGTACGAACGCGACGGCACGCTCGCCTGGAAGCAGACGCTGGGCACGTTCTGGAGCAACAAGGACATCACCATCGCGGACGTCACCGGTGACGGCCTCCAAGACGTGCTCGCCAACGGCCCGAACGCCAACGGACACGACGGCATCTGGTACCTGAAAACCGGCACTGGCGCCAAGCAGGACTTCGTGGACGCCTACCCCTACAAGGTCAGCCGCGCGCCCATCGTCGCGGACCTCTGGAACACCGGCACGACCCAATGGGTCATCCAGGTGGACCCCGGCGCAGCCGGCTCTGCCCACGGCATTCAAGTGTACAACACGGGCGTCGCGTACAATGCGATGTACCCGCACCTTCCCTACCCAACGATCGGCGCGGCCCCGCCCCCGCCGCCCACCACGGCACCCAGCACCAAGGAAGCCGAAAACTTCGCCGACAAGACCGCGGGCGGACGACAATCCTCAAGCGTCGCAAGCGGAGGAGCCTTCTGGAACCTGTGGAGCAACGGGTTCGCCGAGGACAATCTCCAGAGCGACGGGACGAGCGATGTCGTCGTCGTGGCCCGTGGAAGTCCGGTCAACGGCGTCTGGCCCACCATGGTCCTGACGATCGACCGCGGGTCCCCTCGCGCCTTCCAGGTGACGAGCGCCGAGTTCGCCGAGTACCGCGCGCCGGCCCCGACGGCGGGCGTCCACAAGATCCGCGTTGAGTTCACCAACGACCTGCGCAACGGGACCGAGGACCGCAACCTACACCTCGACGTGGTACGCTTGACGGGCGGCGGAGCCACCCCGCCACCGCCTCCCGGGCCCTTCGCGGCGACGTTCAGCGTCACCTCCGACTCGAGCAACTCGTGGGTCTCCACGCGCGTCACGAGCAGCGACACCGTCGCGGCCGTTTCGGCGATCGTGAACGGCGGCACCCCCGTCGCCCTCGAGAAGCGGTCCTGGGGCCCCTGGGCCAAGTCCTTCTCCGTGGCCACGTGCTCGAAAGTCGAGTTCCTGGCCACCTCCAGCACCGGCCAGCAGAGCCGGTCCCAGGTCTTCACGTGGCTCGACAAAGGGACCTGCGGTCAACCCACGTCATTCAGCGCCTCCTTCACGCCCAAATCCGTCGGGAGCGACTGGTGGGTCGCGGCCGCCGTCACCGGCTCCGAGACCTTGACAAAGGTCGAGGCGCGCCTCAATGGCGGCGCCTGGATCGAACTGTCCAAGACCCAGTGGGACTGGGCCAAGAGCATCCATGCCGTCGACGGCACCGTGGTCGAGTTCCGGGCGACCGGGGTTTCGGGCGCAACGGCGACCAGCGGCCCGACCGTGTGGACCTGAGGGCCGCGTCGGTCGCCGCTCAGGGGGCAGTGATCGTGTAGACGCGTCCGAAGAGGGTCGAGACCACGAGCTCACCGTCGGCGTCCGAGTCGACGGAGTTGATGTATTGGCCTTTGAGTTGGTGCCAGTAGGTGACGTGCCATTCGGTGCCGACCTTCTGGGTGAACATGAGTTGGCCTAGGCAGTGGTCCGCGAAGACGAACTGGCCGCGGAGCGTTGGGAATAGGTCGCCGTGGTAGATGGCGCCGCCCACGATGGCGCAGAGGCCCGATCCCTCCGGGCGCTCGTAGGCCGCGATGGGCATGTTCACTTCGAAGGTGGGTTCTTCGTATTCTTCGAACCGCTGGTTGCCCTCGTAGTAGGGCCAGCCCTGGTTGCGGGGCGCGCTTCCGTCCGCCGGGAACACGTAGACGGACTCGACCTTGCTTTCGCCGGAGGCGGCGATGTAGAGGTCGCCGGTGGTGGGGTGGAAGTCCATGCGCCACGGGTTCCGCAGGCCGTAGAGGAAGATCTCGGGCCGGGCTCCGGCCTGGTCCACGAACGGGTTGTCGGCGGGGATCTTGTAGCCGGGCGCATCGTCGACGTCGAGTCGCAGGATGGATCCGTTCAGCGACCGGAGGTTCTGCGCCTCCATCCGGTCCTTGCTGCCGTCCGCCAGGCCGAAATAGAGCATGCCGTCGGGCCCGAACTTGAGGTCCGCGGTGTTGTGGAAATATCGTTCCCAATCGAGGCGCATCAGCACGTCCACTCGCTCCCATGGGGCACGGACATTCTTGGGGTCCACGTGGTAGCGGGTGAGTTCGGAGAATCCGAGGTGCTCTTCCGGGTCCTGCGATTTCGGGCCGGTGGACTTCGTGTAGGCCACGAAGACCATCCCGTTCGTCTCAAAATCGGGGTGGAGGGCGAGGCTGGAGAAGCCCCGCTCCGCTTCGACGGTCACCCGGTCCGAGATGTTCAACACCATCACGGGCGTCCGGGAACCGGCCGGCAGGACGTGCAGGATGCCTTTCCGCTCGGCTAGCAGAAGGTCTCCGTTGGGAAGCGGGACGACCTGAGTGAGCTGCATGCCTTCGAGCAGGAGGCTGTAGTTGGCCGCCGGCGGCTCAATGGCGCCCGTCGGGAGTGGCGGTTGCCCGGTTGACGGGTTCGGCTGCCCGGTTGGGTCGGGCTCACCACCGTTAAAGGCGCATCCGGCCAGTACCATCGACAACGCAAGAAAAGGAACGATCCGAACCCACATTAAGAAATGCTACTTCGCCAACCCTGAAAAAGGCGATGGGTGGACGACCATGCTCGAAGATTTGAGCATGGCCTCCGGCGGCGGTGAGCTGTCGCCACTAGACAAATCATTGTATAGTAGGTAACTCTTAACGTTACCAATTATATGAATATAGACATCCTCCGGAAGGAGTTCGGAAGCCGGCCGTTCAAGGCGAGCGAGGCCCGGGTGGCGTTGGGCACGGGCGCCAAGATGGCCCTTTCTCGCCTTGTGATGGCCGGTCGGCTGGAACGGGTCGGGCGAGGCGTCTACCGCGTCGCCGAGCCGGCCGTCAAGGAGCGAATCGATGCGTCCCGATTCGGCCTGCTGCGGCGCGAGGCGCTGCGGGCCCCATTTCAGATTGCACTCGATGGGCCCGATGCCGTAGCCGCATGGACCGGAGGTCGTTACACAGTCGCGCCCGCTGCACCCGGCGAAAGGGTCCTGTGGTTGGCGGTCGCCAAGCCGGATTCCAAGGCGTTTCGGGAATGGCTGGCAACGCGCGGCTGGACTGTCGGAACGGCTGCCGACTGGCCTATGGGTCGAGGTCCCAAGGTGATCCTGCGCCGACTTCCCCGGGTTTCCCCGACGAAGCTGGACGGCCTTCCCGTGATTTCCCGCGCGGCCGTCTTGCGCCTCATCAAGTCTGAACCGGTTGCGTATCAGGACGCTGAGGAGTGGTTGCTTGAAGGCTGACGATGCGGCCGCGCGAGAGAGCGAGCTCTACGCAGCACTACGCGGATGGAACGTCCCGAGTACGGTCACCATCGGGGGATACGGGGCCAGCGCTTGGGCCATCGCGCGGTACAGCCACGACATCGACTTCCTCATCCAATCCGGAAACCTTGCCCAAGCCCGGGAACACCTGGCGCGAGCCGGTCTCAAGATGACCAAGACGATTCCCGTGGTCGATCAGAATTACGGTGGCTCGTTCGAACAGTGGTCCGGCGGCGCCACCAAAGTCACCATTGAACTCCTCGTCGACAGCGTCCAGGACCGGACGTTCAAGGTTCCGCTCCCCTACGCGCTGCTTGCAGACCGGGCGCAACTCCTGCCCATCCGAGGCGTTTCAGCGAGCCGCCTTACGCTCCCTGTCGCCTGTCCTGAGGCCTTGATTGCAATGAAGGTCCAGCCCATGCGCGCCAAGGACCGGGGCGATATCTGCTGCCTCGCCAACACGCCCATCGACGAGAAGCACCTCAAACGCGTCTTCTCTCCGATCTTGGGGCAGCAGCCCGCATTGCTTTCCGAACGACTGGCCGTTCTCGAGGGGGACTTGGCTACCGACGCCGCTGCTCACCGGCTACTCGGGCCCCGTGTCGCCGGTCCCCCGTCCCGCCGCGATCCGATTATCGCGTCCGCGCGGCGACTGACGCGGGCCATTCGCTCTTGGTTGTGACGATGCACCACAACTCAGCTTGGAGCACCGTGTCCACCGACGTGCGTGTCGCCCTCCGCGCTGATCGCAGCGTGCTGGAAGGATTCCGCGCCAAAGTCGGCCCGCCTGGGCCGTGCCCCCTACAAGGCCCTACGGAAGCTCATGCCCGGCGCGACTGGGTTGCTGGACGACTACCCGCGCGGTCTCGTGGTCGGCTTCGGCCTGAGCGACCACCCCTCGCAGGGCGTCGTTGCCGCAGGATGCCGTGGAGTTGTCCCGCGCCAAAGACACCGGGACCTTGCATCCCTTCGGCGCTGGCGGGATTCTTGGCCGGAACGCTCAGCGCCTACCCCGTTGCGAAAATCCAGGCTAGCCCCAGGTGAAGACGGGGCTGGTCACGGTGGCGCCGGAGCTGCCGGTCGCGCGGAACTCGACCTTGGTCCCGTCGGGGGCGGGCATGCCCTTGGCCCAGCTGCCCCAGTCGGTCTTGGGCAGGTCCGTCCACGCGCCGCCATCGAGGCGCGCCTCGACACGCGTGACGGTCTCCGACGATTGGACCTTGGTCTCCACCCACCAGTTGTTGGTCTGGGACTTCGGAGTGAAGCTCGCGGTCATGGCCGGCTTCAGCCACGTGAACGGGGCCGACGTCACGACTTCGCCGGTGGCGGAGGTCGCGCGGAACGTCACGGTTGATCCTGCTGGCGCATTGATGCTCTTGGCCCAGGTGCCCCAGTCCGTCTTGGAAAGGGCCACCCACGCCTTGCCGTTGACCTTGGCCTCGACCTTGGCGGGGGACTCGGATGCGGCGACCTCGACCTCGACCCACCACTTGTTGGAGCTGTCCGAGGGCGTGAACGATGCCGTGAAGGCGCTCTTCGCGATGACGCTCTTCGTGGTCGAAGCGGAGGCCTTCCCGTCGCTCACGGTGAGCCGGACCGTGTAGGTTCCGGGCGTTGCATACGCGTGGCTGGTGGTCCGGCCGCTGCCGGTCGTGCCGTCGCCAAAGGCCCATGCGTAGGACAGCGCGTCGCCGTCCGGGTCGGACGAGGCGGACCCGTCCACGCTCACCACGAGGCGGTTGATGCTGGCGGCGAACGCGGCGACGGGAATGCGGTTGGGCGCCGTCGCGGCGACGGATTTGGTGGTCGAGGCGGACGCTGTCCCGTCGCTCACGGTGAGGGTGACCGTGTACGTGCCCGGGTTGGCGTACGTGTGGGCCGCGATGTTGCCGGTCCCGGTGGCGCCGTCGCCGAACGTCCATGCGAACGTCAACGCGTCCCCGTCGGGGTCGGATGACGTCGATGCGTCGACGGCCACGCGAAGGTCCTGGATACTGCTGGTGAAGGCGGCGATGGGAATGCGGTTCGGGGCCGTCGCGGCGACGGATTTGGTGGACGAGGCGGAGTCGCGGGCGTCGCTCACCGTGAGGGTGACCGTGTACGTGCCCGGGTTGGCGTACGTGTGGGCCGCGATGTTGC
>CAYOZB010000141.1:0-677 GCA_964408365.1 uncultured Halobacteriales archaeon | reverse complement strand
GTCGGGGTCGGATGACGTCGATGCGTCGACGGCCACGCGAAGGTCCTGGATACTGGCGGTGAATGACGCCTGGGGGGGCGATCCAAGTTCGACAAAGGAAATTCGATCCACGATGAGGTTGCGGTCCTCGGTCGTGCTGCGGCCGTCGTTGGTGAATGCAATCCGAAGGTCTGCGACGGCGGCGGGTGCCACCCGGACGCTGAAGTCGCCGTAGCTCGTCCCGGGGTCGGCGACCAGGACGGTCGCTCCGGCGAGCGTGACGACCATGTGGGGCGCGATGCCGTCCATCCCGGTCCCGCGTGCCCGGACGGTGAGCTCGTACTCGCCCGGAGCGCTGTCGTAGGATTGTTGCACGTGCCCGTTGCTCCACAGGTTCCAGCCTTTTCCGCCAGAGGCGGCGGCGTCGGACTGGGGCCCGCCGGTCGACTTCGAGGCGAAGTCCTCGGCCTCGGTGGACACGCCACCGGCGCCGACGGCGATCGGGGTCGGGGCCGGCTGGGAGGTTGGCGCCGGAGTGCCGGCGCGTTCGGCCTTGACGCCGTCGATCCAGGCCTTGGCCGATGGCTTGTGGGTGACGTTGCCGGACCACGCGAAGCCCCAGTGGCGTTCGGCCTCGCCGTGATGGTTGGCGAGGTTCATGTTGGGGTTGTCGGTCCAGGTGCGGTAGATGATCGCCA
>CAYOZB010000140.1:0-8491 GCA_964408365.1 uncultured Halobacteriales archaeon | reverse complement strand
GTCGGGCGGCGGACCTGGTGGTCCCCGACGTGGTCCCCCCGCTAGCGGTGGAGGTGCAGCCTAATGGCAGCAGACCGCTGGGGCATCGCCCACATCTTCTCGAGCTACAACAACATCATCATCACCCTCACCGACGCGACGGGCGCCGAGACGATCGCCAAGTCGACCGGAGGGATGGTCGTGAAGGCTGCGAAGGACGAATCATCGCCCTACGCCGCCATGCAAGCCGCCCGCGCCGTCGCGGAGCAGGCCCTCGAGAAGGGCATCAACTCGATCAACATCCGCGTCCGCGGACCCGGTGGCAACAAGGCGAAGACGCCCGGCCCCGGAGCCCAGGCCGCCATCCGTGCGCTCGCACGTGCCGGCATGAAGATCGGCAAGATCGAAGACGTCACGCCTCTTCCCCACGATGGAACCCGCAAGAAGGGTGGCCGACGTGGACGCCGCGTGTAAGTCACATTAGGTGTAACCATGGTCAGCGTGAAGATCCAGGACCTGCAGCCGCGAAAGGCCAAACTCGTCATCGAGGAGGCGACCCCGTACTTCGTCAACTCGTTGCGACGCGTCCTTTTGTCGGAGATCCCGAAGATGGCCGTCGATGACGTCATCCTGTACGACAACAACTCCGGGCTCTTTGACGAAATGATCGCGCACCGCGTCGGCCTTTTGCCGGTGCCGACGGATTTGAACCTGTTCAAGTTCCGGACCGAGTGCATGGGCAACCGCGACCCGGAAGCCACGAGTTGCAAGGGCTGCCCGACCTGCACGGTCCGTTACACGCTCTCCAAGGAAGGCCCCGGCACCGTGTTCAGCCGCGACCTCCAACCGGAGAACCCGTCGCACGCGATCGCGGACCCGAACGTGCCCATCGTGGAACTCCTCAAGGGACAGCGTTTGATCCTCGAGGCGGAAGCGATCTTGGGCGTCGGACGCGACCACGCCAAGTGGCAGGTCTGTTCCGGTGCCGGGTACAAGTATTACCCGATCGTCAAGGTCAACAACGAGAACATCAAGTCCGCCGACCAGATCGCAAAGAGCTGCCCCGTCGACGTGTTCGAGGCGAAGAAGGGTTCGCTCGAGGTCGTCCGTGAGGAAGCCTGCATCTTGTGCAACGCGTGCGTCGAGACCGACCGCGCCACAGGCGGCAAGGGCGTCTCCATCAAGGGCGACGAGTCCCGGTTCGTGTTCAAGTTCGAGACGGACGGAAGCCTGCGACCGGAAGCCGCCCTCATGAAGGCCGTTGAGATCATGAAGAACCGTTTGACCGAGTTCGAGGAGAAAGCCCTCAAGCTCAAGGTCATGGAAGCCGAAGTCTAATCCGTCGAGACGGGTCTTGTCACGGGGCGTTGCCGCCAAGCGGGCCGCGCAGACTTTGTGGTGAGCGGGCGAGCGCGCGCATCAGGATCAAGCGTTCCATGTTGCGTCGGAGTTCCGACTGGGATTGCACCTTCGCCCACACTTCGGCGGCCGATGCGTCGGCTCCTTGGGCGAATTCTTCCACTGGCCGCGCCGTGAGCACCACGCCGTGCGAATCGGGGGAGTTTTCTTCGAGCGTCTTGAAGAGATCCGCGCTCGTGCCGTCGGGAAGCAAGAAATCGCTCAGCACGACGTCGACGTGGGAGCTGCCGAGCGCAAGACGTGCGTCCGCAAGGGTGTGCGTGAAGGCGGCTTCGACGTTGTTGCTGACTCGCAACCGACCCATCGTGGTGCGAAGCATCTGTTCGTATTCTTCGTCGTTGCCGACGACGAGGACGCGGACCGGGTCGTTGATCGAGAATCCAATCACGGACCGGGCCTTGGCGGATGACGTTAGATCGTGGTCTTGCCCCGCGCTGTTCACCCTACTCACTGCTATTACTTAGCACGCCCTAATTAGGGGTTTCGGCAAAGGCAGTAGAAAAACCGGGTTTCCTCAGGGCTTTCGACGCGTGGGAGCGGTTCCGTAGCGTCGCGGTGGCGGGACGCGGGATGGCTGCAGTTCGTGTCCGCACTCCATGCAGTAGCGGGCGCTCGCCTCGTTTTGGGTGTTGCAGGTGGCGCAGTGGAGGATCATGCGCGGCGCCGCGGGCGCATCGCTGCCGGGCGCCCCGGTGTACACGACCACCTGTTGTTGCTGCTGTTGCGAGGCGGCGCGGCCTCCCTCGCTCTTGAGGGCGCCGATGATGATGAGGATCAACCCGACGAACATGGCGAGCCCGAAGAACCCGTCCAACGGATCCGTCTCGAAGCCTCGGCTTCCCTGCACGACGGCTTGGAAGATGGCGGCTCCGAGGAACATGACCGCGCCGATGACGAGCACTTGGCGGTTCATTGGCTCGGACCTCCGAGGTGGGTGGCGCATTGCGTGCAGAACCGGGCCTGCATCGGGTTCAAGTGTTGGCATGTCGGGCACTTCACGCGCGTCGTGACGGTCGTGTGCGCGGGCACATGGACGCCGCCCGCGCCCATCACGACGACCTGTTGTTGTTGCTGGTGACGAGCGCCGCCACCGCGAGCGAGGCCGACGATGAGCACGACAATGCCGATGACGAAGAAGATCACGAACGCGCAGATGCCGACGATGAACCCTTCAAAATCGCTCCCGAACACTTCGGGGAAAATGAACGGGCTGAGGATCGCGAAGACGAGCAGGAACGCGGCAACCCCCACGGTGAGGGAACTGGAACGGTCCACCTACAACGCCTCCGTCAGATTGGCGTGCCGCAGTGCGGACAGTGCTTGAACGAGTCGGAGACGCGCATCTTGCAGCCGGGGCACACGACGAGCACTTTCTGGGAGGCGTGGGTCGCTGCGGCCGGAGTGAACGTGGGTCCGCCTTGGGTGACGCGGTAGGGTTCGGCGCCGCCGGCTCCGATCACGACGCTTTGTTGTTGGCTGCTGCCGCCGGCGCCGCCGTCAGTCATGCCGATCTCGTCGGGCCCGCGCTGGGTTCCCGTGAGGAAAAACAATCCAACGAGAAGGAACAGTC
Organism: uncultured Halobacteriales archaeon; assembly: GCA_964408365.1. Lineage (GTDB taxonomy): Archaea > Thermoplasmatota > E2 > JACPAO01 > JACPAO01 > JACPAO01. The sequence goes on along the minus strand of CAYOZB010000140.1, from coordinate 5,523 downwards.
CGCCGACGACGAGAAGGATGACGCTCGTCGGGCCTTCGAACGCTTGGATCGCCAAGATGAGCGTGATGACCATGCCGACGATGAACGCGATCCCAATGCCCCACTCGGCTTCTCGCGGGATGCCCCGACCCATGTTCTGCAACATGTTCCGCAGCGCACTTAGCGATTCTGGTCGAAGGGTCTCCGCATTAGACTTTAATAGAACCCTAGCCTCCTGCGCGGAAGTCGCCGCGACGAAGATTCATTCTTCGTGTTTGCGGCGAGAGCCGAAGCGCACGAGTAACCAAGCCTGGTCAACGGTGCTAGCTTGAGGGGCTAGTCCTTAGTGGTTCCGCGGTTCAAATCCGCGCTCGTGCACCAGACTGGATCAGCGGATGCACCGGCGATAAAATGAGGTCCGCGACTTGGACCTTGGCCGGGGATCTCCGCCGACGACCGGCGATTCACCGGCACCAAAGTGTGGGAAGAGAGGGGGGCCGGACGCCGCGCCCCCGGGCTGATTGGTACATGCTACGGGTAGATGGTCATCCGCACCGAGTCCACCCGGCCATCGGCGAACGCCTCGGCCATCCCCACGGCAACCGATCCATCGAGGGTCGCCGCCGCATCGGCGCGTGCCCGCACCAGCACGGCGAAATCGTACTGCGTCGCCGCGAGCTTGCTTCCGTCCGCATTGGATAGGACCACCTGCATCGCCACCTGCGCTGGTCCTTCGTCGAGGTCCGCCCCGGCGATGGCTTGGGCCTGGCGCACCACGACGCTTGCGGATGGACAGGTGTCGCCGCAATTCGCTGCGACGACTGCGAAGTCCGCCTCGACCGAAGCGTCTGCCGGCACGGCGAGCGTCGAGACGTTTGCCTTGGCAAAGGCGATCGGCAGCGTCACGGTCCATTCCACCTTCGTGTGTTCGCGACTGACACTGTAGTTCAACGGCACGCGGAACGCCGCGTATGCTTCGCCGAAATAGTTCTTCGCCGAGGTCTCGGAGACGGCGTGCAGGACGAACTCTCCGTTCGTATGGATCGACGCGTCGCTCTTCGACGGGCAGCTGTCCGCCGTATTGCCGCATGTGACGACGCCTTCGACGCGGGGGAACGGCGCATCGAACGTGATCGTCGTGACCTTCGAGGGGCCCTTGCCCTGGTTCTCGCCTTTGGCGGCCGTCGCGCCGACCGAGGCGAGGGACAAGAGCAGGACGACCAGGATTGTGCCGAGGGTAGTCCTTAGGCGTGCGTACAGGCCGTGAGTTGGGGAACCCAAGTTGTTCACAATACAAGGGAATGGTCGGGACTATTTGCGGCGACTGGAAGCGACGTTCCCCATAGCCCTTCTTGGGACTCAGTTTGGGCTGGTCGGTTCGGGCGCGACGGACCAGCGAGTCTTGCGGCCTTCCTGGACCGAGGTGACGAGACCGGCGGCGGCGAGGCGGCGCAAATGCCACGTGACCGCCTTGGGATCGATGCCGAATTGACGCGCCAACGCGCGTTGGTGAGATCCGGGTTGCTGCGCAATCGTTTCGAAGATGCGGCGCGTCTGCTCGTTTTGCAACGTTGCCACGCCGGCTCGCTGTCGCGCGGGCGTTACATTTGGGAGAAAGAGGTGCTTGTGGCGGCCGACGACGTTCGAGATGAGCAACCGGTCGCGCTCCATGACGGAGAGATGGTAGGTCAAGGTGCTCCAGGGCACGCCGAGACGGCCTTGGAGCGAGGGCGGATCGATGCCAGGGTTGTGTTGCACGTGACTGCGGACCGCCTCCCGTAGGGGATGGTCAAGGAGTTCGTCGTTGCGGATCTTGGCGTAGCCCGCGAAGGCGCCGGATGAGAGGAATTTCCCGACGAGGATCGCCAGCAGGACGATGACCACGGTGGAGGAGACCCAGAGCGCCGCGGCGGGGATGGCGACGCTGTCGACGCGTCGGGCTTCGATGGCGGCTGGCGCGACGCTGTCGCCCGCGACAGCCGGCAAGGGAAGCATGCTGCTGCCGGAAAAGAAGACCGAGGTGTGGTAGAGGAGTCCACCGCTTGCCGTCGATACGCTCAGCCATGTAAAATCCAGGTCGATCGCCGTACTCGGAAGCTTGGATGCTTGGCGCATCGGCTCGAACGTGTCGGTGCGGCAGGCGATCGCGATGTGCTCGAAGTAGAATTCATTGAGTTCGGACTCCTCCTGCAGCGTCGCTCCCCAGTACAACGACGGCCACGGCTGTGTGCATTTGACGTTGAACCGCTCCCACATCTCTTGCACATGGCCAAGCGTGACGGGGTCGGGGATCAGCCACGCGGACGTATCCGGCACGGTGAACTCGCTTACCTTTTGCACGATGGCGGGCGCGGCCGTGCGCGGCTTCTCGCTCGTAAACCTGATCGCATCGACGCCGCTCGCGAACGTGAGGACCCACCACTGATCGTCGTCAGCCTGCGGTACCGGTCGCACGTCGTTCCCGATCATGGAGCCGAAGCCGATGAGCTTCGAATCAGCGTGTTGCAGGCTCCAGACAACGAACTCGGGCGACGAACGCACATCACGGATCGCGGCCGAAGGCGCATAGGCCCACAGCGTCGAGTCCGCATCCGAAGGAACCGGGCTCTCGCTACGCGGCGCAGATGGCAGCGCCGCGTCCGCGCACGGGTTGGACGGCGAGGCTTTCCACGGGACGGGGTCGCCTGCGGCCTCCGTCGCGACGAGGGTGAAGACTTCATGGCTTCGCCAATTTTCGGCTTCGTCCCGCTTGCCCTCCAACCAACCGAGGTCGTCGTACCATTCCTCGATGAGCACAGGGTAGGCCTGGCCTTCCACGAACCAGCGCATGGCGGTGTACGAATACTCGAACGACTGGCCATTATCGTGCGTGATCTCTTCCGTTCGCATGGCAAGGGCCGGTTTGCCGTCGTACCACCCGGCGTCCGACACCCAGGTTCGGGTGGTGGTCACCGTGGGCGTATAATCCTCAAGCAGGTCGTCGCAATCCGGCCCCGCGATTTCCTGCCCCAGGGTCAAGGTGCGGCCCTGCCAGGCCACGTCGTTGCTAATCCCTTGCGAGGAACGAAAGAAGCTCGAGGCCGAATCCGCCCAGTAACCGTCCCCAGCCGGGCGCTCCCCGACCGCGTCATAGCGGACCAAGGTCCTGCTCGAGAGGTCGACGTACTCGGCCCATGCAAGTTCCAAGGGTCGACCGTCCAAGGTGTAGCGTTGTTGCAGAACCAACGCGTCGACGACCTGTCCAGCGCGGGAGATGGTCTCGCCCATTCCGTTCATCTCGAAGACCATGGCGTGGGGTTTGCGCTCAGGGGTGGCGTCCGCGGATTCTTGCGTCTCGGCGTAGCCTGCGTAATGGACACGGTCTTGCTGACCGCCGACGGCGACCTGGATCTCGTGCACGGGAGGTCGCGCCTGAGCGTCCTGCGCAAACGCGGACAAGGCCGCGACGGTCGTCGAGATGAGGAGCAGGACGAGGATCCAGGTGGTTTGGCGTCGGAAGCGCATGGAGGTGACCGATCGGCTCAGTAGCGCCCTAGGCTCTTAGCCACACTGGAACCAGTGTTCCCCATAGATGAAGTCCGGGGTCCGCGTGCTCATGGCTGGCCGGGGTACTTCCCGTCGCCGGTGTCCCGGTTGATGACCGGAAGGCTGAGCGTGCTTTGTTCGCCGCCCCAGATGATCCGCACAGGAAGCGGCGTTGGACTCTCCCACCATTGGTCAATCGCGCCGCTTTCGCCGCGCGTGAGGCGCTCGCTCGAATAGCCGGCGCCGCCGATCGTGAGCAGGAGTTCGGAGCCGGCGGGGACCACTGCGTCGACCGGGAGGAATTCCATCTTGGCGAGGATCGGCGCGTTCGGCGTGAGGCTGTGCCTGTCGTACCCGCCCTCGTAGTAGCGGAGGTCCATGACGGCGTGTGCGAGGTACTTCTCGACGCCATCGCTCGTGCGCTCGCGCAGTTCTGCGTAGATGCGCGCGCCTTCGGGTGAGCTGGGCGCGAACGTCACGTGGAGTCGCGGCAAGCCGGCGAACCGCAGATCTTCCTTCAGCGGGCCCGTGGTTGCGCGGAACTCGATGAACGGCGGGTCGGGCGCACTGCGGAACATGGCGGGGACCTGTTCAGAGACGACGCGGTGCGCGCTCGCGGGTCCGAAGAGCACTGCCTCGCCGTTCGGCGTCGGTTCGTCGCGCAGCACGTGGTCGCCCATGTAGAAGGGTTGCCAGGTTGCGTCGGTCGGCGGCCAGTTCTCTTCGACGCGCCAGGCGAGCTTGTCATCTCCCACGTCCACGGCGGGTCCCGTGTTGATGGTCGGGTTCTCGTAGAGGTAATGCGTGAACCAGCGAAGGAGCATCTCGGCCCAGTCCCAGCGAACCGTCTTGGGGTCGCGCGGCTCGAGCGGGTTTTGAGCCGTTGAATCCGGCATGTCGTGCCACCAGTACCCGAGGAGCATCTTGGTGTCCAGGCCCGCGGCTTGGAGTTCCTGCATGAACGGGAACGCGAGGTAGGGCGGGACGCGCCAGTCCAGGAGTCCCGTGACCAGGAACACGCTTCCGTTGTAGTTTTCCAGGATCTTCGGACGGAAATCCCGCACTTGCCAGTACCCGTTGTACACGGCGAGTTCGTCGCGGTCGCCGCTGACGATTGTGGCGTACGCCGCGGCCAGGCCCCGGACGGTTTCGGGGCATGCGGCGTTTTCGGCGAAGTCCCCGGGTTCTCGGTCAAAGTGCTGGAACCCGTAGGCCCAATAGTTGGCGTGGATGAACGACTCCGCGAACCAAGCCGTGCCGTTTCGAACGCCGTGGTCGTAGATGCTCGTCAATCCCGCCATGGGCACGATCGTTTTGAGATGCGGGTTGCCGTACTGTGCGGCGATCCATGGGGTCGTGCCGTCGTAGCTGATGCCGATGATGCCGACGTTGCCGTTGGACCATTCTTGGGTCCCGTAGTAGGTGACGGCTGCGTCGATGTCGTCCTGTTCGTTCTGCGAGAAGAATTCCTGACACCCACCGGATCCGCTGGTGCCTCGGACGGCCACTTGCGCGTAGGCGAACCCGTGCGGCACGAGGCCCTCGACCATCAATGATCCCCAATAACCGCCGGCGCTTTCGATCTCGTCCCCGAAGTACGGTCCGATTTCAAGGATCACCGGCACCTTGGCACCTTCCGGGGCGTCCGGTCGCCACACACTCGTTTGGATCACGTTCGCGTCGACCACCGACGGGAACGTGCGAAGCTCCACGGGGAGAATCCCGTAGATTCCGTCGGCCAAGGGTCGCGACGTTGCGCCCGTCACGTCCCATTCCACATTCTCCGGGACCCACGCTTTTTGTTCTTCGATGCTCCTGGTTCCGCCGGCCGAGACGACGCGGGTCGGGCTTTGCACTTCGGGTTGGGCGGCGCAGCCGGCGAGGCTCGTGAGCAATAGGATGATGAGAATGGCAGGTACGCGCATACGATTGATCCCAAACGCAAGCTGCGCTACGACTTCAAAAGGTTGCGCCCCCGCATTGACGCGTCCATCGACGCCCCGTAGGGGCAGGACTATG
>CAYOZB010000139.1:0-8530 GCA_964408365.1 uncultured Halobacteriales archaeon | reverse complement strand
GCCGGCAGCGAAGAGAACCTCCGCGCCCAGACCCAGGCCTTCAGCAAGGCAATGGAAGAACTGCTCAACACGTTGCAGAACAACTTCGAGAAACAGATCCTCGAGTTCCGCGACGAGTCCACCCGGCTCATCGACAAGCGGTTCAACCAGAGCGATGTGGCGTTCGCCTCCGTCCGCGCCGACCAAGAGGTCATCAAGGCCTTGCTCACCGACATCATCAAGGACCGCCTCGGCCGCGCCGAGCCCCGCGTTCGATAATCGAGCGGCGTCTGTCTCCATCCTCCCTCGGGGAACGCCCCCGAGGGACCCTCTCTATCTTTGCCCGAGGCGAGCGCCCATGACCCTACGATTCATCCAATTCCTCAGTGCGTCCCTAATCCTTGTTCTGCTCAGCTTCGCCCCTGCAATTGCCCAGACGCCCACGCCTAGTCTGACGAGCACCGTAGCACCCCGCCCAAGCTTCTCCCTCGGATCCGGTCAAGAGACGACGTTCACGTGGACGGTCCAAAGCGCTGGTGCACAAGCCACGTCGCTCCAAGTCACGCCTTCGTTGGTCGTGCCGACGGGATGGACCGCCACGGCCGACCTGGCGCCATTCACCCTCGGCGGACCCAACGGGGCCGCCTCCAAGACCATCCCGGTCCGCATCACCCTCCCACCAGAAGCCGAAAACGTCGCCAACGGCGACCTCCGGCTCCTTGCCACCGGAACGACGGCCGCCGGCCAAACCGCGTCGGCGCCCCAACAGACCGTGAAACTCACCTACGTCGCCCCGATCGTCCCGCCCGCACCCATCCCCCCCGACTACACGTGGGCGATCGTCAGCGGCATCCTCGGCGCCCTTGTGCTCACCGCCCTCGGCGCCTACTGGTTCCAAGCCCGACGCGTCGGCCTCGTCATCGACGCTCCCGTAAAACGGTTCAACGTCGGAACCGGCGGCAGCTACAAGGTCGTCGTCACGAACCCCAAGAAGGTCCCGCAGAACGTCCAGCTCCGCGTGCAGGGACTTCCGAAGCAATGGTCTGCCGCGTTCAGCTTCCCCGTCGTTCCCCTCAATGCTGGAGAACGCAGCCAAGTCCCGTTGTGGGTCAATGTTCCGGGGGACGCCGTTCCCAACATGCATCAAGGGTTCCGCATCCAAGCTCGCCCGAACCGGTTCTCGCCCTGGATCGTCACCCGCAAACTGCAGGTCGACACCCTCGACGTGAACGTGACGCAGAAACCCGCCGACGTCGGAGCGAAGCAGAAGCCGGCCTGACTCAACGCCTCGTTTTTGGAAGAAGGGGCAACAGTACGCGCAGCGCCGCCGCCGTCAACGGCTTGGCCATGAACATGCGGGCGCCCGCAAAACCGATCATCCCCGTGACGACGTCCGCGACGACATTCGGCCACGATTCGTACTCGAACAAGCCGCCAGCGTCCTTCGTCCGAACCCGGCGAAGGGCACCTTCGAGGGCTTCGAATCCGACCAACGCGGCAAGGGACCAACCCCAAGAAACGCCGCTCAGGGCCAACCCGGCGCCGCTTGCGACGTGGGCCCAAGACCAGTTGTCCAGCGCGGCCTCGCCTTTCCGACGCGTCCGACCACGCCGATCCTGACGAGAAATAAGGTACGCGACGGTCTGCTCGACTTCGGGGGGAAGCCGAATCCGCATCTGCGGCCGACTAGTGACTTCGCTGGAAGACATCCACATCGACCTCGTCCCCGCCTGGTTATCAAACATCGGATTTTCCCCCACCCCCGGACGTCGCCGGACCCGGGTTACCAACGGGTGCGCGGACGCCTCGATTTCTCCTGCTGGCTCGCCAGAAACTATTTATCAAATCCGCCTCGATGGTCAACGCAATCGTGACGACTGAAGCCCCAGCGACCGCCACGCCTAGCCCCGAACCCGTTCAGTTCACGTGGAAAGGCCAGGTCCTCTCGAAAAGCCAGATCGGGAACATCTTCTTCTTCGGCTCCCTCCTGCTCCTGGGACTTGGAATCAGCCTCAACTGGCTCCTCACGGAAGGCCGATGGTGGGTCTCCACCGCCGGACCGCAGCAATACCTCCAATCCCACCCCTACGACATCGCCTCCGGCTCCATCCTGGTCGTCAGCCTCGTCCTTCTCGGCATCGGCTTCTTCAACCGAAGCCCCCGAAAACACATCCAGCGGGCCGTCGGCTTCGTCATCTTCGGGTTCTACTGGGGCACCCAGGCGATGAAGCTCTACGCATCCGAGAACGGAGACTTCGTCAACGCGATCTTCGCTATGTTCGCGGTGTTTTTCTTCAACTACTTCGCCTACCATGAACTCGTCTCCTACAAACGCAACGAAGACCCGCGCGCCCTCCACTGGCTCGCGGGAACCGCCTTCATCACGACGGGCGTGTACTTCCTCACCCACAAGATCGAACCCATCGCCACCTGGCTCATCCTCACCGTCGCCGAACAAACCACCTGGCTCCTCCACGCGTTTGGACAACCCGTCGTCCGCTGCGGCGGCGTGCCCGACGGATCCATGATCTACTACCCCTCGAGCGATCTCGGCTGCCTCGGCGGCGGCTGGTTCCCCATCCAGATCATCCTCGCCTGCACCGCCATCCAATCCATCATGATCTTCGTGGGCGGCATTTTCGCCCTCAAACCGCCCCGCATGGGCGACGGCGTGAGCGGCAAAGCCACCCGGTTCGAAAAACTCGCCGGCACCTACGGCCGACGCCGAGTCTGGGGATTGCTCCTGACGATTCCTGTCATCTACCTCCTCAACCTGTTCCGCAACGTCATCATCATCTGGATGAGCGGCCAACAGACCCCGGTCCTCTTTTCGAGCCACGACACGGCGTTCTGGTTCAGCCATAACGTGATCGGCAAGGGCGGCTCCCTCGTCGCCCTCGTCATCATCGCTTTCATTGTGTTCCAGATCCTGCCTGAACTCTACGATTCCATCATCGGCCTCTTGGACCTCAAACAACGCAAGGGTCCGTTGGAGCAGTGGCTTGGGGACAAGTTCGGTCGACGACCCGGACGCGGCCTCAAAGAAGCCGCGCCCGCACCGGCTGCACCCGTGAAGGCGCCCGCTCCCGTCGAACCGCAGCTCGAATAAGGGACCATCACTAACCCCGAGGCGGAAGGACCCGTGTTCGCGCGCCACTCCGCCCGGTACCTCGTCTCCACCTTCGGTCTCTTCTTCCTACTTCTCGCGCTCTTCGCCTTGCTGCGCGGCTACTGGTACCTACCCCTGGTCGCGTACACGCCCATCATGCTGTTCATCCTCTGGTTCTTCCGCGACCCCGAACGCACGATCGGCACCGGCGTGGTCTCCCCTGCGGACGGGAAGGTCCTGTTCGCGACCCATGACAAGGACGCGTCCCGACTCATCATTTTCATGCCCCCAACGGGCGTCCACGTCAACCGCGCACCCCTCGCGGGTGAGGTCGTGCGCACGTCGTACCGGCAAGGCAGCCACATCCCCGCGTTCCGAAAAGAGAGCGAACGCAACGAACGCTTCGACGTCCAATTCCGGACACCGGACGGCGACGTCCACATCGGTTTGATTGCAGGCACCGTCGCCCGCCGAATTCATCCCTACATCGGTCCCGGCAATGCTTTAAAGAAGGGGGACCGAATCGGCTTGATAGCGTTCGGGTCTCGTTGCGACCTTGCCCTTCCTCCGGGCCGATTCCGATGGAAAGTCAAGCCAGGCGACAGGGTTAAGGCAGGGGAGACCACCGTCGCAGAGATGGGGTAGGCAATGGTCTTCGATCCAGCTTCCGATGAACGCGTTCCGCTCGTCAAGATGTTGACGTTGGCGGACTACTTCACACTCTGGAATGCGCTCACCGGATTCTCGGCCATCGTCGCCACCGCAGCCGGCCTCTACCCCTTGGCTTTCTCGCTCATCGTCGTCGCCGTGCTCCTCGATGGCGTCGACGGCGGCGTCGCCCGTCTCGGCTACGGCGGCGGACGACTCGGTGACAAACTCGACACCCTCTCCGACCTGATCAGTTTCTGCGTCGCCCCCGCATTCCTCTTCTACTCCTCGTTCCGAGGAGCCGAATACTTCCCCAAGGTGCCCGTCCCCGAGTGGCTGCAACCCGGCGCCTGGGCCTTCGTGACCCTCCTCGGTGTGAGCGTGCTGTACCTCATCTCCGGCATGCTGCGACTGGCCCGCTTCGACTACCTCAACGGCGGAGCCCGACACGACTACTTCGTCGGCGTCACGACCCCCAACGGTGCCGTCATCCTCGCAAGCATCAGCGTCCTCCCCCTCGACCTGTTCCCGGCCATCCTCATCCTCGTCGCGACCTGCGGGATGATGATCAGTCGCCTCCGCCTCCCCAAGGTGCGCGGGGCCCTCGTCCTGCCGAGCATCGTCATCCTCCTCACCGCCGCCCTCCTGCAGGAGCGGTTCAACGATCTCGGCCCGATCATGCTTCTCTTGTTCACGCTCGCCTACTTCCTCTTCGGTCCGATCCTCGTCCGACGCCGCGAGGCCGACGAGCTCGAGATGCCCACGTTCTAGTGGAAACAGTCCCAAGTCCTTTTTAGGACACTCTGGATATCGGGGCCATTCCTTCGCGTTTTGGTACTGACGAAAGCCCAAAAATTGGTATCACCGGCCTGCCGAGCGTCGGCAAGACCGCCACCCTGATCAAGATCGTCGAGAAACTCGAAGAAGACGAGTTCCGGGTCGGCGGGATGATCACCAAGAGCGTGTACGATCCCAAGACGGGACGCAAGGTGGGATTCCAGATCGTCGACTGGGCCACCAAGGCCGAGGGCCTTTTTGCTCACGTCGACTTTGACACCAAGTTCAAGGCCGAAACAGAAGACGGCGTGTTCTGCGTCAACGTCGAGGTCCTCGAACGCATCGGGGTCGGGGCGATCGAGAACGCGATGCGCGCCGAAGATATCGATATCATCATCATCGACGAAGTCGGCAAGATGGAGATGCACTCCGAACGTTTCGTCAAGATCGTCACCGATTGCCTCGACACCCCCAAACCCGTCATCATGACGCTGCACAAGAAAAGCCGCAACCCCCTCTTGCAGGACATCCGACGACGCGACGATGTGCGGATCCTCGAGGTCACGCCCGTCAACAAGAACCTCCTGCCGTACAAGATCGAGAAGATCCTCAAAGACCGGCTCGACACGACGCCGTTCTACTACTGAGAACGTTCTCGCGTCCGTTCGGCGTCGTTGAATTTCCGCACCGCAGCGGGCGCCAAGACCAGGCCGGTGATCCAACTCGTGACGAGCATGATCACGGCCACGACGGCTTGGCCGTTGCCAAGAAGCAAGAACCCACCCACGGCGACGGCGAGCAAATACGCTCCCAACCCGCAATCATGCGCGTAGAACTGGGCACCGCCGGGAAGAAAGGCGCCGGCGACGAATGCCTCCGAGTCGTCCTTCAGCCGGTGACGCTCATCTCTGCCAAGGTCGGTGCAAGCCGCCATCACGTGCATCCTGGGCACCTTTGCCAACCCCAAGGCTTTGGCCGTTGGGTCTGCAGGAATCCTCAAGACCCCAACCGGTTCACAAGGACAGAATGGACTCGACCAAACCCACGGAACTGGTCGAAGTCACCGAAGGCACCACGAGCCTCCTCGTCCCCAAGACCACGCACACCTACGGCCCCAAGAAAAAGGAAGGGACCCCGTTCTACAACCCCGCGATGCGCCTGGCGCGCGACGTCAGCGTCCTCGTCTTGCGGACCCTCGTCGACTTGGATGCCCGCGTGTACCGCGTGTTCGACGCCATGGCCGCCACCGGCGCCCGTGGGATCCGACTCGCCCACGAAGTCCCCGGCACGAAGGTCCAACTCAACGACGCCAACCCGGATTCCATCTCCCTCGCCCAGCAGAACGTGAAACGGCTCGGGCTCCAGACCGTCGACTACCGCGTCGGTCGACTGGAATCCCACATCGCCGCCGAACGCTACGACTGGGTCGACATCGATCCCTTCGGCACGCCCGCCCCGTTCATCGACGCGGCGATGCTGGGCGTCGAAGAGGATGGCATCGTCGCCATCACCGCGACCGACACGGCGTCCCTCAGCGGTGTCTACCCCGACGCTTGCTACCGCCGCTACAATGTCCGATCACGCCGCGGGGACTGCATGCCCGAATTGGCCGCACGGATTCTCGTAAGCGCCATCGTCCGCTCGGCCGGTCGGCGCGACCGCGGAGCGACCCCGCTGCTCACCTACACCACGCAGCACTTCGTGCGCGCCTACGTGCGGATCGCGGGCGGCGCCGGCAAGGCCGATGAAGCCGCCAAAAACCTCGGCTACGCCGTTTTTGGTCCCGACCTCACCCGGACGTTTGAACGCGACGCGGGCGCGCCCCGCGACAGCGCCGGGCCACTCTGGACCGGTCCGCTGTGCCAGCCCGAGTTCGTCAAACGCGTGCGACTCGCCGCCGAGGAACACAAGCACATCTCGAAAGAAGCGATCAAACTCCTGGAACGCCTCGACGAGGAAGCGACGGCACCAGGGCTCTACTACGAGATCGACGATTTCACCAGCCTTGGAAAGATCAATTCTCCCCGGCTCGAGACGTTCCTCGACGAACTTCGGGCGGGCGGCCACGTCGCGACGCGGACCCATTTCTCCGATCGCGGCTTCAAGACGGACGCGTCGCCGGACCAGGTGATGGCGACGCTGTCGACTCAGCGCCCCTGAACCCCAGGCCGACCAAGTAGATCTCACTCGATTGCTTGCGCGATGCGGGCGGGTTGTAGGCTTTCACGTCGCGGAACTCCTTCCGAAGGGTGTCGCGGAACTCCGGGAAATCCTCCCCTTCGAAGATCTTCACCAGGAACCGTCCCCCCACATCGAGCACGCGCCGCGCGACGTTGAGCGCATGTTGGCAGAGGTAGACACTGTTGGCTTGGTCCATCGTGTAATTGCCCGTGATGTCCGGAGACATGTCCGAGATGACGACGTCGACCTTGACGCCGCGGGGATCCGCCGCGAGCACGCGAAGCACTTCATTGATGGTCTCGGGATGCGTGATGTCGCCGCGGACGAATTTCACTCCGGCCAATCCGTGCATGTTCGCCACGTCCACGGCGACGACGCGGCCCTTGTCCCCGACTTCCTCGACGGCGACCTGGCTCCAACCGCCCGGGGACGCGCCGAGGTCGATCACGGTGTCGCCTTCTCGTAGGATACTGAATTTCTCTTGCAACTGTTGCAGCTTGTACGCCGAGCGGGCGCGGTACCCTTCCCGCTTCGCCTTCTTGTACCAAGGCTCGCTCTTCTTCTCCTTGTACCAATTCTTGCCCAACGATTCGCAAACGAGAAGCGCCTTAAATACCGAGATTGTGCGACCTCAAGCAGCATGCCGCTTCTTAGCGTGGTCCTCCCGACCTACAAAGAAGCAGGCCACATCCAAGATCTGCTCGACGCGATCGCCGCAGCCCTCGTGGGCATCGATTACGAGATCATCGTCGTCGACGACAATTCTCCCGACGGAACCCACGCCAACGTCGTCGAGGTCCAAGGCCGCAACCCCCGTGTCGTCCCCGTGCTGCGGATCGACGAGAAGGGGTTGGCGACGGCCGTCATCGAGGGGATGCGACGCGCAACCGGTACGTACATCGTCGTGATGGATTCCGACTTCCAACACCCGCCGACGACGGTCCCCAAACTCCTCGAGGCCGCCGAAAAGATCAACGCGGATCTCGTCGTCGCATCGCGATACGTCCCGGGCGGCGGCGCTCCCGGCTTCGCCTTCACCCGCCGCGTCATCTCCTGGGGCGCCAAGATGCTCGCCGTCATCGGGCTGCCTCCGATCCGCCACTTGCGCATCACCGACCCCATGTCCGGGTTCTTCCTCGTCCGAAACTCAGCCATCGACGTCGACGCGTTCCATCCGATCGGCTACAAGATCCTCGTCGAGGTCCTTGCCCGCGGAAAGATCCAACGCGCCACCGAGGTCGGGTTCATGTTCGACGTGCGTCGCGGCGGCGTCTCCAAACTACGCCTCCGGACCCAGTGGGATTACTTCCGCCACGTCGTGACGCTTGGCTTGAAGGACCGCGAGAACCAGCGCGCCTTGCTTTTCCTGATGGTGGGACTGACCGGAGTCGTTGTTAACGTCTGGGCGCATGAGCTCGTCAAGCGAACATTCGATGTCCCCGAAGCGCTCCCCCTCATCCTCTTCCCCGCGGTCGTCGCGCGCGAAGTCTCGATCCTCTGGAACTTCGCGTTCAACGAGCTCATCACGTTCCGCGACCTCCGCGCGAAAGCCCACGCCAGCTTCTTCTATCGGGTCCTCCGGTTCAACCTCGTCAGCGCGCTCTCCTGGGTCGCGTACCTCGGCATCTTCGCCCTCCTCGTCTACTTCCACATCGACGACATCATCGCCCTCCTCCTCGCGATCGTCCTCACCTTCGTCATCAACTACCGCGCCAACCGCCGCTGGACGTACGCAGCCCGGTCGGAGACTGCCAAGAATGCCTGAGGCGACGCCGCCCCTGGCGCCGCCCCGACCCCCGCAAACGTCGCCGAAACGCGCCACGTCCGCCTCGTTGG
>CAYOZB010000138.1:0-8539 GCA_964408365.1 uncultured Halobacteriales archaeon | reverse complement strand
CACCTGCGACCCGGGTACATCGCGAAGCGACTCAAAATCGGCCCCGAAGCCGCGAAGGCGCGCATCCGCAAGCTCGAACGAGACGGGATCATCCTTGGCTACCAGATCTACCCGAACTATGCGTTGTTGGGATTCGTCGCGACCGGCTACGTGTTCGAACTCAAGAGCCCGCCCGGCGACAAGGTACTTCGTGATCTCGCGCTCATCGACGGTGTCGGCTCGATCGAGCGCTTCCTCGGACCTCATGTCGGTTGCGATGTGTATGGCACGAGCCGTGCTATGGTGGAGCGTCGCGTCAAGGTGGTCGCCAGCGTGCTCGGGGATGCGGTGGCACTTTCCTACGCCAACTATCCGAGCCTGCCGGTCACGAGACCGCTTACCCGCCTCGACTGGCGGATCATCCGGAGCCTTCGCGACGACGCCAACAAGCCGTTGAGCAAATTGGCGAGCGAACTCAAGGTTAGTACGCGCACCGTGACCCGGCGCTTCGACCGACTCTGGCAGGAAGGGAGCATCGACACGGTCGTGCGGCTCAACACGGGCACCGTGCCGCATGTCCTGTTCGCAAATTTTTTGTTGAAATTCACGTCGGCCTCCCCCGCCGCGCAGGTCCAAGGCTTCTTCCGCGAGTTCAACGACTCATGGGCTTACTGTTGGACGCCACCCGACCGGGACGTCGCGAACCTCATCATCGGACTCGTGTTCAACTCGCCCGGAGAGATCCAACGCACGCTCGATCGGATCCGTGCGCGTCCCGACATCAAGAGCGCGGACGCGCTCATCTCAAGCCAGTTCATGGTGAACGAGTCGTGGCTCACCGACGCCATCGACGAACAGATCCAGAGGGCGGCAAGGTCGCCCGACTAGGCCGCGTGTCACGTTTCGCGGTGCCCACGTGGCGTTTTCGACAAATGCGAAGCGTCGATGACCAATTGTCCTTGTGCTTCGCCCAGCAGCCCAATCCATGCCGCCGTTGTGTTGATGTTTGGAGAGCCCAACATGGTGACCCAAACCCAAACCAAGACCATCGGAACCCGCCAAGGCTGGCAATACGAATGCACGAAGGACAACGGCATGCCGGAGGACTGCGGCTACCTGCTCCGCAACCACGACGTCTCGGAGCTCGCGCGCTTCTCGCAGACGCACGCAAAGGACAGCCACAAGGTCGACGTCCCGGTCGACTTCTTCCGGACCGCTGCGAAGAAGGTGATGTTCTAATGAAGTTCGCTGGCAAGGATTTCGAGACGATGGAAGAACTCGCGCGACTTGCCGTCGCCAACCCCAGTCAAGCCACCGAAACGTTCCGCGTGGCGGGCAACTACGGCAACGTGCCGCACGGACACCTCGAAATCGAACGCGGCCCCGGATTCGGCTCCCTAACGGAAGTCGGCGTCATGGCGTACGAGGATCTCCTCGTCGCCGCGATCCGCTGCGTCGGCTCAGACT
The DNA here is from genome assembly GCA_964408365.1 of uncultured Halobacteriales archaeon. Taxonomy (GTDB): domain Archaea; phylum Thermoplasmatota; class E2; order JACPAO01; family JACPAO01; genus JACPAO01. The sequence goes on along the minus strand of CAYOZB010000138.1, from coordinate 7,093 downwards.
ACATCGAATACACAAAACAAGCCGGCGTCATCGTCGACTCCGTCCGCCTCGAGATCACGGGCATCTGGGATGTTCGCGGCATGGGACCCGCCTTCGGCCTGAAGGCACCCTCCAAGGCGACGCCGGCATGGAACGAGTTCCGCGTCCGCGCCACGGTCCGCACGAATGCCTCGAAGGCTCAGGCCGAGAAGGCGCACCGTTTCGCGTGGGAGAACAACGTCGCGGCCGCCTCCTTGGCCGCGGTGCCGGTCCGTCACGAGGTGACCATCGAACCGCTTGCGCGCATCGCTGCGCGTTGAGGCTATCGTCCGGGGGCGCGCTCGCGCCCCCCCTTTCTTTTTCCGGAATGGCCATGCTCGGCGCCATGGGGGCTTGCCCATTCCTCCGCGGTCTTCGGCCCACGCGATCGACTCGTCCTCGCCCTTGTCCGGCGTTGGACCTCCGGGGCGACGGCGACGAGTTCCACCTACACGTGGACGTAGGGCGAAAGCGGCGCGGCTACGGCGTCGTCGGTTCGGCCTTCTTCTAACGAGGTGGACGATGTTATGCGTCCAGTCGAACGCCAGGAAGTCGGCTCCGAGGAGATCGGGTTTCCCAATCGAATCCGTTGTGCTAAAACCGTCGGGTCCAGCGGTCCTGCGTGAGGCCTTGACGCCTCTTTTGACGAGAGGCCGAAGCAAGTTCATGGCCCAATAATTTCCCAGGAATTTCCCCTAGGAGCGCCCCTAGAGGGCCTCGGGGGAGAATTCTGCCCCTTCTCGACGAATTTGACTGGCTTTGCTACTGCGTCGCAAGGGCAAAATCGGCGTATTATGGCCAAAAAAACGCGCTTTTTGACTTACTGGGGGGCTCCAAAAACCTCGATTTTCCATGTTTTCTCCTAGGGAAGCGTGGGCGTCAAGCACATTTACCCCTTCGTCGTCGCCATTCCTAGGCGGCTAACGCCGTCAAGGGATGCAACAAATGGCAACAAACACCGGCTTCAACAAAACGCTGACGCCTTCGGCCGCACTCGCTCCGATCGTCGGTGCGAAACCGATCTCGCGCCCGAACGCGACCAAGAAACTCTGGGAATACATCAAGAAGAACAAGCTCCAGGACCCGAAGAACCGGCGCCAGATCAACGCTGACGCTACCCTTCAGGCAGTCCTCGGAAAGAAATCCGTCGACATGTTCCAGATGACGGCGCTCGTCTCGAAGCACCTCAAGGGATAAACACGATCCACGAGGCGTCCCCGGTTGGGGGCGCCTCGTTTTCTTTTCCCACCAATTTTTTCGACGAAGTTTTTTACCGACACTTACGCGCTGCGGCTTTTCGTTTTCGCGCGTGCGAGGTTCTCTTTCGCGCGGAACTTCGTGATCTTCTTGATCAGCGCCACCGGAACGGGTTCGTCCAAGGGGAATCGGATCGTGCCTTTGCCGATCTTGTAGCCGCCGAGCTCTTTCTTGAACTGGCCGACGAACTCGTAGGTCGCGCCGAAGACGGAATAATGGTTCTTGAACGCGGCGAAGTAGATCAGCCACCCATGGAACTTGTACGCCGGCATCTGGTAGCTGATCAGTTCTTGCGCTTGAGGCGCGGCGCTGCGGATCGCTTGCCGCACCGTGTTCAGGATTTTTTGGATGTCCTTGGGAAACGCGGCGATGTACGCGTCGACGTTCTCGAAGGGCGACGGGGCCATTTTTCGCCAAACGATGACGGGGTTAGTTACGGTTTGCTGCGCACATTCGGGTCCTCGGAGGGAACGTTTTCCAAGAACCGTTATAAGGAGCGCGAGGCACTCGATGACTGCCACGCCATTGGCACGCACGAGAAACCCATGTCCAACGTTCGCCCCATCGCATCGTTTCTCATTCTCCCGCTGCTGCTCGCGACCATGCTTTCGGGATGTGTGGGAAGCGGCAGTCAAACCAACGCTCCCGCGAGCTTCACCGATGAGACCGGCTTGTTGCAAGGACGCGTCGTCTCCGACGAAATCTTCCCCGTCGTCGGCGCGACCGTGACCACGACGGAAGGACTCGTCGCCGTCACGGACGGGGCGGGTCGGTTCGAAGTTGGAAGTCTTGCTCCGGGCACCGTCACGTTCACCGTCGAGGCGACCGGCTATGAGCCCGTCGAACAATCCGTCGAGATCCTCGCGGCATCGGTCACCGACGTCACGGTGACCTTGATCGGCATCCCAGGCGAAGCACCGTACGTGTCCACGTTCATCTTCACCGGGTTCATCGGATGCGGCTGGGCCATCATCTTCGGCGCCGGATGGCACACGTTCACGCCGTGCCCCGCCGGAGCGAACGCGGATCGCTTCAAGATCGAGGTCGGCCCCGATTGGGGCGCCGGGGTCCACGAGATGACCTGGGAAACGCCGGAAGAAATGTTGCTCGCAAGCTCGATGGTGGAGACCTGCGCCAACAGCGCGGCGGGCGTCGACCCATGCCCCGCTCTCGTTTCAGGAAAGAGCCCGCTCAAGATCATCGCGCGGCCGGAGGATCCGGAGTACGCAAAGAAACATTCCATCGACGGAACAGTGATGTGGCCCGCGGGAAACTACACGAGCTACCTCCTCACCGCATACAGGGGCCATTACCGCACGGAGATCAACAGCACGTTGTACCCTGCGTGCGCCGTCGTGAACACGGTGGTCGGCTCACCGCCCGAGTGGGGCTGCCCGTTCGGACTCGGCGCCACGACCGGATTGCGTTCGACGTTGTTCCACACGACGTTTTACCGCCAAGAACCCCCTGAACTAGAAGGGTACTCGGCCATCCCGGACCAGTAGGTCGCATGGTACGCATTGCGCCTTTGACGTTGATTGTGGTGTTGTTCGCCGGGTGTTTCGGCCAAGTCGCGCAGGATCCGTCGCGCACGCCGACCACGGATGCGCCGACCATGTCGGAGGCGTGGGCCGATCAGATTGCGGGAAACCTCAGCGCGAAACGGTTTCCAGCGGAGCCGATCGTGCAGGAAACGTGGGTCGAATCATTCGACGGCACGCAATTGCGCGTGCGTATCTACCGACCCAATACCGACGAGAATTGGCAGGCTCCCATCATTTTGCACATGAGCCCTTACTTCAGCCTCGAAGGCGTCGCCACGGATGGCCTCGACGCATGGCTCCTGGCGCATTTCGTTCCGCGAGGATATGCGGTCGTGTTGAACGATGTGCGCGGCACGGGACAATCCGGCGGCTGCTTGGAACACACGGGCCGAAACGAAGCCCGCGACGGGTACGAAGTCGTCGAGTGGTTGGCAAAGCAGCCATGGTCGAACGGCCGCGTCGGCATGATCGGGTTGAGCTACGACGGCGAAACGCAGCAGGCCACCCTCACGACGTCGCCACCAAGTCTCACGACCATTGTTCCCGTCGAAAGCATCGCCGGATTGTACGACCACGTGTACTTTGACGGCGTGCCGTACACAGACGCGGGAATCGTCGGCGCGGTCTCGTATACGGCGCAAGGAATGGTTCCACCACGGCCAGATGCCGGCGTCTTCAGCCCCGCCGTCTACGCGGAACGGCCGACGTGCCATCCGGAGAACGTGCAGGAGCGAAGCGACCCGCGGGGAGACTTCACCCAGTATTGGCAGGATCGGGAACTCCGGAACTGGATTCCGGATATCCTCAACACGAGCGTGTTCTTCGTCCACGGGTTGGAAGATTGGAACGTGAAACCGATCCACATCGCGGATTGGTACAACGAACTCCAGGTTCCCAAGCATGCTTGGATCGGGCAATGGCAGCACGAGTTCCCTAATGCGAACTCGCTCCGATCCGAGTGGAGCCGTGACGATTGGCGGTTTGCCGTGCATCGCTGGTTCGACCACTGGCTGCTTGACATCGACACGGGCGTGATGCTCGAGCCGCCCGTCCAAGTGCAGGATTCGGACGGACGGTGGCGGTTCGAAGACGCTTGGCCCCCTCGCGCGTGGGCGACGAGCGCATGGTACCCAGGCGTTACGGAAACATTGGAGCGTTCGCCAACGTCGGATGCCGGCGAACGGTCGTACGCGGACAACGGGTTGAGCATGGACGACGGCCGCGGCGAATCGCTTGTGTGGACGAGCGCCGCTCTCCAAGCGCCGCTTCACTATGCAGGCTTGCCCCGTTTCATTTTCAACGCCACCATCCGCGCGACGACGCCGTTGCCCCAGGTATCGGGCACACATTTTGCCGCGCACCTCATCGACGTCGCGCCCGACGGCAGTGAACGGATCATCAACCGCGGCTACCTCGACGCGCAACACCGCAACACCCTCAACATGTCCGAGCCCGTTGCGCAAGGGCAACCAGTCCCTTACTCGATTCGGCTTTTTCCCCAGGACGACGTCATCCCCGCCGGTCACGCGATCCGCCTGCGCCTCGGCGCCGTCGACGATTGGATCCAACCCGACGGCACGAACGCACGCGTCACCATCACACTGGGCGGCGAAACCGGCGCAGCGTTGGAACTGCCCGTCGTCGACGACGCGACCGCACGGTTCTTCACACCACCCTCGGTTCCCGCTGCCCGATGAGCACGGCGCCGGCGCCCAAGGTCGACGCAGCAATCCTTCGCGACGCGACGCGTCTTCGGCGCGAACTCCACGCAGATCCCGAGATCGCGAACCAGGAAAAGGAAACGGCGCGACGTGTTCGGGAATTCCTCGCAGACTACGGCGTGAAGCCGTGGCGCACGAACGTGGGTGGCCACGGACTCGTCTTCCGACTGCCTGGCGAGGATTCCGACGATACCATGCTGCTTCGCGCCGACCTCGACGCGTTGCCCATCGACGAGCAGAACCGTTTTGCGCATCGCTCCAAGAATCCGCGACGGCACCATGCGTGCGGTCACGACGGCCACATGGCGATGCTCGCCGCGGCGCTCGCTCAACTGGCAAATGAACCGAATCCCATCGGCACTGTGTATGGATTGTTCCAGCCCGCAGAGGAGACGGGGGAAGGAGCCGTGCGCGTCATCGCCGACCTGGATCGACGTTCCTTCGAGGAGTCGTATGCGATCCACAATTTCCCGGGCCTTCCCGTCGGCACGTTGGGTGTGCGTACGGGGACCGCGGCCAAGCCCAGCCTGGGCTTGGCGATCGAACTGACGGGACGACGCACGCATGCGAGCACCCCGGAGAACGGACGGAATCCGATTCCGACCCTAGCCCGGCTTGCGACCGAGATTCAACGCCGATCGACGCCCACGCCGCGGGCAGCGTTCACGACCATCGTGGGCGTGGATTCCGGCCCCACCAATTACGGCGTCTCCCCCGGCGCTGCCCGATTGGCATTGACCCTTCGGGGCGCAAACCAGTCCCAACTTGACCGTCTTGAGAAACGTGTCCTGGCCCTCGCACAACGTCGCGCGAAAGGCGAAGCGCTTCGCATGCGGGTGCGGGAGCATGACGTGTTTCGCGAGACACGCAATCATCCGCAGGCGGTCCGCCGCGCCACATTGGCGGCGCGTCGGGCTGGTCTCGCGGTCAGGAAGATGCCCGAGCCGTTGTCGGCGTCCGAGGATTTTGGACGCTTCACCGAACGATCCAAAGGAGCATTGCTCCTGTTGGGCGCCGGAGGACGGCACGCGCCGCTGCATTCCGCCGATTATGATTTCCCCGACGAGATCCTGGGGCACGGCATCCGATTATGGTTGGGTCTTGCGGGACGTTGACGCAAGACGCGCGCCGAGCGGCTTTTCCAAGACGATGAAATGCAGATCGGGGGGCGTGGCGCGTGTGCGCTCCGCTTTCGGAAACGGCATTATTTCTCCTGTGCGTTGGTAGCCGAGCCGTTCGTACCACGCGATCAGTTCGCTTCGCCTGGAGATGACGGTCATCTTCATCGCACTCGAGCCTTGGGCGACCGCGTACGCTTCGCCGGCTTCCACGAGGAGTTTTCCGATTCCTTGGTTTTGGATCGTCGGAAGGACCGACAACAGTCCCAAGTACATCCGGGATCCTTGTCGTTCGAGATGGACGCTTCCGATCAGGGCTCCGCGTTGGTCGACGCATTTGTAGAACGTGGAGGAGCCCGTTTTCATCAAGTCGCCAAGCCTTGCCTCGTCCATCCGGGGCACGTAGCCGAACAGTTCCACTTCGTGGGTCCAGCCCGTGAGGCCGCCTTCGGCCCGGTAGGCCGCGTTGATGACGCGGCAAAGTTGCGGCACGTCCGAGACGGTCGCTGGGGCGATGATGAACGGCAATCGGGTTCCAGCTTTTCAGAACAAAGCTCCTGGAGATAAAAGGACGGGAACCCCGGTCGCGCCGAGAAGAAGGGGTTAAGCCGAGCCGCTGGTTTCGGCGGCTGCTTCCAATTTGTTTGAATTCCTCACGGACCCCCAAGTCTGGCTCGCGTTTGCGACGTTGACCGCGTTGGAGATCGTGCTCGGCGTCGACAACGTCGTGTTCATCTCCATCTTGGCGGAAAAACTCCCGGCGGAACAACGCGCCCGCGCCCGACGGGTCGGACTGGGTCTTGCCATGTTCCTTCGGGTCGCGCTCCTGTTTTCGTTGTCGTGGATCATCGGGTTGACCGCGCCCCTGTTTACCGTCCCGATCATGAACTGGGAGGTGTCCGGCCGCGATCTCGTGCTCTTGGGCGGTGGCCTGTTCTTGCTCGCCAAGTCGACCCATGAGATCCACGGGAACCTGGAAGGCGAGGAAGGTCACGCGTCGAAAAAAGTGGCCGCCTCGTTCACGAGCGTCATCATCCAGATCCTCCTCCTCGACATGGTGTTCTCCCTCGACTCCGTCATCACGGCGGTCGGAATGGTCGACGAATTGGCCGTGATGGTCGCGGCCGTCATCGCGGCGGTGGGCGTCATGATGGTCGCCGCCGGAACGATCAGCACCTTCGTCGGACGTCACCCCACGATCAAGATGCTCGCGTTGAGTTTCCTCATGATGATTGGATTCATGTTGATCCTGGAAGCGTTCGACGTCCACGTGCCGAAGGGCTACATTTACTTCGCAATGGCGTTCGCCTTGGGAGTCGAACTCCTCAACCTGCGGATCCGGAAGCGTTCCGCGAAGCCGGTGGAGTTGCACAAACCGTACGTCGAGCAGTCGTGATTCTCAGACCGAAAGGTAGGTCCTGGAAAAACAGGTAGT
>CAYOZB010000137.1:0-8547 GCA_964408365.1 uncultured Halobacteriales archaeon | reverse complement strand
TCCGACACATCCCACTGCATGCACGGGTCCGCCAACCGCGAGACCTGTCCCGGCACGCCCACGAGAAGCAGGGCCGCCAACGGCAGGGCGCCAAGCAATGCCGGAAGCCACGGCCGTAAACGCATCACAGACACGAACTGCCCGCGGCTTTTTCGCTTTTTCCCGACGAATGCGTTCCCTTCGAGCGGGTCGACTTGACTGTTACCGTTTGGGAGTGAAAAATTCTAGTTTCGAATTCACACGGGGCGCCGCATTGGATGGAATCATCCCTGATTTTTACCACCGCGAACAGGGCCGTCAAACGGTGATCACGTAGTCGGCCAGACGTGGGCGTCATTGGGGCCCCTGGGTCGTCCGTGGTTCAATCCGCGACCTCATTTCGCGCTGATGCGCTTGGCACGATACTCGCCAGGCAGCAGTCGGCCGTACACGTTGGACGTGTAGCGTTGGTCGAGGAAGTGGATGCTGCACACGTCGGACTCGCTTCGGATTCCGCGTCCCGCTGCTTGGACGGCTTGGGTGATGGCGGGAACATTGTAGGCCATGTCCTTGCCAAGCGGGTCGCCGTACACTCGTTGATAGTACGCGACCGTCGCCTTGGCTTCCAAGTTCCACGTCGCCAATGGGTAGGCCGATGAGGAAGATTTGCGGAATGACGCCGCCGGGCAGGTCGATGCCTTCGCTGAAGCCCCCCCGGAAGTAGGCGACGAGGATGCAACCCGTGTCCTTGCGTTTGCGAAGCTCGTCGCAGACGGCGAGCCGGTCCTCTTGGTTCCACTGCGGGGTTTCGACCCGTAGGGGTCGATCGTCCTTGGGAAGATGCGGAAGAAGTTGTTGTACAATGTCGGCGCTGGGCGCGAAGATCACCACGTTTCCCGTGGGAAGGATCTGGCTCGTGATGCGTCGGCCGTACGCGGCCCAGAGGTCTTCGTTCCTGCCCGCCTGCCGAGTGCTGAGAATGTGCTCGTGGTGCACGATCCGGTTTTCCGGTGGGAACGGGCTGGGCTGCGTCAACGTCACGGCGTTCGTGGCGTCGAGTCCCACAAGTTGGGCGAACACGTCGACCGGGTGAAGCGTGCCACTGATCCAGAGACTCCAATGGCACTTGTCAAGGAGATCCTTCAGGAAGGGTTTGGGGTCGATGACGCGCAGTTCCAATCCGAGGTTACGGGCGTCCTTCGGATCCGCTTTTACACCCGAATCCTCGTCGATGCCGTACCCCGCGGGTCGGACGATGCGCAGTTGGGGCCAATCCTGGTTCCACTGCTTGATGAACCGGGCCACGCGTTGGACCGCCATGCGGCGGACCTTCGCGTAGATGGATTCACCCAAGGTCACCAGCCGCGTCAACGAATCCGGGTCCGACCCGGTTGCGGGTGCCGTGTCGACTTCGTTGGCCTCCGCGACGCGACCTTGACGAGGAGATTCCATCGGTTTGGTCCACAATTGCTGGAACCGACGCCTCATCGTTTCTACATGGGTGTCGAGACCGCGACCCTCGGGCCCGCCGTGTTGTTGAAGGTCTTGGATGGCGAGGTCGAAGAGGCCGAGCCGGATCTTGCGCGTGTGGTGCCCGCAGACGCGGGTCGGAACGTTGTGCGCCTCATCGAACACGACGACGCAATCCTCCAAGCGAACCTGGATCCGCTCCAGCACGACGTCTAGTTGTCCGGTGATTGCGAGGTTGTAGTCGCCGATCAGGACTCGGCTCTCCGGGGTCCGGGACAAGGCGAGGTAGTAGGGGCAGGTGTCGTGCTGTTGTCCCAGGCTGACCATTTGGAGGGCGGGCAGAGGCGGGGGCATCGGCGCTTCCTCGACGCGTCGGCGTTGCTCGCAGGCGCGATGCTTGACGAGGTCGCGGCAGGCGTCCAAGAACTCGTTGTAATGCCGTTCCCGCCGTTTACCGCTGGAGCGGTCCCATTTGGCGTCGGGATTGATGCACATGTTGTACTTCGAGATCAAATCCACGAAGCCAACATCGACCCCTTTCGTCCTGGAAAGGTTCGCGAGCTCGCGCGTGACGATCTCATGCTGGGTCTGACGGTTCGTGAGGTACAACACGTAAGGCGCGCTCGTCGCGAGGGCCGCGGCAAGGGCGATCGCGGTCTTCCCAACTCCCGTGGGTAGGTGGGCGGCGACGTGTTTGCGTTGCGCGTACGCCTGTTTGGCCTTCATGAAGAAGGCGCGTTGAGGTGGCCGCAGGCGCGCGTGCGGGAACCAGTAGAGCGGGTCGCTTTGTTCGCCGGGCGGTAGCGGTCGGTTCGGGGCATGCGAAATGGGCGGCAAGGTCGTCTTTTGCGGAGGCGCAGCGTTTGATCGAGCGCGAGACGGCACCGACAGGTTTTCCGGCGCGGATTCAGGCGGCGAAGGTTTCCGATCGTAGATACGGGCGAGGAGCTTCTTGAGCCGTTCAGGTTCCTCGCCCATGCGGCGTCCATGGGAGCCAAACCCACAAGAAGGATTCGGCCCCGGTGCGTACTTTAGACGTTTCGCTTTCAGGGCCGTCGCCCGGCCATGGGGACCCACGGTTCACCCGCGCCGCCGGAACCTGCGTCTTTCTTGGAACGCCTCCCGCTCAATCCCAATCCATCCCTGAAAAATCTGGCCTCCAGGGCATTCGATCCCGATCGGGTTTCGAATTCGTCGCCAACCCTGCCTCGATCCAATCCGTCGCTACCGCGAAGTAGCGCCAGTCGTCCTGAAGCCACATCAAGAATTCCAGGGTGAACGCGGGCCCGAGCAGGAAGCGTCGCTTGGCGTACTCTCCTTTCTTGAACACCAAGTCGACCGCGATCAGGCGGCGAAGGGCGGGGCCCATCACGTTCGCCTGCATCCCAAGCCGCCGGGCGAGCTCGTTGTGCGTGATGCCCGGCGCCGCCACCACATGGCTCAGAATGCGGAACGCGCGGTAGTGCCGGGCGACGCACAAGGCCTTCGCAGTTGGTTCGTGCATGGTTCGGTGGTAAAACGTGGCGTCCTTGCCAAACTGCGCTCGAACGACTTCGCCGCAGCGTTCCAAGATGAGCAGGTGGTGGCGAAGCGAGTCGAATCCCAGTCTGATGTCCGTTGAGAGTTGGTTGAGCGTGATGCCGGGATATTGGCGAACCCAGTTCAGGACCAGGCGGCGCTTATGGGAATTCACTGGGTCCGCTGAACTGACTCGCAACTATGGCACCGACAGGGAGGCCTTGGCCTGCTCCCGGCCGAAGACCTTGTTCCACACCAGCAACGCGACTCAAAGATTAGCCCTTCTGAAGGCCAGTTCGCGAATTCTTACACGTGGCCGGCTTCTTGCCCTGCGGTCGGCGTGGGACTCGATTTCTGTTACTCTTTGTACGTCTGCGTTCTTGTGCATGAGGAAACCGGCCGGTGCCGAATCGGATTCTACGATTCCGGACGACTGACTTGAGGGCCGTCATCGCAGCGGCTTCGTGTCGAGAATCTTCTGGATCTCGAGTACGAAGGGCGACGTATGCAGCGGCTTCACGAAGACGCGGTCGGGTCTTTGGGCGGCCGCCGTCCTGGCCTGGGTGCATCCTCGAATGCTAGGTCGTCGTGGTCGCGGCTCGCATGACGCCCCATGGGGAACATGGGCAACGTGTCAACGTCGAGCGGGTCCTCCGAGGCCCGGGGAATCATTCTGTTTTCCGCCAGGTCGGTACGTGGCCGCCGTCAAGCCGCTTTCGCCCTCGCGGCGACAACACGCAGCGGGCTTCGCCGATGATGCGCGGGTTGCGTGTCTTCTTGCGAAGAGGCACCATTCGGACGTAGATCATCCAATCCTCCTGGAGGCGCCGCAAAATGCCGTCGAGTTGTGGACCGGACAGTCCAGTCCGTCGCCGTAGGGTTTCGAAGCGACGCACTCCGCGCGCGATTTCCTTCAGGATCCTCACTTCGAGAGATGCCTCGCGTTTTCTGGTCACTTAGGATCGCCTCGGTCGCCCAATGCGGATTGCGATCCGCCACTCTGTCGCGAGCGGCATCACGGCGCGCTTGAGATCCATGTCGACGGTTGAGTCGACGAGAATGTCGTGGATCAGCGTCCAGGTTCGCTCGTTCGGCGCGGCGGGCCCGTCTGGAGTGCAGCGGCCTTCGTTCACGAGTGTGAGACTGTTCGTCCAAGGTTGAAGGGTTGTCGGGGTCGAGTGAGTGTAGCGTCCTATTAGCGTGGGATTGTGCACCGTCCGTGCACCCTCGCAACCTGCGAGACCTATCAGCGGAAATATCACGGCCGTGGAGGGGAAGACCATGCGCCCCGCCCGAAGTTCACCAAAGCCCGTTGATATTGGGTTTCGTGAGTTCGCCGCCGCCCCGCCTTCGCCGCAACCTGGCTCACCAATCGGCTTTTATTACAGATTGTGCGAGGGACGATTTGTGCGAACCGGAAAGCCCGTCGATACTGGGTTTCGTGAGTTCCCGGCAGCCGCGCCGTCGCCGAAAGAGGACCGACCTGAACAGACCAGGGGCAGCATCGCCAACGAGTTGTCACCGAACTGACGACCACTGGTCCCCCAGCCGCCCCCGCAGCCGCCGACCTCAACGGCAAGTATGCGCCTTTCACGGCTCCCGAGGTCCCCACCGCCCTGACGCTCGAACGCGTCGTGCAAGAACACCCCGGCGTTCCCTTCACCCTTGCGCACATCCTTTCCTGGGCTTGCCCTGAACTGACACCGGAAGAAATCGACGCCCTGCTCAAGATCGCTCCCGGTCAGCGCGCGCTTGGACGCACCCAGACCGCCTTCCGCGCCGCGTTGGCCCGCAACCTGCGCATCGCCTTCCAGCTTCTACGAATCCGCCGCCCGGACCTGATGCACATCGGCGCGCACCCTTGGGACAATCCGACGACCGCGATGTGGCACCTCGTCTGGACTCCATCGAAAGAGGAACAACAATGACCGACACGCCAACGAAACCCGCCCCCCAATGGGCCATCTCGGAACAAGAACGCCGGCGGATCGGCAAGCGCCGCAACGCGATCACCCACGGGTTGCGCATCACATACCTTGGCCCCGCACGGACGGTTCGCGTCACCGACGACACGCTGCACTCCGTCGACACGCACCTGCAAGGCAAGGTCCAGCTCGGCACCGAAGTGGGGCCTCGTTCCATCATCCGCCACCTGGTCCTGCTGCCGCACGGCGTCGCCGAAGTCCTGGAGTGGAAGAACGGCCGTCTCACCACACAATTTGGCCGCGTCGATCCGACGGAGCCCGAGTGGCGCCTCGACGCCTACATCCTCGCCGTTCTGATCGTCAAGAAAGAACTGGGCGCTCACATCGAATGCGTCGACCACCCCAAGCCCCCCGCCGCCAACAGGGCCGCCTTCGCCGAGAACCGCCGCCGCATCACAAACGAAGACCGAGAATTCTTCCGAAACGGCCCAGGCCGATCCCCCGACCTCCGGGGTCCCGCGCAGCGAGCCCTCCACTATCCCAAGCTCCGATTCATCGAACCCGCACCGGAGGAACAAGATTGAACGAAACCAGCCTCGCCGACTTGCAAAAGGCGCAGCAAGGCCTCCAAGGACTCATTCACTTCTTGGGCGCGTTCGCACACATCGGCCCGAACGGAAGCGGCGTGTACGCGGTCGCCCCGATTGTTACTGCGGCCGCTGCCGCCGAGGCGCGAAGCATCAACATCGAAAAGCCCGCCGTGCAAAAGTGTCCGCATTGCCTCGAGGAGGGCCGCCCTCACGCGGGCCAAGCGCCCCTATGCAAGATCGTCCATGCGCTGGTGACGCAGGTTGGCCCCACCGGATGCGCCCTCGCCGAGCTCGCCGAACTCGCCACGACCGGCCGCGTCACCCCGACGCATCCCGACTCCCACCGCGTCCAAAAAAGCATCAACGCGCGCCAAGACGCGATCGCCAAACGCCTGCGCGCCAAGCACAACCTCTACCTTCACCTCGTCTCCAAATCACTCGGCCAACGCGCAGACCGCTTGCCAGCACCGGCCCACATCTGGTCCGTCTCGAACACCCCACAACCGGAGAAAAAGGAATGACAACCAACCAAAACGCCGTCCTCGAAATGGTACGAAGCGAAGACAAAGCCGGACTCGTACGAAGCCTGCTCGCCGTCTTCGCTGATGAGCCGGAGGCGTGGCGGGACGAGTTCACCCTGTACGCGCTCATGCTGGCCTCGCGCCGCGGAACCCTCTCGGGAACCTTCGAGGGCCTGATGGAAACCATCGAGACCGAACGCATCCAAGTCCACCGTGTCCCCTCGCCGCGAAACGTATCGCGCGCGTTCAAACAGTACGGCCGCCGCCAACAGCGGGACCTGGACGAAGAAGGTGATGAAGAATGACCAAGAAACGGATCGACTACGACGTGTGGGAATTCACGAACGACACGAACAAGGCCTTCGACCTGGCCATCCTGACCGCGCGGGAACTGGGCGTGCTGCGCAACCGCGGCTACCACGTTTCCATGGACGGGACGCACCTGCCCTTCTACGGTGAAGGCCACGACTACGGGCCCGACGCGCGACGCGTCGACGAAAGCGAGCTCAGCATCGCGGCCCGTTGGGCCGCGGGAGGCTTCCGCAAGAACTCCGCGGGCACATCCAGCGTTCCCATCTACGCGGGGACCAAGAACATCCACCACTACTTCGGGGCCAACATCCACATCCTCGACACCCTGGAATCGCTCCCCCTGCGTGTCCACCGCGGCCGCGCCAACTCCGATCGCCTGGACGACTTCATGGCCGCGATCGACGCGCTCCCGGAGAAGCCCATGTTCTGGTTCGGGGACAAGGAGTTCGCCACGGAAGCGTACACACACCGCCTCGCGCCTTGGTGCCACCGCAACCAGGTCATCCTCATGATCCCCAGCCCCAAGCGCGCCCCGATCCGCAAGCGCATCGTGGACAACTGGCAGAACGGGACCGCCAAACCCGTCTGGAACAATGGAAAGACCATGTACTGGTGGGCCGAGCCCTACCGGTTCAACGAGAAGAACCACCACAAGAAAGGTGACATGAAACTCGGCCAACCCCTGACGATGCTCACCGTCTACTTCGAGGGCGAAGCGGGCGAGGACGAGCAGCACGGACCCGACGTCGTGATCAGCCTCGGGGACAACCTCTACGCGGTGTGCTTCCTCGTCAACGTCGAAGTCACGCAAGAGAACGTCGTCTGGCTCCAAGAGCAGTATAAGGGCCGGTGGTCCACGGAAAACGTCTGGAAGCGCGCCAAAGCGTACACTGGCGCCAGCTTCTCGAGCGGCATGTTCGGCCGGCACCTCGCCTACGTCGGCGGCATGCTCAGCCTCAGCGCGTACGCGTTGTGGCGCATGCACCGCCGGATCCAGCGCAACCTCGCGGTCCACGACCCGAGCCTCAGCCACGTCCGCTTCTTCGAGGCGCTCGGCCGCCAATGCGAAAAGGAACTCCTCGGCCTGGCCCCACCGCCCACCGCCATCGAGTCGGTCCCCTTCCCCTCTGGGCCGTTCGAAGCCCCCCGCAAGACCAGGCGGGCCCCCGTCGTGGCGCAGTCGCAGTCCGAGGCCATCGTGGCCTCCTACGCCTAAGACGGCTCTTTCCCCCCTCTCTTCCCTCTTTATATAATTCTGAGCAGCCCGTTCCAACCCAGCGGAAGCCCCAATCTGCACTTTTAGGCCCAAAAACTCCGATTCCAACCCGGCCGAGTCCAACGTTGGATGCCGAACGTCTGGCCCCGTCAGAGAATCGGCACTCGTTTTTTCGCGATCACTTTTGCGCCACATTTGCCGTATCTAACCTTAAACCCGGGGTTAGAACCGGGGAGGGAAATCGACCCGGAAAATAGGGGGTTCATATGCGTTCGAGCAAATCATTGGGAAATCTGCACGGTCGGCCGAACGTGTGGATTTCGACCCCTCGGACACCGACCGGAAACTGGACCCTTTTTCCCTCCTCGGCCATCTGGTGTTCAAGCCGGGGCGGGTGAACCTCCACCCACCCAACCATCGACTATCCATCCGTCCCGGTTTCTTCTCCGCCAACGCAGGGTCCCGGACGCGAGGGTCTACGGCCGAAGTCGGCGCGCCCCGACGGCCCCCAACAGGGCGACGACCACGAGTGCCAATGCCAAGGCGGGTGTCTTGGTGTGTGTTTCCGACCCGGAGGTCGCAATCGGCGGCAACCCCGAGTTCAACGAGTCCAGATCGTCCTTTGCGTCGCCCCCCGTCGCCTGGTCGGCGAACAGGCTGTAGTCGCTCTCGGATTCCGCTCGGTCCAGGTTCACGACGAGCGGGAAGGCGGTCGTGGCGGTGCCGCCATAGCGTTCATTGCACAATCCTTGGAGGTCGACGATGTTGGTCGCCGGTACGCCGATCACGTCTGCTCGGCGCACCGTCCACACGTAGTGACCGGGTGTGCCGGGTTGGACCTCGAACTGCGACTCGAGGACGCGGTTCCGGTCCTGCGTATCCTGGATCTGGACCAAGTGGATGGGTCCTGGGGCGGGGTGGGTCGGTGTGCCATCATCAAAGAAGTCCCACTGGATGCGGCCGGTCTCGTTTCCTTCCGCGAACAGTCGGGCCTCCATCGTGCAACCCACCAAGGA
>CAYOZB010000136.1:0-8550 GCA_964408365.1 uncultured Halobacteriales archaeon | reverse complement strand
ACCTTGCCCGCACGTTGCAAAAGACGAAGGTCGCGCGCTCAGGCGACGTCCTCGTGAAAGACTCGGACCTTGTCATCGAATGCGCATCACAAGACGCAGCCAGACTGTTCCTTCCCCTCGCCGTCAACGCGGGACGTTCCGTGATGTGTCTCTCGATGGGCGTGTTCGCCGACGACAAGTTCCGGCACGCCCTCGTCGAATCCGCGCGCAAGAACAAAGTCAAGATCTACCTCCCCTCCGGGGCCATCGCTGCCGTGGACGCGCTCAAAGCCGGGGCCCTCGGCCGAATCTCGAGCGTCACGCTCGTCACCACCAAACCGCCCGCCGCGCTCGGCGTGAAGGCGGACAAGTGGACGATCGTGTTCGACGGCAACGCACGCGAAGCCGTGAAGAAGTTCCCGCTCAACGTCAACGTCGCCGCCTGTCTTGCCCTTGCGGGTGTCGGCTTCGATCAGACCCGCGTGCAGGTCGTCGCGGACCCGTTGGCGACGCGCAACCAACACAAGGTGATCATCGAAGGGGACTTCGGACGGATCCGCACCGAAGTCGAGAACCTCCCGTCGCCCGCGAACCCGAAGACGAGCTACTTGGCGATCTTGAGCGCGATGGCGACCTTGCGTCGGATCCTCGATCCGGTGCAGCTGAGCGCGTAGGCGTTGCCCCTAGACGCGAAGACGGCGGTCGAGGTAAGCTTCAACAATTCGGCCCGAACGCCTCAAGGAGTTTGTCTGCGCGAAGAAGGCCGTAGCCAGCCGCGTTGTCGTGCGGCGTGCGTTGTCCGGCAAGTTTTTCGGCGCTTTCCATGAGCTCGGTCTTGACGGTGCGCACCATCGCGGACGAGTCCTGCGCCCGGAGGTTGGCGCATTTTTGCAACAGGAGAGCGAACGCGCCGCACACGAAGGGCGCCGCTTGGGAGGTCCCGCGGGCGGTGGCGTAGCCGCCGTCCATATAGGCGCCTTTGATTTTGTCGCCGGGGGCGACGATCTCGGGTTTCTTGTTCGGGTCGGGTCGGCCGCCGATGCCCGTGCCGAAGCGTCCTTGGTTGGATTCTTCGTTGCCGTTTGAGGAGAACCACGTGACTTTCTTGTCTTGGTCGACCGCGCCGACGGCGACGACGAGTTCGATATTGGCCGGGACTTTCACATCGCTTTGTTGTTCGCCTTCTTGGAGGTTGCCGGCGGAGGCGACGACCATGATGCCTTGGTTGACCGCGGCGCCCACGGCGTCATCGATGTCGTCGATCAGGAGGTCGAGGGCCGTGGAGTTGGCGCCCAAGGAGAGGCAGATGACGTCGGCGTGGTTCTGGATGGCGAACGTGATGCCGTCGGCGACGTCGACCTTGTCGCCGCGGCCGTCCTCGGCCCGGATCACTTTCACGGCGATGATGTCGGCCTTCGGTGCAGCGCCCTTGAGGTTGTAGCCCTGGATGCGTCCGCCGAAGGAGCCGCCTTCTCCGGCGAGGATGCCGGCGACGTGGGTGCCGTGGCCGACGTCGTCGTAGGGTTCGGGTCGGCCGTTGACCTCGTCGCGCCAGATCACGTTGACATGATCGAGGCTCGGATGGCTCGCGTCGATGCCCGTGTCGACGATGGCGACGCGGATGCCTTCGCCGTTGAGTTCGCCGACGTTGCGCAGTCCCGTCATCTTGTAGGCCCACTCGTTGGCGGGCCCGCCGGTGCAGCCGGAGAACATGGTGGCCGTGAACAGAAGAGCGACCAGGATGCCCGTGTTTTTCACGCGGCGGCCCCCGCGGCCGGGTCGACGCGGTCGCTGCCGCAGTGGGGACACGTGTGGACGCGCAAACGTTCGTCGGGGCGTTGGCCGGGGGCGGAGTAGCGAAGCACTTCGCCGCAGTTGGCGCAGACGAACACGACTTGCTCGGCGGCGCTCACGGAGCTCATCTCGACCGGGTTGCCGGCGGCGAGCTTGGGTTTGGACGGGATGCGGATCGTGTTGGCGCAGAACGGACAGTCCATGCGCGTCTCGTGGCGCTTCTGCAAGTGGGTGAGTTCGAGGGCGAAGACGTTGGAGCAGAAGGGGCAGCGGAAGTTGTGCGGTCCCTTGACGTCCAATGGCTGGGGCGGGGCGACTTCGGCGACGACGTCCTGCGCGGGCATCGGCTCGGGTTCCGCAAGGATGATCGGTTCTTGTTCGTCGAGGTCCGGCTTGTGTCCGAGGTAGAGGATGAGCGCGGCGACGGCGAGGACGATGTAGCCGAGCATGATCTCTTCGAAGAGATCGGACTCGTTGGTGAAGATGTCCCAGAGGCTCACGAGGAAAATGACGACGGCGAGGGCGATGATGATCTTGAACAGAGTGTAGCGGGTGCGGATCTTCACTTAGCCCCACCTCACCAGGATGCCGACGACGCAGAGGAGGCCGACGACGAGCATCGCCACGGTGGAGAGCCAGAGGTAGCTGGCTTCGGCGCCGCCTGCGGGTTCCGGTTCGCCGCCTTCTTGAGGCGTACTGTTGGGATCGGTGGGGTCGGAGCCGGCCGCGACCTCGAGGCCGTCCTCGAAGCCGTCGCCGTCCGTATCGGCCACCGCGGGGTTGCTTGCCGGGAAATCGCGCTCGGTACCGTCGGAGTCGACCTGGACGCCGCGGACTTCTTCATAGTCCGTCAAGCCGTCGCGGTCGGTGTCGCCTCCGTTCGGGTTCGTGGAATCGAAGGAGACGGGGTTGCCGTCGATGTTCGCGGAGCCGTCTTGTTCCTCGCCGTCGGTCAACCCGTCGCCGTCGGTGTCGTCGTCGTTGGGGTTCGTGGAACCGTCCAGGCCGGGGAAGAAAGCGGTGTTGCCGTAGTTCGTGTCTTCTCCGGTGACCTCTTGTCGATCGTCGAGGCCGTCTTCGTCCGTGTCGAGGGCGCGGGGATCCGCGCCGAATCCGTATTCGCCGAGGTAGATGTCGTTTTGGAAGGGACTGACGCCGAACGCTTCGAAGGCATTGGCAGCGTCGCTGCCCGGGGCGGCGGTGACGTTGGCTCCATCGAGCAAACCGTCGCCGTCGGAGTCGGGGTGGGAGGCGTTCGTGCCGAATTCGCGTTCGCCGGCGAACTGGAGCGTGGCGCCGTCGTCGCGCAAGACGAGGATGCCCGCGTTCGTGTAGTTCGCGGCTTCCGCGCTGCCGGCGTCGGCTTCAACGTTCGCCCCGTCGAGGAGGCCGTCAAAGTCAGTATCGAGAGACGAAGGATTGGTGCCCGCGGCGATCTCGGCGCGATCGGTCACGCCGTCGCCATCCGAGTCGAGCGTGGGCGGTGCGCGCGAACCGACCCGGTACGGCGCCGAGGAGGGGAAGACGGTCGCTTCTCCGTCGGGTGCGCGGTCTTCGGATTCGGTGATGGTTGTGGCAGTGACGAACGTGCCGGCCGAATTGATGAACACGTCAGACACCGTCGTGCCGATGCCCGCTCGGGGCACGGCCATGGTGACGGTGGATCCGGCGACGCTGACGCTTGCGCCCGCGAGGGCGGGCTCGGCGGTGGTCGCGGAGAAGTCATAGCTGACGGTGTACGCGGTCCCATTGGCGGTAAAGTGGAAATTGAACTCGAACGACTGCCCGGTTCCCTCGGCCGCGGCGGCGCCCGTGTTGATGATGATCAAAAGGGAGGTTGCGTCTTCGGCGATGCAGCCTGTGGTCAGGTCGATCTCGTTCAGCCCGGTGACCTGGTCGACGCCGTCCCCGGAGTGGTCGCCGGCGGTGTCATTGATGTCGTGGACTTCGCAGGTTCCGCTCTGTCCGAGCGTGGAAGGAGCGATGAACGCCAGCGCCAGGAGCGCGATTAGGGCAAGTCGAAAGGACGAACGCAAAATCATCGAAGGGCCGTCCGCGAAAAGACACCCTCCCGTCTTAAAGGTTTTTTTATAAACCCTACGGAGGGAACCGGGCCCGGCGAAGGGTCCGGCCAGACGCCCTTCCGGGTACCTCTGGGACCGGGTCTGGGCGTGGCCGCCCTCAGGGTTTCCCGTTCGCGGGCAGTGCGCGTTTGGTCCGCAACGGCGTCACGTGCTTCGCGACGAGCGCCTTGGTGTTCTGGACCTTGAGTTGCTCGTACAGGAACCCGAACCGGTCTTCGAGGTGCCCCATGACCTTTGTTTTCGATTCCGGCGGCAGTTCCCACAAGTCGCGTTTGAACGGGCCGAACGCTTTCTTCCGGGTCTTGTAATAGAACTGTTCCTTGGAGATGCCGCCCGTGTTCTCGTCGGCGTGCGCCTTGTCCAAGTGTTGGTAGATGCGCGTTTTGAGCGCGACCGGGAAGTCGGGGTGGTCGAAGAACGCGTTCTGGAATCCGGTCGCGAGGTGGATCTCGGCCGTGCCGACCTCGGGGAACTTGTGGAACAATTCGTCCGGGAGCGTCGATGCGCCGTGTTGGACGCAGCCGGCCAAACCGTATTCTTTGACGCAGACCTCGGACAAGTCGCGCAACGTGTTGAAGTCGACTTCGACGTTGAGCACCTTGCCGTCTTTGCCCACGATGCCGCCGTGGTGCGTTCCGGTCTGGATGGACACTTTGCTGATCCCGACCATGGTCGGGCCGCGCGCCTTGAGCAGGCTGCGATACTGGTTGAGGTACGCGCGCAGTTCTTGCGCGGTGCTGTTCCTCTTCCCCACTTCGCCGATCTCCCCGCCGACGCTGACCGCGACACCTTGGGGTTGCTGAGAGCGGATGAGGTTCGTCATCTCGGCGGTGAGTTGCGAATTGATGTATTGTTGCGTCTCCACGGTGGGTTCGGCGAGGTTCACGAGGGTCGACGCGTCGATGTCGATGTTGTAGAACCCGGAAGCGACGGCCTCGCGCACCAGGCTCCGGATTCCATCGGCTTCCTTCGTAGGATTGTCGGCGTACCGCTTGGCGTTGAATTGGAAGTGGTCGCCTTGGATGAAGACTGGTTGGTTCCATTCTTCCTTGATGGCCGCGGCCAAAATGTTTGTCGCGTACTCCGCGGGCGGTTGCTGGGTGTACTCCATCTCGCTCTTTGCAAGTTCGAAGATGAGGGCACCGACGGCGCGTTTCTTCGCGGCGCGCAACGCAGCGCGCGCGACGTCATACGTGGGACCGCGGATGTTCATCGCCGGGACCGTGAACCCTTTGACTTCCCCGCGGCCGCGGGCCAGGTAGAGTTGGTGGATCGACGCCGACGTGATGCCAAGCTCGTGCGCGGCTTCCCAGATGATGTGCTGCGCGGCCTGTTTCGTGTCGGGCGCGGCGAATGTTGCGTCGCGGACCAGTTTGTCGATTCCTTCGCGAACGAACCCGGCGCGGTCTCGGATCTGGACCAGACCCGACGGCTCGACGGCGACGAACGGTTCGGCCGACGCGACCATCGCAGGAACGCGGGTGGCGGACATGAGAGGTCGCGCCAGAAGCGACGCCGGTTAAAAATCTGAGTCGAACGCAGAACGAACCGTTATCACCGCGCGAATCGGTGGAGGAACGTGCGCCGAATCGTCCTCGTCGCCCTGTTCTTCGCGTACGCGGTCGGGTCGGCGTCGGCGCAGCCGCCTGTCGTTGACCCCGATGTGACCTTTACGGCGACATCGCCCGAGGGATTGTTGGAACCCGAGACTGGACGGCTTTCGAGCACGTTGACGATCCGCATGACGTGCCCGGTCCCGCCGGCTCTCGCCCCGTTCCACGTCGCCTTGAAGGTGAAAAACGCGCCCGCGTACGCAACCGTCATCGTGAACCCGCCGTCTCTGTCGCTTAGTCTTGGGCCGAACGAGTGCACCGAGCCCGGCTTCGAGCAAGAGGCAGAGGTGGAGGCCATCGTGGCGACGAACCGGAACGCGCCCGCGTACGTCGCGTTCACTGTGGCCATCGAGGCGTCGGTCACGAACGAGGGTCGTGAGCACGGCCCGTTTGACGCACAGTTCAACGTGACGAATGATTACGTCCCGCTCAGTATCATGAACCCGGCGCAACTTTATGTCAAGGCCGGCCAGGGTGTCCGCGTGGTCTTTCCGCTCGAGATCCAGAACCTGGGAAACGGAAACACCCTCTATCAGCTGACGGCAGAGATGCCGAACGGTAGCTCGTTCCAAGAATTGCGGGTGCCGCCGGAATTCGTTCTCGAAAGCCGAGCGGGAAAAGGTGCGGCGGCTGCTTTCAAAACGACCGTCAACGTCGAAGTGCGCACCAACGACGGCCATGTTTACGAGAATCGCATCGAACAGTTCAATCTCAAGGTCGTGAGCCGGTCCTCGGAGCGAAACGACTCAGCGAGGGACACGCACACGATCGCCTTCGCCGTGCAAGTCCAGGGCGCCAGCGCCCCGACCCCTTCCTCGTCGTTTCTGGTGGCCGCGCTTGCCACCGTGTTCGTCGCGGCCCTCCCTCTGCGTCGGCAGCACCGTTAAGAAGCGTGGCTTGCCCCAAACCGAACCATTATCAACGGCCGCGACGCCTTTCGCCGCATGTTCCGCGCAGGTCTGGCGCTCCTCGCGTTGGTGTTGTTGACGGTGCCGGTTGCCGTGGCGCAACAACCGTCGACCGCGCCGCCTGCCGAACTTACTGTGATCGAGGACGACAAGCTTCCCAACGGGCGCCTCATCCCAGAAACCGGCGCGGCCAACGTGCGGGTCGCCCTGTCGATCGGTTGCGGCGTCCCGCCGAGCGTGAAAGACGCGGTCGTCCGGTTCAGCGTCAAATCCACCGCAGCCTACGCGTCCGCGATCGCCTTGCCGGTTGAGGCCACGTACAAACTCGCCCCAGAGCGCTGCGTGCAGGAAACCTATCGCGAGGTCGTCGAGGCGCAGGTCATCGTGACGACCACGCGCAACGCGCCCGCGATGGCGACGTTCCCGACCATCGTCACGGCGACCATCCACGACGAGAACGGTGAGTACGGGCCCTACGAGGCCGAGTTCATCCTCAAGAACGAGTACCTTCCGCTGACGCTGCTGAATCCTGCTCAACTCTACATCAAAGCGGAGCCCGGAACGAAAATCGTCTTCCCAGTGGAGCTCCAGAACCTCGGCAACGGGCCGACCCTGGTGACTGCGGAAGCCATGCAACCCAACAAGAACAAACTCCCGTCCATCAACCCAGGCGTTCCGGTCCACCTCGAGTCGCGCACCAAGGGCGCGAGCGCGCTCTTCAAGCGGACGGTGAACGTGGAGGCGATGACGCCGACGTCGAGTGGTTACATGAACGCGATCTACCAGTTCAACGTCAAGTGGTCCAGCGTCTACGATGGCAACGCGACGGGCTCGCTCGCCACCGACGAGCAGACCATCGCCTTCGCCGTGCAGGTCCAAGGCGGCCTCGGCGGCGCCGCGCCCGCGTTGACCCCGCTGATGGTGCTCTTTGCCCTGGGCGCAACGCTCTTCGTTCGACGTCGCGCACCATAACGCTCTTCACCACGCCTCGGCTCATGCGCGACGCGAGGACGGGCATATGCGCATCGGCATCCTGACGGGCGGCGGCGACGCCCCCGGTCTTAACGCAGTGATCCGTGGCGTCGTCTTGCGCGCCACGCAACTTGGCCATCAGGTCGTCGGCATCCGACGCGGCTGGAAGGGCGTCTTGGAGGCGGACAGTTTCGAACTCAAGCCCGACATGGTCGAATCGATCCAACGGCAAGGCGGCACGATCCTCAAAACGAGCCGAACGAACCCCATCAAGGACGATGCGACGAAACAGAAAGCGATCGCCGGCTACAAGAAACTCAAACTCGACTGTTTGGTCGCGGTCGGCGGCGACGACACCCTCGGCGCCTGCGCGAAGCTTGCGAAGGAAGGCGTCAACGCGGTCGGCGTCCCGAAGACCATCGACAACGATCTCTCGGGGACCGATGTCACGTTCGGCTTCGACACCGCGGCGAACATCGCCGCCGAAGCCATCGACCATCTCCACACCACGGCGCAGAGCCATGAGCGTTGCTTGGTCGTCGAAGTGATGGGACGGCACGCGGGGTGGATCACGTGGGCCGCCGGCATCGCCGGGGGCGCGCACGTCATCTTGGTCCCCGAGGAACCGTACGACATTGACGAAGTGTGCAAGGTCGTGACGGACCGCGACAAGGCCGGCAAAGGGTACACCATCGTCGCAGTGTCGGAAGGCGCGCAACAAAAAGGCGGCCAAGTCGCCACCCAGTCCGGCGAGAAGGACCAGTTCGGCAACGTGCGCCTTGGTGGGATCGCGGAGCAACTCGCGAAAACCATCGAAGCCAAGACGAAGAAGGAGACCCGGCACGTCGTGTTGGGACACCTGCAACGCGCGGGTCCGCCGTCGGCGTTCGACCGCGTGTACGGTACGCGTCTTGGCGTCATGGCGGCGGAGCTCGCGAACGAGAAAAAGTTCGGCATGATGGTCGCGCTCAAAGGCACGGACATCCACGCCGTTTCGATCCAAGAAGCCGCGAAGGGGTACCGGCTTGTGCCGCCGAAAGCGGTCGAGCTTCTTCGCGTGCTTCGCGGGACCTAAACGGCCGCGCGCCGTGTGAACCGGCGCGTTACTTGTTTCGGCGTTTCACGATGCGTTGGTAGAGACTCTTGCTCTTCTGCGTGGTCTTCGTGGCGGCCGCGGTGCCGGCGACGCGCGCGCGTCCG
>CAYOZB010000135.1:0-8855 GCA_964408365.1 uncultured Halobacteriales archaeon | reverse complement strand
ATGGCAACCAACGCGCACGCCAACGCGACCACGCCCAGCACGAGCACAATGACGGCCTCGGAATCGTTCCCTGGGTCGCCGATGAGGTCGAGCGCCGCCAGGATCGCCAAGAGTCCTCCGACGCCAAGCAGGAGCATGCCCGCAAGCACCGTGGCGCCCCACGGAGTACGGGGATTCAGGACCGGTGGCCGCTGCCACGGCGCAAATGGATCCGGGTCCGGCGGGGGCGCGGGATCGTCGTACGGCGCAGGCGGCGGAGCCGGATCGTACGTCGTCGGGGGGCGATAACCCGAATTGATGTCAGCGCGCGACGCCCCCGGTTCGGAGCTAGGTTCACCGTTCATTGACCGTTGGTAACCATCGGGCCTTGAAAGAAGCGTCTGCGAAATTGGGGCGTTCGCCTGAGGGCGAACCGTGGACCTTGGTTCGTGAAACGCTTTTATGAGGGCCCCTTTCTTGGGCTCGTCCGGCCCGTCCTCATTGCAGACGTAGCAAAGCCCGGTATCGCGCGAGCCTGGAACGGCATCGACGATAGCCACTGAGAGCTCGTGGGCGCAAGCCCTCGTGGGTTCAAATCCCACCGTCTGCGTAAACCCACCTTCAACTCCGCGTAGGTCTAGGTGACGCTCGACCCCAACCCGCTGCCTGCGCATCGCAACCTGAGGACCGCCATCAGCAGCTCATCATTCGTGGTGCCGCCTACGAGCATCCTCGGCGTCCTTCATCGTGAATTTCTGGAGGGAAACGACCTTCGCCTGCCGACGAAGATGGGGAGGAAGGACGGCGACGGCCTCGTCCCGGGAGGCCAGGTCCGCGATGAACCACGCCTTGTGCTCGCCGTCGCCGCAACCCCAATCGGCGTTGGCCAAGAAATGCGATCCGGTTTCCAGAAATGTGCGCACCGCGCTATCGCACGCCGCTTTCTGGTCCTCGTGAGCCACCTCGATAAGAAACCGCGCCATCGCTCGACGACTCCGCCAGCCGTATTTCATGGTTTAGGTTTCCGTCCAAACGCGCGACGCGCCACCGACCTGGAAGGGCCTCCGCGGCCGGGTCGACGTCCCGATGTTACGCCAGGCCGCCGCTGGGCTTCGCGACCCAAACTACTACCTCTGCGGCCTTCCCGAAGTGGTCCGGGGTGCCGGAGTGATGCTTCTTCTCGAACTGAACGTGCCGAGAGAACGGATCATCGTTGAACAGTTTTGGGGCTACCAGTAGAAGCCCCGGCGTCCCGGAATTTGACCACAACAACGCTTATCACCGCCATGCCGGCAGCCGCGGTCTGTGCCCGGTGTGCCCGTGACCGATCTGACCTCAAGCTTCGGCTTCGTCGTCGCCTCCACGGTCCTTGGATTCCTTTGGCTTGCCTTCGCCAAGAAGCTCGACACCCCCGCCGAGCCATCGCTCGCCGCGCGGATCCGAAAACTCCGAGAACAGTGAACCGGCCCCGGACCGCGAAGGTCAAAGGGCACGACACGTCTTCCGAGCCCATGGCTCGCTCGGCCTCCGCCTCCTTTTACAATCCCGGCGCACGCTCATTGCAGGAAAAATTCGATACGCGTCGCCTCGCGGACCGCGAGGCCGAAGTCATCGTCGCCGACGAGATCGATGGTGGCTACGTTGAGTGGATTGAGAGCCGCGACATGTTCTTCCTCTCGAGCGTCGGACCCGACGGACAACCGACCTGTTCCTACAAAGGCGGCGATCCGGGGTTCATCCGTGTCGTTGACTCCAAAACCCTCGCGTGGCCGAACTACGACGGCAACGGCATGTACCTCTCGATGGGCAACATCAAGGAGACCGCCAAAGTCGGTTTGCTTTTCATCGACTTCGAGCACCCGAATCGGATGCGCGTCCACGGCGAAGCAACGCTACACTTCGACGATCCCCTGTTGGCGGAATTCCCGGAGGCGCAATTCATGGTCCGTCTGCACGTGACCAAAGTTTTCCCCAACTGTCCACGCTACGTCCACCGGATGAAGCTCGAGAAACGATCCGACTTCGTGCCGCGCGAAGCGTGCACGACGCCGGTGCCCGGATGGAAGCGGGCGCCGTGGGCGAGCGACGTGTTGGCGAAGAATGATCCAGCGCGACAAGCCTGAACGGTCGCCCGCTCGGGAATTGCTGGGCCGCGTCTGAATCATTCGGCTTCGAGCACGTGCGTCTGGCTGAACGCCGAAACGCCCTGCTGTGGCGCGCCGCCGAACACGTAGATCTTGTCCTCAAAGACGCCCGTCGCGAACCCGTGACGTCCCGTCATCTTCGGAAGGTCCGTCCACGTGTCCGTGGTTGGATCGTACGCGTTGACGTCAGGATACGCAGGGACGTTGGTGCTACCGTCTTGTCCACCCATTACGACGACGCGTCCCATCCAGGAGACCGCTTGGATCGAGCCGCGTTTGACCGGGACCGGGGTCTTGACGGTCCAGTTGTCTTTGACGGGATCGAACTCTTCGGTCGCGTCTGTGTTGCTCGAGTGTCCGCCGATGTCGCCCGCGGTGACGTACAGTTTGCCGTTGACGCAGCCGCCCGACGTGTGTCCGCGGTCGGTCGGGATCGTGGCGTTCATTGTCGTCCATTTGTCTGTCGCGGGATCGTACACGTCGACGGTCTCGGAGCTGCCGGCCGTGTAGATGAGGCCCTCCATGACGCAGACCATGCCCGAGTTGTGACTGTTTGGCGGACTCGCGATGGGGACCCAGGTCGTCGTGCCGACCTTGAGTTTGTACGACGCCGGATCTTCGGTCTGGATTACCGAGTAGAACACGTAGATCGTGTCACCGACCGACGTTGCCAAGCAGTGCTCGAGGATCGTCGGGTATGCGGGGCCCGTGGACCAGGTGTTGGTCGTGGCGTCGTAGATCTCGACCGCATTGACGGGCGGGCCGGTGGGCACGTTGCCGGCCGCGCCCGGCGCGCTCATGGGGTTCGGGAGGACGAAGCCGCCCAGGACGTAGAACTTCGAGCCGACGTTCGCGGCGCAGTGCTCGGCGCGCGACAAGGCGGCCGACGCGAGTTGACGCCAGGCAAGTTTTTCTGGCAATTCTGGAACCTGGATGTCGACGGCGGGTGCCTCGTTGTTATCCTCTTCGGGCGGAGAATTGG
Organism: uncultured Halobacteriales archaeon; assembly: GCA_964408365.1. GTDB lineage: Archaea > Thermoplasmatota > E2 > JACPAO01 > JACPAO01 > JACPAO01. Next base: position 5,750 of record CAYOZB010000135.1, on the reverse strand, counting down.
ATGACAAACAGCCGGCGAGGAGGAAGGCTAGGGTCAACGAGAGGAGTCGGGCGTGCACAATTGCGCAGTCCACCCGCCACTACAAAAGGGTAGAGGCCGAAGCCCGAACCATCCACACGAACGGGCGTGGTCAGGAACGGCTGGTCTTCTTGATTCCGAGGAAACGTTGTCGTTCCGCTTCGGGCAGTTTCTCGATGGCGTACCGGAGCATCGTGCGCGGCATCGTCGAGGCATGTTTTTCGAGGAACGACCGAAGGCCCGCCGCGTCGAATTTTCCAGCTTCTCGAAGCAACCACCCGACGGCCTTATGGATCAAATCATGGTCGTCTTGAAGGAACCGTCTGGCGAACCGGAAAAACCGTTTCGCCTCACCGTTCCGCAGTTCCAACATGTGGGCAAGGACGGCGATCCGCCGATCCCACACATTGTCCGAGCGGGAAAGGCGTTCGAGCTCGGGGCCCAATTCGTCGAGGAACGGGCCGAGGATGTGCTCGGCGCTCGCATCGACGAGGTCCCAATTATTCACGCGGTCCTTATGTCGAAGGTAAAAGTCCGCAATGAGTCGGCCTTCAGGGCCTTTCGCCCGCCGGGCTCGTTGGTCCAGCAAGATCACGGCAAGGTGCCGGTCCTCGTGGAACGGGGACGCCAAGAGTTTGCCGACTTCGGGCAACAGTAGTTGTCGGAATGTGCGTGCGACGGTGCGCACCGCGGGCACCGTCAAGCCGAGGAACCGGTCGCCTTCACCGTAGCCGCCCTTTTCGGTGCGGAAGAAACCTTGGAGAAACGCCGCTTTCTGGGGGTTGGAACTTTTTCGTAGCGCCACCTTGGCTTGCGCCGCAGTGAAGGCGGAAATCAACTCGTCACCGGCTCGGTCAAGAACGCAAGCACCGCGTCCGTGAACAATTTTGGGGCCGTATCCATCGCCGCATGATCCTGACCCGGCAACACATGGACGCGCGAAGTGGGAATCATTTCGTTGAGCATGCGGGTCGCCTCTTGGTAGAAGGCGGGACTGTTGCCGCCCAAGAACAACGAGGTCGGGACAGTGATCCTTCCAAGCCTGGCGCCGTCCAGCCGGTAACGTTCGTCCGCGCGAAGTTCACGAAGGATCGTGTGTGCGACCGCGACGCGCGTCGCCCAATACCCTTGTCGTCGCAAAACGTCGATGGTCGCTTCCGGGATCCCCGCCACCTCCCGCAGCATCGTCACAATGAGGCCTTCCCGATCACCGGTCGCCTGAAGCCACTCCAAGCGCTCCATGATTTCTTGGCCGTACACGCTGCTGCCCGGGACGAACGCGGCCGGTTCGTACAGGATGAGCCGGCGCAGATTCTTGGTTCGCAGCGCGGTTTCCATCGCGCAGAGCCCGCCGTAGGAATGGCCCAACAGATCGACGGGGCCGCCGATGCCGTCGACCACGGCCGCGATGTCCTCGAATTCGCGCGCAACGTCATAACTGGCCGCGTCGCCGGACGTGCCTCGGCCTCGCCGATCGACGGCGAAGCACGTGAACCTGGACTCGAGACGCGGCAAAACGACGTTCCACCGCGCGTGGTCCGACGTCGTCCCGTGGACGAGGACCAGAGGAGGCCCGGTCCCGGAGCGCCACGCACCAATCGTGGTGCCGTCGGTGCTCCGAAAACGCACGACTTCCCTCGCCAAGTCCGGCAGGAAGCAAGCGCCGGGTTCAAGAGTGCATCGCGCGCACCGTGCGGCGCTCGATCTCCTTTTGGAGTGCGTCGAACTTGAACGGTTTCTCGACGAAGCCGTCGGCGCCGACGATCCGCCAGATGCGTTCTGCGTCGACGGATGCCGTGAAGATCAAGATCGCGACGCGTTTTCGTGATGCGCCCCGGGCCCCAATGATAGTGGGCTTGAGGTCGAGTCCCGGCATCTGCGCGTCTTGCAGGATGACGTCGGGCTCGTGTCGTTTGATCGCGTCCGCGAGGCCCGTGACCTCCGTCACGAACGCGGCGTTGTATCCTCGTAGTTCCAGCATCTCGACCGTCGTCGCGGCGATGTCTGCTTCGTCGTCAACCACCAACACTCGGATCATGCATGCACCTCTAGCGTCTTGACAGGCGTCTTGGCCGGGCGGGAGCCGCCCGTGTGAAACAGGAACGTCGCGCCTTCGCCGGGCACGGCCTCAGCGCGGATGGTGCCGCCGTGGCGACGTAGGATGCGGGCGACCGTGGCGAGGCCGATGCCCGTGCCTTCGAAGTCCGCCGGGTCATGGAGACGTTCGAACGCGTGGAAGAGCCGTCCGGCGCGAAGTGTGTCGAATCCGACGCCGTTGTCCTTGACGAAGAGCCATTCGCGGCCCCCGCGGATTAGGCTCCCCAGTTCGACCCGGGCGTCTCCGCGTTTGCTCGTGTATTTCCAAGCGTTGCCGAGGATCTGCTCGAGGACGTTGCGGAGCAGAATCTGGTCGGCCCGGCAGGTCAGGCCGGGTTGGATGCGCACGTCGATCCTGCGGGCCGGGTCTTGCGCTCGAAGCCGTTCGACGACGCCGCGTGCAAGCGTTGTGACGTCGATGTCCTGCAGTTGCAGCTCGCTGCGCGCTGCACGGCCGAACCCAAGCAGGTCCTGGATGAGTTTGGCCATGCGTTGGGATGCGTTTCGCATGCGGACCATGTTGCGGCCGGTCGCTTCGGACACCGTCGCGTCCTTTTGCTCCTCGAGGAGCTGTAGACACGTGTCGAGGATCGTCAAGGGTGTGCGCAGGTCGTGCGAGACGTTGTAACTGAACGCGACGAGTTCATCGTTCGAGGCTTTGAGTTCCTCCGAAACGCGATGCAGCTCCGTTTCGTCCGTGATGGCGCCGATCACCGCGACGACCTCGCCATTGGCGCCGAAGACGGCCTGGGGACGGTGATGCACGACGCGGCCGGCCCATTCGTGGACGAACTCGCGCGCGTGTCCTTCGAAGCTTTGCTCGTATTCGGGCAGGATGCGTTCGAACACATCGGCCGGGACCAGGTCGATGAGTGGTCGGTCTTTGGTTTCGCGCGTCGTCAAGTGGAGCGCTTGCGCCAGCCGACCTTCGCTGAACGTCAAGTACAGGAGACCGTCGCCTCGCCGTTCGAAGCGAAACACCAGGTCAGGGACGAGGTCGACAAGGTTGGCCAGTTCGACGTCCGGAAGCGCACGGTCCAGCACTGCGCTGGGACGTTTCCGATTCTCAAGTGATCGCACCCACGACTACCCCGCTCCCTATTTTCGCCGGTCCCCTGTATTTATGACCTCGCGGCAAGCTTGAACCCCCCTCCCCTCGACGGCCTGAGGATCAGGCGGCTTGGACCGCGCCCTTGAGCTTCTTGGCCCACTTGGTGCGGAACTTCGCCACTTTCGGAGCCACCACAGACCGGCAGTACGGTTGGTACGGGTTGCGCTGGAAGTATTGTTGGTGGTACTCCTCGGCCTCGTAGAACTTGTCCATGGGTTCGAGCTTCGTCACGAACTTCCCCGGCCATAGTTCCTGGGCTTCGAGTGCCTTGATCACTTCTTGTGCCTGCTTCTTCTGTTCGGCGTTGTGGACGAACACCGACGAACGATACTGGGTGCCGACGTCCGCGCCTTGCCGGTTGAGTTGGGTCGGATCGTGGATGGTGAAGAAGATCTCCAACAGCTCGCGGTACGTGACCACACTCGGATCGTATGTGACTTGGACGACCTCCGCGTGCCCCGTCTGCCCGCTGCATACATCCTCGTAACTGGGATCCTTGACCGCCCCGCCGGCGTACCCGCTCACGGACTTGTCGACGCCGCGGACCTGCTCGTACACGGCTTCGAGGCACCAGAAACATCCGCCTGCCAACGTCGCGACCTCACGGTTCGTCGTCATCATCGCACACTACAGATGGACGTCCGGCCGATATGCTCCTGTCGGGTCTAATAGTCGTCCGAGGGAGGACGAGGCGGCGGAGGCATGCCCGGCGGCAGATCCGCGTTGACGTCGCCTTCCATGCCGGCCTTCAAGGCGAGGCGGCGTCGCTTGGCGGAGTTCTCGAACTGGGTCCGGAACCAGATCAAGAACAAGGCGAAGAGACAGGCGGCGACGCCCACAGACAGCGTCGCCAAGAGCGGCCCGAGGCCGAACGGGATGTAGTCTTCGGTGATGGCGACGATGTCGTATCCGGTCTTGGCGATGACGTCGTACACGAGCAACGGGTCCGTCCAGAGGCCGACGATCAAGAGGCCGCCTCCCCAGAACAAGCTCGTCACAGCCAACGTGCCCAAGAGAGTGTTGCGCAAGGGCACCGTCGGGTTGCGGATCATGCGGAACGAGCGTCGGATGGAGCTCAGGATCCCCAGGACGACCACGACGGCCGCGACGATGGTGAGGTTCGCGAGCCCCCACGCGTACGCGGGTTCGACGTACCGGTGGTTGGTGCTGTCGATCGTCGCCGCGATGGGACTGTTCGGCTGGGCGCTCTCGTAGAGGAACCACATCAAGCCGGCGTTGAAGATGGAACTCCCGATGGATGTCAGGATCAAGAACCGCAGGTTCGGCATCCTCGCCAATCCAGCGGGAAGGCTCACGATGATGCGAAGGAACGGGAAAAGTCGGAAGAAGAGGACGAGCGACTGTCCAAGGGGTTTCTTGAACGTCGTCTCGAGCTTGTCGCGGCGCTCCGGGCTCATGAGGAAGAGCCGCGGGTGTTTCATGATGAAGTTGCGGCCGCCGTATTTGGCGATGAGGAACAGGAGGAAACTGCCGACGACCGTGCCCGCCGTGGCGACGATGACGACGAAGATGAGCGCGGGCCAACTGGTCGCGAACCGTTTCACGGCCAGGGTGAGGATGAGTTCGCCGGGCACGAACGGGAGGATCATCGCCGAGTCAAGGATGAGCGCGAAGAAAACGGCGAACAGACCGTACTGGTCGATTAATTGCAAGATCGTTTCGGAAACGTCCTCAGAAAGACTCACGGCCTCCAGTCGAGACGGGTTCGCTCCTATGATGATTTCGCTCGCGGACCCGGGGAACACGCGGTCAAGTGCTGCACGGACATTGGCCCAGAAGCCTTGACGCGCGGGCAAACCTGGTCCGGTATGCATGCTCGATGCCGAAGCGGATCACGTGCCCGGCTTCGGCAAGAGGGTGAACACGATGGTCTTCATCTCGGTCATCTCGTCGATCGAGTAACCGATGCCCTCGCGGCCGACGCCGCTTTCCCGTTGCCCGCCGAAGGGGAAGTGTCCGACGCCATGTTTGGGCAGGTCATTGATGGTGACCTCTCCGCATTGAAGCCGCTTGGCGGCGCGCCACATCCGTTGGAACCCGCGCGTAAAGACGCACGAGTCGAGCCCGAACGGCGTCTTGGTCGCCAGGTCCAACGCATGGTCCTCGTCGCGCGCTTCCATGATCGGCAGCACGGGGCCGAAGGTCTCCTCTTTGCCGACGCGCATCTCGTGGGTCACGCCTCGAAGGATGGTCGGTTCGAAGTAGGCGCCCCGGCGCGTGCCGCCGGCGATGAGTTTGGCGCCGCGGTCGATGGCGTCCTTCACTATCGCCTCGACGCGTTCCGCGGCGGCTTCCGAGATGAGGGGGCCGATCTTCGTGTCGGTGTTGCGCGGATCGCCGACCTTCCACTGTTTCGCCGCTTGGGCCGCGTGCTGGGTGAAGGGTTCGATGAGTTCCTTGATGACGACCGCGATGCTCACCGCGTCGCAGCGTTGCCCGCCGTTCTTGACCGCGCCTTCGACGCATTTGGCCGCCGCCATGGCGACGTCGGCTTCCTCGAGCA
>CAYOZB010000134.1:0-9005 GCA_964408365.1 uncultured Halobacteriales archaeon | reverse complement strand
GCTGACCCTCCGGTCTGCAGCCGGAATACCGGGACGGCGGCGGCACCTCCCGCGGCCCCACCCGGGGCGCCTCCCGCTACACCGACAACGAACACCACGGCGGATGACGACCCCACGCCGACCACCTCCAAGAAAGGCGGCACGCCTGGCTTCGAGCTCGTCGGAGTCGCGGTCGCCCTTGCGATCAGCGTGGGCATCGTGTCCCGCCGTCGACGTTAGGATGGGGACATTGGCAAACGGTTCCTGAACCTAGATAAGAGGGGCCCTCCTGCCAAATTCCACTCATGGCGCCTTCGGGTCGGAAGTGGGCGACGATCGGCATCGACGTCGCATTGCTGCTCGTAGCCGTAGCTGCGCCGGTCTGGGCCCTCTCGGTGGTCCCGCCCGCAACACCCCAGCCAGCCGCCACCGCCGAACCGCTTCCGGACATCGACCTCCTCATCCTCGCCTGCAGCGCCGTCGATGAAGAATGGCGCATGGACTGCTACCTCAGCACCCTCTACCCCCTCATCGACAGCCACGGCGTCGCCGAAGCATTCCAAGCGCTCCAAACAATCGCAGACCGCAACGAATGGGCGTTCAAGAAAGACCACCCGATGGCGCACTCCCTCGGACGCGAAGCTTTCGAACGCCTCGGCAACGCACCCGACGTCCTCGTCGACTGCCCCTACGGCATGGCCAGCGGCTGCTTCCACGGGACGCTCGAAGCGTTCCTCTCAAGCCGAACCACAAACCTCACCGGCGACGAAGTCCGAGAAATCTGCTCCAAAGTCGGCGACGTGCGCGGACCGTTCGGCCACTTCCAATGCCTCCACGGCCTCGGCCACGGCTTGACCATGTTCTCCGACCACGACCTCCTCGCCGCACTCACCTTCTGCGATGAGTTACCGGACTGGTGGACCCGCGAATCCTGCTATGGTGGGGTATTCATGGAGAACATCGTGAGCTACCAGGTCTGGAGCGGACTCGGCGTCGGCGAAGGCATCCTCCACAACCACGACGACGAAGACGGCGAAGTCCACCACGGCTGGATCTACGCCAACGACCCCCAATACCCCTGCAACGTCGTCGAGGACAAGTACAAAGGCAGTTGCTACAACCTCCAGACCACTGCGTTCCTCACCCTCAACAATTACGTCATCTCCCGCGGCTTCGAACTCTGCGACCAAGCCGACCCGGATTGGATCCACATGTGCTACCTCAGCATGGGCCGCGACATCAGCAGCATCTCCAACCGCGTCGCCTCGGCCAGTCGCGACAATTGCGGCCAAGGAAACGAAAGTTGGCGCGCGTGGTGCATCGTCGGCGTCGTCAAGGACTTCATCAACAGCTCCGGAATCACATCCCCCGGCCTCGAATTCTGCAAGATCGTCCTCGAAGCGGACAAACCCATGTGCTACAAGGCCATCGGCGAAATCCTCATCACATTGATGCCTGACAAAGGGGCGCGATGGACCGAATGCGGCCTATCAGAAACCGCGTTCACCAGCGATTGTCGCACCGGCGCAGCGATCTGATTCGTCAAGCGCCAGGCGCCAACGTCGTCAACAACGCCGCCACCAACAGCACCAGGACACCGTTGACCGCCTCGCGTCGCACGTTCGCATGGAACAAGTCCGCCGGCAACAGCGCGCCGGGTCGGCTCATTTTTCGGACGAAGAAGAAATGGTTCACTGCACCCAAGCCCATCATGAGGACCGCGAGAGCCACCTTGTACGCCAGGATCATGCCGTAACGAGTACGCACTTTTTCCCAGAGCTGAGCGTCGATCGGCCCCAGCACGAACAGGAGCATCACGAGGCCGCTTACCGTCAACACAACGATCGCCCCTTGGGCCAACGTGCTGAAGCGAAGACTCGCCTGGAGCACCGTCGGGTCCGGCGTCGACGACGATGCGCGTCGAATACTACCAAAGAGATACACAAGACCTCCCGCCCAGGCGGTGGCCGCGACGAGGTGGAACGTGTCCACCGCGGTGCCCAACCATCGGATCGGCGAAAGCGCCGCTGCGTGGCTGAAATACGCCGCGATCACGATGGAGGCGAGGAACAACACGGCGGTGACGCTCAGCCGGTTCGCCGTTTTCCGGTCGAGCATGATGGCCGCGATCATCGAAACGGCAAGAAGGATCCGCCACAGGAGGCCGCGGCCGAACGCGGTCTCGAGTCCGAAATTGAGGGGGTCCTGGCCGTTGGTTGCCGACTCCGAAAAAAGGAGGGTGAGTAAGCCGAGCACGACAAAAACCGCTCCCGTGAGTGCGATCTTGGACATCCACGGGGGCAGGTAGGCGGGTCCGACGCGCCAGATCCAAAGTTGGAATGCCAGGAATCCGCCGACGAACGCGAAACCAAGGAAAATCAATGCTTTTCCAGCCGCGCTCCACCAATGAATGGGCGTCGTCGGCACATCGGGCGTAACAACGACTGCTTCTTCGCCCACGCCGAACGCCCAGGCGCCACTGCTCGTGTGACCGTCGACCTGGGAGAGGGCCTCCCACTCCGCGACGTAGGACCCTTTGCTGACATTCGTGGGAAGCCGGACGCGAGCACCCGTCTGGCTCGTTTCCAGCGAGCTAGGCAGCGAAAGGTCCGTGCGGTTTCCACCCTGGTAAACCGCGAGTCTGATGGAACCGGGTTCCACGCGTTCGTTGAACGCGATCCAAACTTCCGTCGGCCCCGCGAGGAGACGGGAACCCGGCGCGGGTTGGGCTCGTTCCAAGACCGCATGCGCGTCGACCGCGGGCAACGCGAGGAGAACCAGAATGAGGCTAAGCAGGGTCGCACGGGTGGTGTTCAACAGCCGCGTCCATGCCGGCGTGCGTAAAAAACATTCTATTGTGAAGTCGCCGCCATCGTGTCTCCGACGATCACGGCCGCAAGGACGAAGAACGGCATGACCCAGAGCGTGGATTGGACAATCTAGATCATGTTGAGCAACATGAACGCCGGCGCGGTCGTTTGCAAACAGGCTCGTCGGACCAAAGGCGTATCAACGTGGCCCAATCTAAGTTGTGCCAATGAAGCCAACGCCGGGCAACGCCATCCTGTCCCCGCCGGAACCGTTCCTGGAACGCCAGATCGCTCATCGCCTCTACGCGGCCAAGAGTCCCATCCACCAAGAACTCCTCGACACCTTGGTCGTTCACCCTGGCTGGAGGTATAGCGACCTGCAACGTCTCCTGCGCGGGCGGGGCGATCAGGTCCTCACCACCGCGCTGCACAAATTGGCGGAGGAAGGCCTTCTCGAACAACGGGGGTTCGGACCCAAACTAAGCACGTACCAACTCACCGGTCTCGGCGTCGCTGTCCGCGACGTGATCGTCGAACTGCGCGCGGCGGACCGAAACAGTTCCGCGGCCCATGATCGGCCCCGGGTGCCCGACGCCGCATAACGCCTGATGCCCATCGAACCCTTCCCCCCAAGATGGCACGAGGTCGTCCACCGACCCTTTGCACGCACTGCCGGCTACGTGGTAGCGCAGAACGGCGCCTGCCTCGAAGTCCAAACAAAGAAAACAACGTCTCCCACCGGCCGCGTTCCCGGTCGAGACTTCCAAGCTATCCGCCCCGTTGACCTACCAGGACTCCGGTTTCCCGCTTCCTGGTTCATGGCCATCCTCCTCTGCCCCGACGACGAACCCTCCTTGTACCACGAATGGTTCCGCCGCCTCAACGCCAAAGACCGCGATCGCGTCGTGTTCCTTTACCATCCCGACCTCGCCCAGGACACCTCCGACACCCCCTGGCAGCGGGCCCACCTACCGACACCACGGACCCAACGATTCCAAGGCACCTGGGAAAAATTCCACCCACTCTTCGGACGACGCCACGCCGACCGCGTCTACGAAGACCACCCGCCCACGCCGGACCCGTAGCCAGGATACGCCGCCCCAGCTTCCGTTCGGGAACCGGATCAACCGAACCCCGCAACGGCGCGCGCCTTCGCCATCTTCATGAGGCAATCTACAACGGCGTGGTCCGTCGGATTGTTTTACAATAAAAAAGCATTTTATAATGCGCTGCCTTGCTTGTCCCTTGTAGATGGCGATCAAAAACGTTTGGGAGGAGTACGGGTTCGCGTCGAACCCATACGAACCAACCCCCCTCCCGCCTACGGGCGAAATGGCAGACCTCTTCGTCGGCCGCGAGGACGAATTGGAGCAGCTCGGCACTTTCCTCGTCAGCGAAGACCGCGGAGGAATCTTCGTGGAAGGACATATTGGAGTCGGGAAAACGACGTTGGTCAACATGGCCCAACACCATGTACGATCCGAGGCCCGGCACGCGACCCTGCTCCCAAGCGTCCGCGTCGTGGAAGTGCAAAACGGAATGTCCACCGAGATTTTCCTGCTGACCGTCCTCAGCAATGCCCTCCAATCCTTGCGCCACTTGATGCCGGAGGTCGCCAAGGACAAGGAGTACCAGCGACTCAACGGAGTCGTGGCGCAAGGCCTACTGCGGTCAGGCGCAGCCAATCTCAATGTCGGCCCCGTCGGATTCGGGGGCGGCAAAGCCTTGCAGCCCACATCGCCGGAAGCGATGCCCCTGCCCACCATTCAAGGACACCTAAGCGAACTGCAGGCGCTGACCTCCACGCACGGGTTCGACAAGCTCGTCATGACCGTAAACAACTTGGACGTGGTCGACCCCGATTTCTTCGCCGAATTGATGCACGCGGTCCGCGACAGCACCCTGACCGTGACGGGCATCTTGTGGGTGTTCGTGGGCCCGGTAGGAATCCGTTCCATGATCGAACAGCGGGCGCGCAGAGTCAGCGAACTGCTCGTTTCCGAACCCGTGCGTCTGGGCCCGTTGAGCCTAAGGCAAGTGCTCGCGATCACACAAGCGCGCCTCAAACGATTCCGCGCCACGCCAAAGGCGTTGAACCCCGTGCACGATTCCGTCATCGAATTCCTGTACACGTCGAGCAAAGGCGAAATCCGCTACGTGTTGAATCGTGCCAGCGACGTCGTGCGAAGGATTGCTGCGGTTCTCCCTTCCCCCAAAACCATCACCGTCGACGACGCGCGCCCCCTTCTCAAGGCCGTCGCCGAATCCAACATCCGCGGCGCCTCGTTGACCAAGAAGGAAGAGGAGGTCCTGGGGCTCTTGACGAAGCGTGGCCTGGCCCAAGGCAAGGACTTCGAGGCTTTCGGTTTCACGACGCCCCAGAACCTTACCAATTACCTGCTTGCATTGCATGCCAAGCAGCTATTGGACCGGGAAGAACAGGGTCGCGAAAGCAAGTACTATCCGCGCGGAGACGTCCGCATCTACTACGGGACGTAACGAATCGGTCTGCAGGCGCCCGTACGACACCCCCTGGCAGCGGGCCGACCTACCGACGCCACGGACCCAACGATTCCAAGGCACCTGGGAACACTTCCACCCACTCTTCGGACGACGCCAAGGCGACCGCGTCTACGAAGACCACCCGCCGACCCCGGACCAATAGCCGAGACCTTGGCACCGACGACCCCCTTGCCCGGTGGTCGTGGACGCCGAACCCTGGCGTCCCCTCCGAAACTGGCTCAACTCGATCCCAGAGCGGCGCGCAACGCTCCCCATGTACAGGTGCGCTTGGGGATGCCGTGAAGGGACGCCAGAACCATGAATGGACCACACATTCGGGAACGACCGGGTTCCCTGTAGGCGAGAACCTTGTCTTTGGCCCCGCTGCTTATAAAGCGGCGCGGAGGAGGATGGCAGGTGTTAAGTCAAACGGAGTCCCATGCATGACTGTGCCCAAGAAGGGAGCCGCTCCAGCCCAGGCAACCAAGTTGCCTCCCATCAGGCCCAATCCCAATGCAACCGCTGAGGGGATTGCAGAGCGGTTTGAGCGAAACTTCCCGGGCGTTCTCAAAGCGATGGGCCAGATTGATTGATTCTCGCTGACCGACTGCGGCCAGAGGACCTGCGAACCATCAACCGCAAAGCGTTCCTCGACCCAAATTCCAACTACCTGAAATCCGACCTATTAGCGGTCCCGCCGGCAGACACGCTGAAGGAAATCAACAACGTCAAGAACTCAGAAATTCAGGAAGCAATTCGGGCCGTCGCGGCCTTCGACGAAGATTCCATGCGACGGGCCTGGTCCCATCACATGTCGCTTCACTGCGGCCTACACTTTTGGCCCGACGCAAACCATCGAACCGCCGTCCTTTCGTTCAACCTGACTCTCGAACGCGAGTACGGTTGGCACCTTGGTATGTCCAAGGAGGCCGCGCTGCAGATGATCGCCGACAGCAAAGTGTTCCGCCGCTCGAACCGGCCCCTTCTCCGGATCCAAACCCTCCAAGACCCGGACCATCCTTACGCTCGCTTCTTCCATCAGTTCGAAGACGGCTTAACGATCAAGCCCGCTGCGGGCGACGGCTCGCTCTTCTGATGAGCAATCGCGGGCGAAAGGCCCGGCTACCACCAATTGCCACACCATCCGGGTACCACCTCGGCCACAGCGTGAGCCGGCCATGTCCCAATCGGGCCGGCCGCCCCAATGGCACGAGGCCGTCGCACGCCATGGGCGCGATACGGAAGGCTACGTCGTCGCACAGAGCGGCGCGTGCCTCGAAGTCCAAACAAAGGAAACAACGTCTCCCACCGGCCGCGTTCCCGGTCGAGACTTCCAAGCTATCCGCCCCGTTGACCTACCAGGACTCCGGTTTCCCGCTTCCTGGTTCATGGCCATCCTCCTCTGCCCCGACGACGAACCCTCCTTGTACCACGAATGGTTCCGCCGCCTCAACGCCAAAGACCGCGATCGCGTCGTCTTCTTTTTCCATCCCGACCTCGCCCTCGACACGTCCGACGCGGGCTGGCAGCGGGCCGACCTACCGACGCCACGGACCCAACGATTCCAAGGCACCTGGGAACACTTCCACCCACTCTTCGGACGACGCCAAGGCGACCGCGTCTACGAAGACCACCCGCCGACCCCGGACCCGTAACCGAGACGCTGGGCACCGACGACCCCTTCCCCTCGTGGTCGTGGACGCCGAACCCTGGCGTCCCCTCCGAAACTGGCTCAACTCAATCACCATCGTCGGTGGTTGGCCCGCCTGGAAATACCACCGGGGGCTGGGCGACGCCGAGGGGGAGCGTTGAGGCTCCTCTCCTTCCAATTGGGGCGCTCGCGTTCGGGCGCCTCATTTTTTTAAAACTAGCTTGCCTCAAGGATGATGTGGATTTCGTTTCCTTGGATCTGCGGGCGAAGCATTCGGCCCTCGGTGCCCACGTGCAAAATCCCCAGATCCTCCAAGACCCGAAGATCGTTGCTGAGGTGCTTCTTGTCGCGCCCAAGTTCCTCGACGAGTTGCGTCAGGCTCAGAGGTTCGCCGCGCTTGGCCAGGTGGTGCAGTAGCCGCAACCGTTGTTCCGTGAGGCGCTCCAAGTCTGCGATCTTGATCTTGGAAACCACGGTGGTCTTGACCTGGTCCGAAAGCCGGCGGGGGTCGGCCTCCAGGAGATCGAGCTGCGCAAGGTCCTCGCGAGCCTCGGCGCCGCCCTTCTTCGCCGCCACGGCCTCGAGGTCCCGTCGGGACCCGTATCGGGACAGGATTTTTCCTCGAAGTTCGCGGCCGGTCAGGTTTTCTTCGACTCGGATCTCCATGTGCTTACCTCCTGGTTGAACTTTGCAAAGTCGAAGGATTCGTGCTTGGATGCGTAGCGGCGGACCATGAGGTCGGCTTCCGACTCGGTGAGTGCTGTATTGCCGACCACGGTTCCATTGATGGGGACATGGATGTGCGGGCCGCCGTGATGTTCGTCATTGTAGTTGCAGATCCGGTATTCTCGGTCCAGGTCCGCTACGGACCATTCGCCGCGGCCCGTGCTGCGGCGCTTGAGCCAGCGGACCAACGTTCACAGATAGGTCGGCCCGCCCTAATACATTTTGGCCTCAAAGGCCAAGATTCTAACACCCCTGGGGCCACGTCCGCGGCCACGGAATTTCGAAGCGATCAGCGGCGTAGCCGCTGTCAAGCCGCCAAATGGAACGCCGAGGGGGAGCGCTGATGCTCCTCTCATCCACTTTGCAGACCTTCGAACCGGTTCGATCAGTGCGTGAGAATTGCCTTCTTGCCATCTCGCGCGGCGATCATGTCGGCCTGGAGGACGCTTTGGATGACTGGATGTTCCATGTTGATGGAGAACATCTTGGATTGGCCGACGTCTCGGGTTTGGCTGACCATCTGGACCTGGACGAGGTCCTCCAATGCCCTGTACACGGTGACTCGCGTGAGCCCCGATCTGGAGGCGATCTCTGTTACATTGTAGTCCGAGGTCGGATGATCCCCTAGAAAATCGAGGAGCTTCGCCCGCGGGGTTTCGCCAAAGTAGTCTGTAAACATAAATGAACGCCAGCGCATACCATGTTGTACGCCCCGGTATATCAGAATTGGGTCATCGAGGCGCGTGCGGAAGCTCGACAAGTACGAAGCGAAGGTCTGCTTTAAGCTATACCGCCAAGGCTGTTTTGGCGCCGGGCACAAGCTCATCGACACCGTCACGAGCGGGTTTCCAAGCCACGAACTCGACAAAGTCAAAGACGCGGTCCACACGCTCATCAAGGACGGGATCCTCGTTCGCCATCCCACGAAGCACGGCGAAGCCGTCCACATCGACACGAAAAAGCGCTTGGAGCTATACGAAATCCTCCGGGCCATGCCCCACTACAGGTGGTTGCCCAAGTAGGCGTCCACTTCGAATCCACCCCCGGCGCTGATGCTGCGTTCCCCACAAACGACGCAAAAAATCGCCACGTTTGACCCGATTCCGCGTTTGAAAGTTCGACGCCGAGGGGGAGCGTTGACGCTCCTCTCATCCCATCTCCCGGGCCCGACCCACAATCCCGGTAAGCTTGCACCCGCCAGTCCGCCAAACTCATAAATAGGGGGGGCTACACATATACGTGTAGCCCGGAGGGACTGGCTTCCATGACCCCTTTACAACCTGTTCCGCGACCTGTTCACGCCAAACGCGGCGCCAATCCTACCCTGGAGACGCTTG
>CAYOZB010000133.1:0-9102 GCA_964408365.1 uncultured Halobacteriales archaeon | reverse complement strand
TGATCGTTTGGAACCTGACGAGGTTTACTTGTTCCGATTTTTAGGACAATCCCGTCGCTTGTCGCTTGTTCGCTCAGCCTTCGAGGAGACGAAGCTCCAAGGAGCAGGTGCACTCGCCAGTGACCTCGGCCGTCCAGCTCGCCGCATCCCAGAGGAAGAGCGGACTTTGGTCTCGCGTAGTCGCGAACGGAGGGACCGACACCGCGAGGCCGCACTGGTAGTCGGGTTCTCCGGGCCAGAGCTGGCGTTCGACCAGGGTCCCCGCCGGATCCTGGTAGATGATCTTGGGGTCCACCTTGGTCCCGATGGGGCAGTCGTGGTGGAGGGTCGCTTCGATCCGAATGATCCCCGTCGATCCCTGTGGGGTGAACCCCCAGGTCCGTTCGCCGCCTTCGCCGAAATCGAGCGTCGCGGATGCGGTCTCGTTGAGTTCTGGGAAACGAGGTTGGGGTCCGGGTTCGGAGCGTACGGCAAAACCGGCGAGGACGTGGGTCGCTTCGATGCCCGCCGGCGCGTCGACGATTCCGAGTCGGTATTGGACGCCGCCGAGTCGCATCGGATCGCTCAAGGCGGCGCCGGGAACGTCAAGGCGTAGTGGAGATTCTCCAGCGAACGGGAGGCCGAAGCGTTGGTCCGGGAACGGCAGGGGGGCGCCGCCGTGTGTTACTTCGAACGCGAAGCTCATGGTGCCGCCGCCCTTCCACTCGACCCGGAGCGTTCCGTTGCGGAAGCCGCCCAGGGGGGATGTCGCCACATTGTTGAGGTTGCCCCGCTTGCCCGCGCAGGGATCTTCGCCGCCGCACGCGATCTCCGCGTAGTAGTAGTTCAGTTCGTACGGGTCCTTGAACGGTTGGAGCGTCAGTCGGAGCTCGAAAATCTTGTTCCCGGAAACAAACGTCTGTATGAGGTTCTCGAACCCGGGCGCGCTCGCCGTCAGCGAATGCGGACCGGCGGGTACGTCTTCGAAGACCGCGACGCCGTCGATCCGGCTTGTTGTCGATTGGTTGTCAAGGACAAGAATGACGCCGGCGACGGGGCGCACCTCGATATCCTGGACCCGGACGACCACGTCGGCCGAGGATTGTTGCGGCGGTGTGGATTGCTGATTCCGTAGTTCGTGGGGCTGCGTCATGCAGCCCGCGAGCACGAGCATCATCGCGAAGGAGGCTGCAACCGATGGACGCACAGCGGAATCCCTGTCCAGCGGTTCATTAGCCTATTGGGCGCGTCGCGCAAACAGGGGACAGGGCTATGCGAGGCCGCCGTTTTGGATCCAGACGAACCACAAGGTCGAACCGAACGCACCCCGCGCGGTGACTTCGGCGGCGCGCTTCCACATCCACGCGTGAAACAGCGGCATGCCAGCGATGAGCTTGGATCGGATGCCCCAACGGATGAGCCATTGGAGCGGCAGGACCTCGGATTTGAGCGCAAGCTCGGTCAGATCGATGAGCCAGACCATGCGGGGTCCGCGAAAGCCGACTGCTCGGAAGAGTGCGCGGAAGTCGAGTGCGAACATGGCGAGGGCCAAGATGGCGGCGACGACGAACAACCAGGTCTCTTCCCGGAGCTCGGCGAGGCTGACGGCCGCGTCGGGCCACACGGCGCGTCGCAAGAACGTGTGCAGGACCCAGCTGCCGAGCATGACACCGAAGATCAATACGGTCGGAAGGGTAAGGAGCGTGGTTAGGTTCTGTTTGAGGAACTCGTAGAGCCGCGGCCATCGTCGCGGCGTCTGCAAGACGAGCCGGTACGTGGCGGCGTGGTGACGCAACTGGATGATTCCCAGTAGGAACGTGGCGAGAAGGTAGTACTCGAAGAGTTCCATCAGGTTGGCCACGTTCGTGTCCAGGTCGGGAACGTGGCGTCACCACTAAAGAGTGAACGCTTCGAACTCGATTAGGGTGGCCTAGTGGCGGATGGGGTCAGCTGCAGATGTAACTCGGCTCGCGATGTACCGAGAGAACAAGCGCATCGTGGATTCCGAAGTCACGCGTAAGCTGCCGAAACCCGGCGGTCACTTCAGCATCCGAGGGACTTGCCTCGAAGTATCCGAACTCCACGCGGTCGGCGGCATTGATCCGGAAACCATCCAATCCTACGCCGTCGCTCCCTTCGCGCCACAGAACACGAATAGGGACGACGAAGCCGAAATTCCAGCCGCCTGAGGAATAGCTCAGACCTCCTAGGAATCGGGGGTCGACATGGTGCTCGACGCCCTGTTTCACGCGCGAATCCCAGAGGGCCCACGCTATCGACGGATAAGGGACTTCGAGGTGATATGCCATGTCGCGGTCTCGTCGCGTCCCGTTTGCCAAGAACCATTGGGTCAGTTGATCGAGTTCAGAGTCGCCCACATCGACCAAGCTTTCCATGAACGGGCGAAACAGGGTTTCGACTTCGCTCCGCGAGCGAGAATGCATGACGGCGGCAACGTAGTGTCCTTCGTAGAACGTCAAGTGTTCATTCTGCCGGCGGAGGGGAAACGGCGAGGAGACGTGCTCCATGTTCGCCTCCGCGGGCAGGGGGTCGGCTTTGCCCGGTTCTCCGGAATCTCGGGCGACTCCGTTTGACTGCCGCTCTTCGTCGGAAATGTTCCAGCCGCTTAGGGATTCAGGAAGGCGCCCAAATAGCGCGGGGGAATCGAAGTACGTCGTGAACGGCGGCATGGGGGAACATGCATGGGACGGTCCGGAAAGGAATCCGAGGCAGCCGGCAAGGGGCAGTATGAGCAACGCCGCGAAGACCACCCGCAAATCCATGTTCGGAGCGAGTCTCGCGCCGCCGGTAGTCGACACCTTTGGTCCCGTCGTGAAAGAATCCCCTTGTCCTAGGCTTCGCTCGGAGGCAGTATAGGGAAAGAGGCCGGGGCGCGGTTTGCTCAGTGGCGCCACGTGTCGTCGAACGTGATCTCCGGCTGCGGCCCGAGGCTGATGATGCGGTCGAAACCCTCGAACGTCAATCCGCCGACGTTGCCTTGCGCTCCGGCGGGTCCGGTGCCGTGCGCGTCGGTGCGGGTGTGTGAGAGCATGGCTGTGCCGTCGACGACGCGGTGCTTCACGGGGCCGTCGGCGGAGTTGGTGATGTCGAAGCTGATGGGTCGGAACTTTTCGGCCATGGGTTCGGCGTCGGCGCCTTCGTGTCCGTGGCCGTGTCCGTCGGCGGCGACGAGCATCCAGAAGCGCCACGGTTCCGGCGTCATTTCCTTGTAGTCCTTCATTTTGCCCCAGGTCTCGAAGATGCCGTGGTCCTCGTCATCGAGGGCGGTGTAGAGCATCGTCTCGGCGGGGTCGAGGTAGCGGATCTCGGTGTTGAGGTTGCGGCTCGCGTGGAGATCCATGTTTCCTTGGAGTGCCTTCACGACGCCCGGGTCGCTGATCGAGAAGTCGGCGACGAAGTATTGTCGGGTGATGCCGCTTGTGTCCCATTCGGGGGGTTGGATGCGGACGCCGACCCAGCCCCATTCGAGGGGGCCCTTGCCGGCGACGCCGTTGAACACGTAGGATTGGCAGATGACGCTCGTGTGCCAGATGCCGGTCGTCGCGCCGCCTTCGGGGATGGGTTGGCCGTACGAGGCGACCTTCGGGTAGCCGGTGTCGTCGCTGATCGAGGTGCGGTTGAACCCGTTGGCGGGGCCGGGGCTGCCTTCTTTCATGTTGTAGAGACTGACGCCGCCGCCTTCGATGCAATCGGTCATCTCGAGTTTGAAGTCCTCGGAGAGTTCCATGGCCATCTTGGAGCCGGATTTTCCTTGGAGACGGACGGCGCCTTCGACCGCGTCTTGTCCGGAGGTTGTGCCGCTGTCGAGGCACCCTGCGAAGAAAATTGTGACCAAAGTGCCAGCTAAGAGGTACGAAGCGGAACGCATGCTATAGCCCCACACGCGCAGCTTGGTATCTTGGTAAATACCTGCCGCCTGGCTTTTTGGGGACAATCCTGTTTTGGCCGCTTAAGTCACGGTCAACGTGCCTTGCATCCCGAGTTCTTGGTGGTTGCCCTCGGCGCAGTAGAACGTGTAGGTGCCCGCCTTGGTGAGCGCAAGGACCGTGCTCACCGCGGCGCCCGCTTGCGCGGGCCCGAGGTTGACGCTCAGTCCGTCGATCACGAGGCTGTGTGGGTACGTGTTTCCGACCGCGGCTTTGAGGGTGATGTTGAGCATGTTTCCGACCTTCGCTTCGAACGCGTCGGGCCGGAACCGGTACCAGGTGCCGGGCGTCGAGCTGAGATCCGTCGCGACGGCGTACATCTCGACTTCTTTCCCTGTCATGTTGCCCATGTGACCGTCAGGATGGTCGCCGGCCATGGCCGAGGTCGCGGTGCTTTCCGACGGGACGTCCGCATCGTCTGCACATCCGGAGACCGCGACGAACAATGCGACGACGATGCCGACCATCCAACCGTTCTTCATCGGTTCTCGAAGGCCCGTTGGCGGTTTAAGGGTCTTTCGCCAAGATCAGCCGGCGACGAGGACGCTCCAATCCGTCGGCACGGGGCCGAAATAGAACACCGTGTTGTACGTCGTGAGCCGTTGGTCGATGGAGGCGCCGGCGTCATCGGCAGGGTCCGCGCAACCGGCGGTCGCCACGAAGACTGCGACCGCTGCCAGCCACCCGTGTTTCATCGGAAGCGGGAGGCTGCTTGGCGGTTCATGCGTCTTTCGTTGGTGCTGGTGCGGCTCCCGTTGGAAGCCCAAGGATGCGAAGCGCATCAGCCGCGCGGACTATTGTAACGGTCGTGAAGCGCTTTAACCTGAGCAGGCCGCGGTCTCCAGTCACTAGAAAATCAGCACCAGCGCGCAGAGCGTCGCCCAGCACGGGACGATCCGAGGGAGGACCAATCGGCGCCGGCGGCCCCGACGGAACGATGAAGAGGAGCGATCTGAGACGAGCAATCACCGTGTCGGCCTCTTGCGTTGAACGTCCGAATTTATCAACGTGCGTTCTCCGGAATTCCTCCAGTACGTACTCTGACGCGGCGCCAGGACTCTCGGGTCGCATCAGGGCGCGAATCAAGCGTGCCTCGTTCCCTTCTGTGTAGAAAGCACTCGCTAAGACATTCGCATCCACGAAGAAACGCACACGTCACTTCTTGGCTTTCTTGCCGTAGCGGACTTCCATCACCGCAGGCAGAATGTCTCGCTTTCGGATCTTCTTGATCTTCGCAATCCGGCGACCCCATGCAAACAAGTCTTCGAGTGCTTGCAGCCGCTCATTTGTGAGAGGCGTAAGGATAGCTTGGCTCCCGTCGACCTTAAACGCCACAGAATCGCCGGTCTTGATACCGAGTTCTTTCCGGATCTGGGCGGGAATCACGACCTGTCCGCGCGATGTCACCCGAGCAATCTCCAACGTCATGCTTACTAATCTTACATTTCAAATATTTAAGAGGTTGGCGGGGTCGAGTGAATGTGCTCGTGCTGGATGTTGGCGTGCCGTGCTAGAGGGATTTGCATCGATTAGCCTGCTGTCAGGACGCTCCAATCCGTGGGCACCGGCCCGAAGTAGAACACCGTGTTGTACACCGTCAACCGTTGGTCGACCGACGCCCCGGCGTACTGGTCGATGTCCCCGGTGACGCGTGCTTTGGCCATCACCCACGGCAACCAACCGGGTTCGGGGTGCACCCATTCTGCGCGTAACGGGCTGGGGCCGCGTCGGCCGACGAACATCGCCGCGGCGGTCTGCCCCGGTGGTGCGCAACCGTCGCTCACTGGATCGTACCAGCCGCAGGTGAGCGTGAGCCACATGTACTTCGTCGCATCCGAATTCGCGGTCCACACAAGTTCCGACACGATGCCAGTGTGGTTCGCTCCGACGGTGAAATTGTGTCGGTACACGTTCTCCGCCAAGTCCGGTGGCACCTGCGAAGGCGCAACGCCTTGGCGCGCGAGCGACTCGTACGCCGTGGTGTACGGGGCGGTGCAGTGCGAGACGTAGAGGAGCGTGTAGAGCATGCAGGTGTGGTAGAGCGCGCCGATGTCCGTCTCGAAATACGCCTTCGGTGACGGGATAAGGCGCAGTTCGAGTCGGAGGACGAGGTCTTCGCCGGGACCGAGTTCGACGTTGACCTCGCCGGTTTGGTATCCACCGGCCGTGGCGCGGACCGTGTAGGCGCCCGGTGCGACTTGGAGGAACACGAACCGGCCGCCGCCATCGGCCGTGGTGGATTCTTTAGTCTCCACAAGCGTCACGCGCGCGTCGGCGATCGGCACGCGTTCGTCATCAACGACCACGCCGCCGATGCTTCCGGCGTCGACGGCAGGATCGGCGGGCTGGGTGGCGCTCGCGGACTTGGCCGGCGTGCCCGCACAGCCCGCCAGAACGATGGCGGAGACGAGGATGATGGCAAGAATCGCGGGTCGCATCGGTCTGCCTCCCGAACGGGGCCCCGAGGCTATTTCTCCTTTTCGCGACCGGCTACCCAGAGAACCGCCCGATGAGGCGGTGCATCTTCTCTTCCTTCGACGTTTGGGCGCGTAGGAACGCTTCATCGCGCGTGTCCTGCGCGACGAGCACGATCACGCGCCCCGCGACGGTGCGCCCGGTGCGGCCGCGTCGCTGCACCGCCCGGATCTCGCTCGGCACGGCTTCGTAGAACACGACCATGTCGACCTGCGGCACATCGAGACCTTCTTCCCCGACCGAGGTCGAGAGGAGGACGTTGAATTTGCGTGCGCCGAAGTCGCGAAGCACGGCGATCTGTTCGTCCTGTTTGAGTCCGGTCACTTTGCCGCGGGTCTGTTGGCCGACGAGGCGGCCCACCCGCATGCCGGCGGCTTCGAGTCGTATGGCGAGGTCGCCGATTGTGTCGCGGAACTGGGCGAACACGATCACCAACGCGTCCGGTTTCTTCGCGATGGTCTCCTGCAAGGTCTTGAGGAGCACGTCCACCTTTGGATGCGAGAACTCGACGCCTTTTGCCAGGCGTTCGTGGATCTTTGCGACGCGCGCTTCTGCCATGAACGATTTCTCGGCGCGGCTGGGATCGGGTTTCTCGAACATGCGGTCGAGGTACATCTTGAGCGGCACGAGGCCCTGGGTCTCGATGTATTCCATGCAGATCGTCGCGTGCAACGCTTTCTGCGCGACGAGCATCACACCCCAATTCGGAGGGCCGGGAGTTTTTCCGCGTCCGCGCGACTGGATGAGTTGGACCAATTCTCGCTTCGTCAGGCCGAACTTGCGTTCGCCTTGCACCGCGTACATTTGGCGAAGCTTCGCTTCCTGCTCGGACAACACGGCCTCGAACTCTTGTTGGAGGTTCCGCATCACGGGCGGCAATTGCACCATCACGATCTCCGGATCGACCTTCTGAACGTACGGCGCCACGTCCTCGCTGATGGTGCGACGCGCCTCGACCAATTCCACGCCGAGTGCCTTGCAGACTTCGGTCCAACGTTCGCGGGTCGCGCCGGGCGATGCGGTGAGCGCCAGGATACGGGCCTTCGGGTTCTCCTGGCGAAGCCGTTCGCCGATTTCGACGTAGGCATAATCTCCGACGGCACGGTGCGCCTCATCGAACACGACCAAGGCCACGCCACGTAGGTCGTAGCGGCCTTCGGCGAGGTCGTTGCGGACCGTCTGGGGGGTCGAGACGACGACCACGGACTGTTTCCACAGCTCGGCGCGTTTCGCCGCGGCGACCTCGCCCGTGAACGCGTGCACGAGGTCGCCATCGCGCAACAAGCGCTTCATCGTCTCCTCATGTTGGAGACACAACGGCTTCGTCGGGGCGAGAAGAACCACTTTGCCGGTCTTGAGTCGAAGGCGTTCGGCGATGACCAGCACCGCGACGATGGTCTTGCCGAGTCCAGTCGGCATCACGACCAACGTGTTCTGTTTCAGCGCCGCGTCAGCGAGAGTGGTTTGGAACTCGCGTACGTCGATTTTTCCGGGGACCAGGTACGGGTGACTGACAAAATCACCGTCGACGGAGAAAACGGACGCTTCCTTGGTCGGCGGTGCCTCGCCGAGCCGCGCTTGTTTCTCGGTCAACGTCGGCGGCGAACGTGTCCAAACATTTTCACCTATCCCCCCAAAGTCCGAGATTCGAGCCCGACCGGAAAAGTCGGTCGCATGTTACGTTCGCCGCATTGTGGCGTCGATGATGATCGGCAAGGGGCCGGACTCTGTGAGCGTCTGTGCTTCGTAGCCGGCTTTCTCGAACGTCAATGTCACGGTATACGTGCGGGTCGAGTACCACGTCGACCAACAGACCCCATACTCACCGGTCTCGTTCGTATCCTGAAGCGTTCCGCGATACCGCACAAACATCCGGTCGATCGCAGAGCCGTCAGCGTCGGTGACGGTACCCATGACCGCATAGGGCAGGCCATCGCAAGGTCCGTCAAAGATGGGAGCGGGATGGGCGTCGGTGCGGAATCGCTCCCGGGATGCTGGATGCGCCTCGAGCGCGACCACAAGCAAGACCAAGGAAAGGCCGGAGACAAAGATGGCTCGTCGGCGGGACAACGAAACGCCACCGCGGTCGAGGCTTTTCAAAGCTTCTTGTCGGTTCGAGAAAACAGAGAACCGCCCCCGGCCGAAGCCGGGAGCGGAGGAAGGAGGAAGAAGGCGGAAGAGGCCCAACTCTTGCCGCTTTGTTCGCTTAGTGGCTGTGCACCGCGATCGACAGCACTTGGGCTGCCGTCCGGGTCTGGCCGTTGGAGCCCGGCTTGCCGGAGCCCTTGGCGCCGAGGCACGTCGTCTCGAGGACGAGGCGGGTGACGCGGTAGGGGTCCATGTTGGCGGCGGGTCGGCGGTCTTCCAAGTAGCCGTATCCCTTCTGGCTGGTCGCGAGCGGGATGCGGATCGATGCGCCGCGGTCGGAGACGCCGTACCGGAACTGGTCGATCGAGCACGTCTCGTGTCGGCCGGTCAACCGTTCCGTGTTGTGCGCTCCGTACTCGCCGATGTGTTCGTAGTGGCGTTCGCCGAGGGCTTCGCAGGCCTTCGTGATGACCTTCATACCACCGGGGCTGCGCATGGACTTCGTCGAGAAGTTGGTGTGCGCGCCTGCGCCGTTCCAGTCGCCGCGGACCGGTTTCGGGTAGAGCGTCGCGTTGATGCCGTACTTCTCACCCGTGCGGTAGAGGAGCCAGCG
>CAYOZB010000132.1:0-9123 GCA_964408365.1 uncultured Halobacteriales archaeon | reverse complement strand
GGCTCGTGGCACGAGCCACACGGCGCACTACCTCAAGCGGGTCTTGCTGAAGGCGCCGCGCGCCGCGCGTCTGGAACGCGCCGTCGTGACGACGCGCCGCCGCTGAGGGCGAGCGCGGCCTCCACGAATTTCCGCGTCAACGGCCCGTGCGGCAGCCGCTTCAGATCCGCTGGGGTCACCCATCGTCCGTCGCCGGGTGGCTCTCCGGTGCCGTCGACCCACCAGACGTGCCAGCGTCGGTGACTGAAGGTGTGCTCAAGATCGGGCTTGCGAGCAAGGCGCGTCTTCGCGAGCGGCGGCAACCAATGGGTTCCAAGCAAGCCGTTTCCGCGCGGCGCAGAAAGCCACACGCGTCCCTGCCGGACGAAACGCTTCCCTGTCCAAGTTTGGACAGGGACCCGCGACGGCACGACGCGTTTCTCCGTGCCCTCGCCGCGCGTCGCGCAACCTTGGAACAATGGGCACGAGGCGCACGTCGGATTCTGTGGGGTGCACACGCTGCCTCCAAGATCCATGATCGCTTGATTGAGGATCCGCGGCGACCCGGCGGCCAGGAGTTGGCGTGCCCACTCGTCGACGTTGTTGTGCCCAGATTTGGTCACAACATTCTCGCCCAGGAACCGGCCGAGCACCCGCAACTGGTTCCCGTCCAAACTCGGCTCCGGCCGGTCGAACGCGATGCTCGCGATGGCGCCCGCCGTGTACGGCCCGATTCCCGGCAATTCTCGCAATAGCGCCGCGTCGCTTGGGATCGCCCCGTGGAACTTCGAAACGATCTCGCGGGCGCAACGGTGCAGGTTGCGCGCCCGCGCATAATACCCAAGCCCGCTCCACTCCGCCAGGACGCTCGACTCGCGCGCCCGCGCAAGCGCCTGGATCGTCGGGAACCGTTTCACGAACGAAAGGAACCGCGGGACACCCACCTCCATGCGCGTCTGCTGAAGAATGAATTCCGCCACGAGAACATGGTACGGTCGATGGTCGGCCCGCCACGGCAGCGTGCGGCCGTTGCGCGAAAACCAAGCGGTGATCGCGTCTGCAGACTCGCGCGCCTCCATCGAATCGTTGGAGGCCGCGACGATGACAAATAGATGTCCTCGCGTTTTGCGGCCGCGTGGATGACGCGTTCCCGCCGTTCGTGTTTCCCCAAGGCATGAGCGAGGTCGACGCGGCCGCCATGCTGAAGGAAGCGTACGGCGACA
This sequence comes from uncultured Halobacteriales archaeon, assembly GCA_964408365.1. Taxonomy (GTDB): domain Archaea; phylum Thermoplasmatota; class E2; order JACPAO01; family JACPAO01; genus JACPAO01. Next base: position 7,921 of record CAYOZB010000132.1, on the reverse strand, counting down.
TCGACGACGGCAAACTGTTGCGCACTGTCCACAAAGAACTCCGACGCAACGACATCGACCCGCCCACCGACGTCCAATACGTCGCCGAGCCGCACGTCGAGGAGCACAACGGCCAGTTCGAGGTCTGTTTGCATCCCGACATCATGGTCTACGACGAGTTCCCCGAGATGGACGATTGCCTCGACACGTTCGAGGATGTGCTGAATGAGATGCTTGCGAAGAGGCTCGGAAAACGCGTCAAAGCCTGGACGAAGGCGCATCGACGGTGAGTGGCAGGTTTGAAACGACGTGCCCAAGGGGAACGCCGAGCCCTCCGACGATCGCCAAAATGCGACGATGCTCGTGTTCGTCTCATGCGTGGCGTTGGCAAGCCTGCTGACCATGCGGAAAAAGGCCTGAAAACCAACGGTTTTGTCCACCAGACAACCGTCATTCTACCGCTGCTCCCTAGCGGTTATATACGGCCTGGTTTTCTCGCGCGTCACCGTCCCTGAGGTTTTTCGAAATGCCTGAGACCAAGATGGCGACCGTTCCGAAGAAGACCAAGTTGAACAACTACGTCACGGCCAGCCAGGGTCGCGTCGGCTCCACCAAGGACCTCACGGGTCCCGCGATGGACAAACTTCTCGCCGAAGCGCTGCCCCACCTCAAGTTCAACGAACTGTACCAGTGGGACGCCAACATCAACGGCATCCTCATCCGACTCGTCACCAACAGCCGACACCAGTACGAGTTCTGGGTCGAGAACTGGTACCCCGGACCCAACGACGGCACCATCCAACCCCACGGGTTCCTCTACAGCGTCAACGGCGTCCCCAACAAGGAAGCCCACGCTTACTATTGCCGCGAAAAGAACACCGCCCTGTTCCTCAACACCGAATACTACGGACAATGCAAGAGCTGGGCCCTCGGACTCGCCGCCGTGGTCTTGGAGCAACAGTTCAACACGCACTCGATCCACGGCGCCGCCGCCGAAGTCAACGGCAAGGGCGTCGTCATCATCGCCCCGACCGGCACCGGCAAGACCACGCAGGTCAACAAGATCATCCAACACCTGAAGGGCAAACTCCTCGGGGACGACTGGATCTACATCCGGCACCCGGGCCAGCTGTCGAAGGACACCGAGTTCATCGTCAACCAGCCAGAACGTCGGATCTATGTGCGCACCGAGAACGCCGAGGAAGAAGCGTGGCTCCGCCCGATCTTCGACCGCTGCCTCCTCGAGAATGTCCTCACCGACCCCACGAAGTGCCACCACGAAGGCAAATCGAAGTGCGCCATCAAAGACCTGGGCGAGGAGAAATGCTACTGGGGCTTCGGCAACAGCCGCGCCATCCTGCCGCGCGAATGGATGTTCGGTCCCGAGAAGATCCTCAACACGTGCCGCATGAACCTCATCGTCCTCCTTCGACGCGACGAGGACTCCCCGGCCGAAGTGGAACTCACGCCCGACAAGGCCATCAAGATCCTCCAAGAAGGAAAGACCCTCATCCGACCCGGCGCAGGCCCGAAGGAAAAATGGGGCACCTACGGCAGCGAACCGTGGTACAACCCCTACCTCCTCGCGCCCGACCACGCACGTCAGGAGAAGTTCTTCCGCGACGAGATGCAGGCCGCCAAGTGCATCATCCTCAACACCCGGAAGCAGACCATCCAGCAGACGTACGAGACGATCCTCAAGCACCTCGAAGAACAGTAATCCCGAGGACCGTATGTCTACCGTTCACTAGTTTTCTTCCTGTACGGTAGACATACAGAGTTTCTCGTGCCGTAACGGACCTGGAGCCTTGCGAGTCCCATCATTGTAGGAATCTCCTGTCCCCAACTTTCACCGACCATCGGAGAAATCAAATACAACCTTGTATACAACCAAGTACGTGGCAACGGTAGTGATCCAGTTCAGGGCAGACGAAACCGCTCACGCGTTTCTAACGAACCTTGGAATCAACCCCAATGACTTCGGACGCGAGGCGTTCGATCGCTCCCTACGCGTTTTGCGCGCTGAACGAAACATGGACGAGCTCAACCGAATGCGAGAACGCATCAAAAGCAGGCTCAAGGGCAAACCTCTTTTTGGGGGAAAATCCGGCGCCCAAATGCTCCGCGAAGACCGTGATTCCCATTGAGAATCGTCGTCGATGCAAGCCTTCTGATCGAAGCCCTCGACCCTGAAAGCGAGATCGCCGAACATGCCACCGACCTTAGGAAGCGCCTCGCCAGTGAGGCCCTTTTGGCTCCAGCGCTCATCCTATGGGAAGTCGGAAACTATGTGTCTCGAATCGCCGCGAAACAAAAAGAGGAGAATCCTGCCGCGGCAGGGCATACGGTGGCCGGGGCTACGCAGGACGTCATCCTCGACGTTCCCGATCGCCACCATATGGGCCGCATCATCGCATGCGCGGTTTCCCACGGCCTAACCTTCTACGATGCAAGCTACCTGGAATTGGCCACGCGCGAGCCGGACTCCTACCTCGTCACCCAAGATGAACGACTCCGCAAGGCCGGCGAAAAAGAGCTTGGCCGAGATCGATCCCTCGATATCGACCGAGCCCGCGCCTTCTTCAAACCGCGCCTCTGACCGTGACGCCGGGGCCTCGGGATTTTATACCTCCTAGTTGACGTCGTGCTGTGCGACGCAAGACGTGCGGCCCCGTCCTGGTGACGATCGCCATGCTGACCGGTGCAGTGGCGGGATGCGCCGCCACCCCGGAAACGCCCGGCGCGGCAAACGACGACGGCCGCCCCCCAAGCGGCAACACCGACGAAGGCCTTTTCCTCAACATCCTGGTCATCGACCAAGAACTCGTGCCGATCGACGCAGCACTCGTGGCGCTCCTCCCTGGCCCGATCCTCACGAACACCACGGCCGACGGCCGCGCGACGTTTGGACCGCTCGCCGAAGGCGATTACACGGTCAGCGTGGAGAAACTAGGCTACGCGACCATCGAGAAACCCATCACCATCGCCCAAAGCCCACCCGACCGTCTCATCGTCAGCCTCGTCCCGGTCGCCTCCGACGTCCCTTACCATCTCACGCACGTCTTCGTCGCCTACATCTTCTGTACCGTCACGATCGGCGGCACGTTCGCGCCTTGCTTGCCACTCAACGTGCTCACGGGGCAAGAGATCACCCAGGACCGCGCCGAATTCAATTTCGAGATCCCCTACCCGGGACTCGTCGACCTCCTCCACGAAATGGTCTGGCAGCAACAGACCACGGGAGTCGACATGAGCGTCACCATCCGACCCCCGGGCGCCCCGCTTGTCGTCGGCGGGCTCACCGTGATCTACCTCAGCACCGGCGGCGGTTCTCCGCTCCGAAGTTGGGTCGTCACCGGCATCGAGAACGCGGGAGCCACCGCACCGTTCGACGCCAACGTGAGCACGCCCTACACGACGATCATCCGAGGAAACTCCGACAACACGACGGGCGGCGCCATGTCGCTCTACCTCGACCACCGCGTGAACAATTATTTCACGTTCTTCTACAACCGACCGGGTCCGCGCGACTTCACGGTCATCCCCGAAGAGTGAAACGTCACTGCCGCGGCTGGTTCTGGCTCGCCAAGATACCGCCAATCAGCACCAAGACGCCGCCCACCATGCCCATCCCCACGATCATGATGGCGCCGGCGACGATGGCGCGCGTGGCGCCTTTCGTTCCGTTCGTGCGCTTCAGTTCATTGCGCGCCAAGAACGCCAAGATGGCCCCGACGAGACTCACGAGCGCAAACACCCCAAACATGACGGGCATCCAGACCAAGACGTCCGGGAAGCCGTCTGGTCCTGGGTTGGCTCGGTTGAACGCGGATTGGAACAAGAAGAACTGGAAGACGAACATGATGAGCATGAGTGCGGTCTGCGCCACGCCGACCGCTGCGCCCGCGAGGATTAACGCGTCCGGGACACCGCCATAGTTCGCGCGCTGCGGGGGGAAGGAGCCGACCGGGGCTGGCTGCTGGTTCACAAGCCGACATCGCCACCCTGCCTTTTCCGGTTAACGTGCGGCGACAGCCATTTCCGCGAATTGACCAATCTCGGCTTAATTCGATGACCCCCTCGTCGGGAATGGTGACAAAACCATGTCGACCCTCGCAGCAATCGTAGGCGGCTCCACCCTCGTGGCAGCCCTGGCCGCAGCGGCCCTCGTCGCCGGAAACGGATACCACTCCCTCGAAGGGGAAGGATGCGACCTCGCCCCGCTCGATCCCTACACCGGACGCGACGCCGAACTCGTCCAGATCCGGATCGAGAACCAAGGATCTTCGCTGTCGGCGCGGATCTGCGTCGACGAAGACGACACGGAACGCCATGACGAGAAGATCGAACTCGGACACGGCGACGTGCTGGTCCGTCAGGTCCGCATCTCCCCCGCGGCGAAAAACGTCTCCCTCGAGATCGACCGTCCCGGCGGCGAACTCTGGAACGTGTACTCGAAGGTCGGCTTGTGGGGAGAAACGTTCGACTGCAACGCGGGCATCATGCAGTTCGCCTTCCAAGCCAACTATTCCAGCTTCGGCTCCGAACTGTACGGGCCCAAACGGACCTGCGCACTCCCGCAGGAAAACGTGAGCAGCATCGAATCCATGGGCGCCTTCGTCCCGTCGAGCGACAGCGGCGGTGCCGGAGGCGGCGCGGTCGCCGCGACCCTCGGCACCATCAGCATCGCGGGCGCCGGGTTCCTCCTCTATCAGCGACGTGCCATGCGGTTCGTCGCGCTCGGGCTCTTCACGCGGCTCGTCCAACCCAAACTCCTCAACCAGGAGACGCGCGCCCGGATCGCCGAAGCCGTCACCGCCGACCCGGGAGTCACGGCGAGCAACATCGCCCACCGGCTCAGCCTCCACCGTGGCGTCGCGCAATACCACTTGATGGTGCTCGAACGCGAGGAGATCCTTAGCTGCGTCCACACGCGGGGCTTCCGTCACTACTTCCCGCTTGGAAAATTCGGGCCAACAGAGATGCGAAAACGCGCCTTGTTGCGGCAACGAAACGCCGCCGCCCTCTACCACCTCGTCAAAGCGTCGCCGGGCGTCGGCCCGACCGAGGTCGCGAACCGTCTGGGCATCCCCGGGTCCCGCGTGACCGAACTCGTCTCCCGATTGGTCGAGGCAGGCCTCGTCGAACGCAAGCGCGCCGGACGCAACGTCAAACTCCGCGCGCTCCAACTCGACGCAAAATAGCCACGTGCACAACGAACCGCGACGGTCAGCGAGAAATCCCCGCCGCCATCCGCGAATCCGTGGTGACGTCGAGGACACCGGGTAGAGGCGAACGTGTTGTCATCCCAAACTTCCTGAGAACGACCGCATACCATCACACGCTGGTCTGCGGCAACTGTTCGATCTCAAGCCACACGCATTGTGCGTTGCGGCTGTCGTTCGGCGCGGTCGCCGGCGTCTTCAGGCATCCGTCGCCAAAGAGGACGTAGAGGATGTGGGCGCGGTCCTGGGCGTCGTGCTTGACCATCAGGAATTCGTAGATCGCACCGCCGACGACGGGTTCGAAGAGATCCTGAACGAACACGACGGGCTGGGGTCGGTTGGCGTCGACGCGCGCGACGGTGACCGTCCATGCCGTCGTCTCGTTCACGTCGATGGTGTGCATCCACGCCATGGTCGCGGAGCCGTCGGAACGACCGTCGATCCAGACTCCGGAAAGTCCAGGGAACGTCTGGTCGGTCGTGACGACAACCGGTTCCGACCACGTCTTGCCGTCGTCCTTCGATGCGACGAACGAGACGGTGGCATTCGCGGCGGTGCCCGACGTGACGAGGAAGTACAAGGTGCCGTCGCCGGAGCGGGTGAGGCCGGGGAGCTGTAGCGGGCCGTCGACCGGTCCGTGGACTCGCAGTGACCTCCACGTGGCTCCAGCGTCGCGGCTTTCGGCGACGTCGAAAACGTGTGCGCTGCTGTCGCTGTTCGTGTTCGTGCGCGCCAACGGGACCCGGATCGTCCGGTTGTCGTCGGACAGGACCATCCGGCCAACGACCGTGTTGGGGTACGTTGGATCTTCCACGCGCGACATCAACTGCTGCTCGGTCCAGGTGACGCCGCCGTCGATGGATTTTGCAAACATGTCGATCGCCGGCTCGGCCACCATCACGTTGGCGTACGTCATGTACACGACGTTGCGTCCCGCGGCTTGGAGCCAGGGTCGGTCGACGCCGCCAAACGGCACGGCGGCCGTGTACACGGTCTGCCACGATTCTCCGTTGTCGGTCGACCGGGCGACGGAGGCGGAATAGATGGTGTCGTAGAGCATGTACCAGTTTCCTTCCGGTCCGATGCTCACGTCGCAATCGCCGCTCGGTGGGTGGGCGGTCGGGATGTATTGAGAGAACGTGGCTCCGGCGTCCGTCGAGAACCAGAGGGGGGACGGCTGGGTGAACCCGCCATGCGTGCACGCCAAGATGGTCTGACCGTCGGGGCTCACGTGGAGCGACGACTCGGCGTCTCCACCGATCCCGACTTTGGTCGGGTTGAATGTCGGAAGGAGATCCTCGGCAGGTGGGGCCTCAATGTCCGGTTTGTCGGGCGATGTGGTGACGCAGCCGGTCGTCACGGTGATGAGAACGATCAGGAACGTCGCGATTCGCATGCGCAACGGGAGTGGCCGGTGCCCTTCAAAACGTCGTCGTCCCCGACATTGGATTCCGATATACGGTGCAGCAAACGACATAAGCCGGCACGACGCCGAGCCGAATCAGGTCGGTACGGGTAGATGCAGCTTCGATCCTCTGTCTTGGCGTTCATCATCGCGTTCCTGCTGGCAGGATGCATCGACTCGGGCACGAACCAGGAAGTCATCGGCGCCGGTTCCAGTTCCGGCGTCCCCGAACCACAATGGAACGGCGGCTCCCCCGGCGACCCGGACACCGCCGTCCTGTCCGGCGTCGTGACCTCGGACGAACTCTTCCCGGTCGCCAACGCCTTGGTCATGGTCAACGGCCAACCCGCGGCCATCACGACGGAAGCGGGCTCCTTCGAGATCGGCGGATTCCACGTCGGCACCTACACCGTCAACGTCAGCGCCGACGGGTACGAATCCGTCGAACAGAAAGTCGAGATCATGGGCCCAGGAGTCGTCGAACAACGGTTCGAGCTCCGGGGAATCCCAGGTCAATCGCCGTACGTCGCGACGTACATCAAGGTCGGTTTCAACGCGTGCACGCACACGGGCGTGTACTCCAGCGGCAACAACTTTGGCGCGAACTGTCCCTTCGGCCCTTCCAACACTTCGCTCCGGGTCGACGTACTTGGGCCGTGGCGGTACGGCGTCTACGAAATGGAGTGGCAGGCGGCCGAGGAAATGATTTTCACGAGCACCCACACCTCCCGTGGCTGCCTGACGAGTGATCCCTGCTATGGCATGCTGGTCGGCCATTCGCCCTTGCGGCAATGGGCACGGCCCCAAGACCCGGCCACGAGCGCCGAATTCTCCATCGACGGCAAGAAAATGTACCCGGAAGGCGCGCACACGCACTTCATCTCCGGCGGGTACTCCGGCTTCTTCCGCACCGAGATCAATGAGACCTTCAACCCCGCGTGCGTCCAGATCAACCGCGCGAACAACATCCCCGACCGCATGGGCTGCCCGTTCGGAATCGGGTTCAGCACCGGGATCCGGTTCACCATGTTCCATTCCACGTTCTATTACGAAGAACCCATCGACGGCACGACCTGGACCGCCCGGCCTGATGCATAGCCCACGAGTCGCAGGCGCGCGACCACGAGGCACGGCAGACGCTTGTTTCCACGGTCTTGTGCAACGGAACCTCGCTTCGCCAAACTTCTCGTTACCCATAAGCCCGGGTTATTTGAGGCGCCCAGACTACATTTGATGCAAAGCGAAGAGGACACCTCGATGGTCAAGGCCGTTGTGCTCGCAGAAGGCTGCCTGGGCGAAGACATGGGAAAGA
>CAYOZB010000131.1:0-9299 GCA_964408365.1 uncultured Halobacteriales archaeon | reverse complement strand
ATTGCGGGTTGTTTGTTTTTCCTGGGACTTACGCTCGAAAGCTATAAGCGCGTGAGAAGGTGATGAAATGCCTATGGAACTGGAAGGAGACCCGGTGAAGCTGCTGAAGGGCATCGGTGTCGCAATTCTCGTGTTCCTCACGCTGCTACTGTTGTTCGTGCTGCTTACGACCTAGCCGCGTTCGGGATTGTCCCAGGCCCTTTTTTCCCCAGCGTGTCCGCAAGCCTTTGCCTCTTGCTCGCCGGGAAGCGGACAGACGCAATTCGGTGACGATGAGGCTCGTGCGGTTTCCTCCACCGCCACCTCCCAAAGATCCTCGACCCGTTTTCCGTTACCATACCATCCTTCATTCGACGCGGAACTAGCCTGCCCTTAATTCGGCTTTTTTCGGAAACGAACCACGATGCGCCAACTGCCGTTCGATTGTGACACGCCCAGGACCTCGCTTCCATTGCGTTTGGCCCATGCTTTCGAGTCTGGCTCCGCCGCAGGATCCGTCGCCAACAGTTCCACTTCGTCCCCATCACGCGCTGCTCGATACGCCTTGAAAAGATCCAGCACGGGACCGGGGCAGACCGATCCGCGGGAGTCGATGATCCTTCGTTCGGACATGGAGGGTTCAGATGAAGATGATCTGCGCGCCTTGGCTCATCTCAAGGAACGACGCGGCGCCCACGACGTTCTCGACTTCGGGGATCAGTTTGGACTGGTCGACGCCCATCACGTCCATCGTGGTCGTGCACGCGTGAAGATGCACGCCGGCGTCCTTGGCCTGTTGGATCATTTCGGGAATGGTGGGGATCTTGACCTTCTTCATCTTGCCCTTCATCATCTTCGTCGTGAGTCCCGTCATGCCGGGCATCGCCCCGAGCAATTGGGGCATGGGGAGCGCAGCATTGCCGACGGAGCTCACTTTGAGTTTCGCCACGTGACGTTTGTCGATGACGTTCAAGCCCCAGAACGTGAAGAACACGTGCACCTCCCGTCCCATCGCGGCAGCGGTCGACGCGAGGATGAACGCTGGATACGCCATGTCCAAGCTGCCTTTCGAGAGGATGATGGAGAGCTTGGACGATGCCTCTGGAACGTTGTTTCCCGACATGGGACCGTACGGTACCCTCTTGCATGGCAGGGCCACTTAACCCTGCGGATAGCGGCAACCGGGGCCTTATTCTAGGGGTGCCGGGGCGGGCGTCGTCGCCGGCTTCCAGTCCTTCGGGGGCATCGGGACCTCGAAGAACGCCTCGGGCGGCAGGTCGATGACCGGAAGTTCGAGGGTGCTTGTTGCCGAGCCGCCCCATTTGATCGTCACGGGCGACGGAGGCACGTTCGGGATCCGGTCGTGGTCTTGGAACTCCCACAGTCGCACGACGAGGCGCGCACCGGGCTCGATGTAGTCGTCGAGCGGCTGGAACTCCATCTTGAGGAGTAGGTCCTGGCCAGGCATGACCGCGCGGCGGGTCTCGCTGCCGTCGGCGTACATGAGGTTCATCGTGGTCCAGCCGACCGGATACTGTCCGGTGGCGTTGATATTGTAGAGGAACGCGGCGACGTTGCCCCCCGGGCCTTGCGGGTTGACCGTCACGTGGAGTCGGGGGAGGCCAGAGAAGTGGAGCCCCTCTTCGCCCACTTGCATGCCGAACTCGACGCTTTGGCACGCGAAGGAGCGGAACTGGTCGCATCCTGCTTGGCCTTGCGGGTTCGGGACGAGCTGCGTGCTGCCAGCCGCGCCGGGCTCCGTCAATAGCTGGCCGCCCGTGCCGAGGTGGAACGTCGTCCAGGTCGCGTCGCGGGGCGGGAAGTGGTCGGCGTTGTGCCAGCGTCCAGCGTTGTCCTGGACCTGTGCGTTCGGACCCGTGTCGACGGGGAGATCCTTGAGGTACTTGTCGAACCAGTGTAGAAGAACCTCGGACCAGTCGTAGCGCGTCCACATGCGGGGGCTCTGGTCCGGGCCGCGGTTGTCAGGCGAAGCGTGTCCCCATTGTCCGAGCATCCATTTCACGGGGATGTCGTTCGTCAGGTTGAGGTGAGAGGTCCACGGGATCGTGAGCGCCGGGTCCACGTTCCAGTCCTGGAGACCTTGGACGTGGAGGATGCTGCCGCGATAGTTCTGTTCCACGGCGGGTCGTCGGTCGCGGTCGGCCCAGTAGTCTGCGGGGTCACGGTCGCCGATGATGGCGGCCCAGCCGGCTCCGGCGAGTCCGGCGGCGTAGTCGGGGCATGCCGTGCCTTGGACGCGCTGTTCGGTGCCGCGCTGTTGGGATGCGTTCTGTCCGGTGGCGTCTTCGGCGCTCGGGCCGTAGGTGTAGTAGGCGGCGTTGACGAGGAATGCGCCGCGTGATTCCGCGCTGCCGTTGCGGTACATGAGGTTGAAGATGTCCGGGAGCCCCGAGATCGGCACGATCGTCTTGAGGTGCTTGTTGCCCGTCGAGGCGACGTTCCAGGGCGTCGATCCGTCGTAGCTGACGCCGATCATGGCGACGTTGCCGTTGCTCCACGGCTGCTCGCCCAACCAGGTGATCGCCTGATCGAGGTCCGCGGTCTCGGCGGGGCCCATGAGGTCGAAGCAGCCGCCCGAATTGCCGCTACCGCGCACGCTCACGGCAGCGACGGCGTAGCCGTGCGGGAGGAAGTTGTCGTGAAGGAACATCTTCATTCCACCGAGGGTGATGACGTTCGACGAGACCCGGTGGTACGGGCTTGCGTCGACGATGACCGGGACCTTCGTGCCCTCGGGCACGTCCGGGAGCCAATAGCCAATCTCGACCGCGGCGCCATCGAGTTCCGACTCGAGGTACTGTCGCACGGGCGGGAGGCTCTTGAAGATCCCTTCGACGAGGACCTGACTGTAGCGTCCGTCGAACTTGTAGTCGCCCGGGTACACGGCGGGCGCGGCGATTCCTCCGCCTGCTGAGATCCGTCGTGCTTCTGCTTCTTTTTCGGAGATCGCGGGCGTGTTGACGCAGCCAGCGAACGCCATTCCGAAGAGAAGGGCGATACTGACGACCAAGAAGAGGCGGGCCATGGCCGGGGAAGGGAGGATGGGGCCTTTTAGCCGTTATGGCAAAGGACGGGTCGCGGTTTCGATGCGAGGCGGGACAGGCCTCGCTACTTTTCGGGGTGTTTCGCCGGTTTTTGGGCGTTCGGAATCCCGGGGAAAAAGGAAATCCGCCGCAATCGCGGCGGATGGAAAGAGAGGCCCAGGTCGGGGCGTTTACTTCAGCACGGGGTATTCGTTGATCCGCGTGATGTTGCTCGGCCACGGCGGCAGGAAGTAGTCGGCCTCGGTGCGTTCGAGAGTAGGCAGTTCGAGCGTGCTCGAGACGGAGCCTCCGTAGAGGAGCTCGACGGCTTGGGGCGGGATCGCCGGCAACCGGTCCGCTTCTTCGACCTCCCAGATCGTCACCTTCAACGTGTGTCCGGCCGGGATGAGCACGTCAAGCGGCTGGAATTCCATCTTCGCCAAGATGGGTTGGTTCGGGACGAGCGGCGTGGAGGTCTCGGTTCCGTCGGCGAAGCGGAGGTTGATCATGGTCCAGCCGACGCGCTTCTCCGTGCCGTCGGGGGCGACGTCGTACAGGTACCCCGCGATGTGTCCCGTGGGGCCTTTGGGGCTTACTGTCACATGGAGGCGCGGAAGGCCGCTGATGCGTGTGTCTTCCTCGAGGGGCAGGGCGAAGTCGATGTCATAGCAGGGCGCTTGGCGAAGTTGTTCGCACGGTCCGCCCTGTTGGTCCATCGGGTTCGGAACCAGGAGCGCGCTGCCGGGCGCGCCCGGTTCGAGCGACAAGCGGTTGCCGTCGGCAAGGTGGTACTTGGTCCACGTTGCGTCATGCGGTGGGAAGCTTTCCTCGTTGCGCCAGTTGCCCTTGTCGTCCTGGACCTGGACCATCGGTCCGAGGTCGGTGTTGACGCCCTTGAGCCAGTAGTCGAACCAGTGGAGGAGGATCTCGGCCCAGTCGTACCGGGTCGGCTTCGCGGGAGTGTTGTTCGAGCCGACGCGGCTGTCGGGGTTCGCGTGTCCCCATTGTCCGAGCATCTGTTTCACGTAGAGTCCTTGCTCGTCCGCTAGTTCTTGCGCCCACGGGATGACCATCATGGGGTCGACGTTCCAGTCTTGCAATCCCTGGACACTCAGGATGCTGCCCTTGTAATTCTCGGCGGTCGCTGGTTTGCGGTTGCGCTCCTCCCACCAGCCGGCCGGGTCGCGTTCTCCGTAAGTGCCAGAGTACATCGCCGCGCCAAGGCCAACGACGGATTCGGGGCAGGCGAGTCCGGTGATGACCTTGTCCGTGGAACGGTTCGGGTCGCCGCCGCTCACGCCGGGGATGTCGACCGTCGCCCAACCATAGGTGTAGTAGAGTGCGTTCAACAAAGCCGGGCCGCGACTCTCCGCGCTGCCGTTTCGGAACATGAGGCCATACAGGTCCGGCACACCTGAGATCGGAACGATGGTCTTGAGGTGCGGATTGCCGAAGGAGGCGACGGTCCAAGGCGTGGAGCCGTCGTAGCTCACGCCGATCATGGCGACGTTGCCGTTGCTCCATTCCTGTTCGCCGAACCAGGTGATCGCTTGGTTGAGGTCGCCGTTCTCCTTGACGCCCATCAGGTCCATGCATCCGCCGGAGCCGGCGGTGCCGCGCACGGCCACAGTGCCGACCGCGTACCCGTGGGGGAGGAAGTTGGTGACGAGGAAATTCTTCATGCCGGTCTGTTTGATCACCGAGCCGGCGGGTCGGTGGTAGGGGCTCGCGTGGACGATGACGGGGACCTTGGTGCCGGCGGGAACGTCGGGGAGCCAGAACCCGATCTCGATGTCCTCTCCGTCGATCTCGGAGGGGATGAAATCACGCACGGGGGGCAGCGAGGCGTAGATGCCGTCCGCGAGCACTTGGCTGAACCGGGCGTCGAAGAACTTGTACTCGCCCGGGTAGACGACGGTCTGTCGGTTGGGCGAGGTGAGTTTCTGGAGTTCTGGGTCCTGCTGGGTCCCGGATGTGGTTCCGGCGTCGAGGCAGCCGGCGAAAACGGCGGCGGCCATGATGCTGGACATCAGAAGGGCGGCGAGTCGGTGCATGACCCGCGACCCGGGTCGCCGGCTTTTATCCTTTGCCTCGGTGGGCTCACTGGAGCCGTTGGATGAGCTTGGGGGCCAAGTAGCGTCCGAGGGCGAACACCATCACCGCGATTCCCACGGTTCCCATGACGGTGGACCATTCGAGGAGCGTCAGACTGCCTACGGCGAGTCGCGCGAACGCCGTTAGGACCGGTTGGGGCAATAGCTGCGCCAATCCGAGGATGAGCAGCACGAAAAGCGAATAGGCGATCTGGGCGTCGCCTTGTTTTCGTAATGCGAGGGCGAAGAGGACGGCGACGCAGACGACGATCGTGGTGATCGCCGTGAGGAGGATGAGCATCGGGATGGGATGGAAGATCTGGATATGGTTGAGGCGGAACAGGAGGATCCAGAGGAGCCCTTGCAAGGGTGCGAGGACGATGGGTGCGATGATCTTGCCTACGTAGATGCCACGCGAACCCGCGGGGGAGGAACGGAGGATCTCGATGGTGCGTGTGTCGACTTCCTGCGTCACGGCATCTGCGGCGATCGCGCCCGACAAGAAGGTCGGTACGGTGAGGAGGAGCGGTACGAGAAGCGCGTACGCGAACGCGTAGAACGGGTTGGGCGAGCCGGGGGCTTGGATGTAGATGATCGTGGTCTCGATGCTTTCCGCTCTCGCGTCGCGAAGCACTTTTTCGTAGCCTTTGAGCTGCTCTTTGATCACCGTGACGAGCAGCGTGGTCTGCAATTCTCCTTCTGGAAGTAACAGGTTGACGACGCGGACGCCCTCCGGATCATCGTACATCTCCTCGACGATGGCGTCGACGTTCCCCTGGTCGAAGAGGATCTTCGCGTTCTGTTGGGAGACGACGCTGACGTCGAGCGACGAATTGTCGCGCAGGTAGTTTCCGAAGGGGCCCGGTCCGACGTAGGCGACGCGGCTGTCGGTGCGTGCTTCTGCTTCTTCGGGGTTGTAGAGGCTCACGAGTCCGACGAGGAGGAAGCTGGAGAACGCGGCGATGAACAGTTGCAAGACGAGGGCGAGGAGGATGGTGCGTTCGCGGAAGATGTCGCGGAAGTCCTTGCCGGCGATGGCGAGGCTACGACGCAAGTCGGATCACCTGCAGGTTGTAGAACACGTGGAGTGCGATCGCGATGGGGATCCCGATGAGGACGGCCCATCGTCCGGTCTTGGCGGCGTAGGCGGAAATGGTGGCCGTGACGATGTGAAGCACAAGCGGCGCGAGCACGAGCAGAGCCGTCGTGGAGACGCCGTAGTTGGTCAGAAGCGTCTGGCCGAGGGGGATGAGTTGGAGTCCGACGACGCTGAGGAAGAGGCCGACTTTTTCTCCGAGGAAGAATCCGATGCCGATGGTGAGTCCGGCGACCCAGGGTCGTCGGGGGTGGGTGGAGTTTCGGTAGTGCGCCAACGCGGGGATGGCTTTGGCGATCTCTTCAATGGTGGCGACTCCGATGAGGAACACCATGATGGCCAGGCGCAGCGGCAGCGTGATGGAGAGTGCGAGGAGGAAGAGTTCAATGCCGAACACGAAGGGCAGCACCACGATGCCGGCGACGAGGAATCCTTTGGGTCCTTGGACGACGAGGTGGATGGCGTCGAGGATCTTGGCGACGATCTTCTTTGGCGCGAACAACATTTCTTCGCGGTACATCAGGGTCGCGAGCAAGGCGAGGATCGCGCCCGCGAAGGTGAGCGGGGTGATGGAGTAGATGACGCTCGCGAGCGGCACGGCTTCGTCGCGGAGTTGGGCGGCGACGACGCTGATGGGGGAGATGAACGCGATCGGGTGCACTTGGGTGAAGATGGCGGGGAGGAACAGGAATGTGGAGAGTCCGACGCTCATGGTGGTGACGAGGAAGGTGAGTTCTCGGTAGCTTCGCGCAATCAGTGCGGCGAACGAGGTGGCTGCGAGGAAGAATCCGAGGACGGGAAGGATGGCGATGAATGACAGGAGGCCGGCGCCGAGGTACACGGTGATGATGACGGCGAGGAACAAGGTGATGGCGATGTACGGGAGCGTCTTGCCGAGGAGGATCTGGGGTCCGGTGATGGGCGCGGAGAGGAGCAGGACGCCGCGGTTGCGGGTGCGTTCTCCGAGGAGGCTGCTCGCGTAGTATTGGCTGATGAAGTTCATCGGGACGAGGTACAGGAAGGTTAGGAGCAGGGAACGCATCGGGAACGGGGGTTCGACTTTTCCGGGAACCAGATTGAGTTGCGTTTCGCCGGATTGGCTGAGGACGATCGACTCCGTGGGCTGTGTGAAGGAGCCGGACGAGGAGCCGGGGGCGCCCGTGGTGCCGGGGCCTTGCGGGATGCCCGCCGCGCCCAACGCGCGGGGCTGGTACACGACGTTGACGCGCACGGGAAACGCCGCTGTCTGGTTCGGTTCGAAGCCGAGTCGTTCGTCGTAGTACCGTTCGGCGAACTCGGCAAAATCGTGGACGGCGGCCTCGCCGCGTTCCGTTTGCAGGTAGTAGACGTCCGTGCCTTGGACGAAGAGGTCGATGTCGCACGCGTTGGCGTATTGGGTGCATTCGAGGTACTCGGCCCCGCGTCCGATGGTGACTTCGACGCGTCGATCCGCGCGAAGCGGTTCAAGGAGCGGGCTTCCGGGCGTGACCTCGGCGCGGTAGAGGCGTTCATCGGGGACGACGCCGCGTTCCATGATGGGCGGAACGAGGATGGCGCCGACGGCGGCGGCGAGGAGGATGAACAAGAGGACGCGTCGGTTGAAGCCGCGGAAGTATCGTCCGGTCTCCTCGCGTGCGACAAGGAACACGAGACGCCAATCAGACATGAGTGTCCTTCGGCTCCGCCGTGACTTTTCGCATGATCTCTTCCAACGTGGCGAACACGGATTCCACTTCGAGGACGATGCCGCCTTGCTCCTTGATGTGCCGAAGGATCAATTCGACCTCGGCGAGTCGCTCCAAGACGGCCCGGTGGACGGAACCGTCGGGCTGGCTGCCTTCGAACGGTAACGTGGCGCTCACGCGGTACTTGGGTGGACCGAACCCGGCGCGCAAGTCATGCAAGGTTCCGCGGGCAACGATGCGTCCGCCGTGCATGACGAGGATCTCGTCGCAGAGTTGTTCGACCTGCGACAGGTTGTGCGCGGAGAGCATGATGGCTTTGCCTTCGCCTCGGAGTTCGCGAAGGAAATCATCGAGCTCCCGCGCCGTGCCGGGGTCGAGGCCCGAGGTGGGTTCGTCGAGGAGGAGGATGGGTGGATCGTGGAGGAGGCAACGTGCGATGGCGATCTTGCGTCGCATTCCTTTGCTCAAGGTGCCGATGGGCTTCTTCCAGGCGTTTCGGTCGAGGCCCAACCGGGTAAGGAGTGTCTGGGCGCGGTCGTCCGCTTCGCGTCGCGGGACATTGTAAAGAGAGGCGAAGAAGCGGAGGTAGTCGACGGCGTTCATATCGTCGTACAGTGGGGATTCTTCGGGGAGGTAGCCGAGGAAGCGTCGCGTCGCCGGGACGCGGGTCGGCGCCCCGTCGACGTGGGCTTCGCCTTCGGTCGGGTCGAGGAGCCCCACGAGCATTTTGATGGTGGTGGTCTTGCCGGCACCGTTGTTTCCGACGAGGCCCACGATGCGTCCGGGACGGACTTCGAGCGAGACGTCGTGCACGGCGACGAACTTGTCGTACGTGCGACGTAGGTTCGATGCGACGAGCAAGCGGGCCGCGGAACGCTGCCCCTTCTTTAAGCGGTTAGCGAACGAGGAGCGCTCAGTTGACTCTGGTCTGGCACTGTTCGCGTAGGAACTGTTGGAGGTACCAGGGTCCTCCTGCGCCGCGGTGGGTGGAGGCGCTGTGCTTCCATCCGCCGAAGCTTTGTCCGCCCACGATGGCGCCCGTGGAGCCGCCGACGCGTCGGTTGGCGTACAGGACGCCGGCCTGCATGGTGTCGAAGAACGTCTGGACTTCCTTGGGGTCTTCGCTGAAGATGCCGCCCGTCAACCCGAACTCGACCGCGTTGGCGCGCCGGATCGCATCATCGAGTTTGTCGAACGTGTAGAGCGAGACGATCGGCACGAAGAGTTCGTTGCAGGTGACCCATGCGTCGTCCTTGAGTCCCTCCACGATGGTGGGTTCGACGAAGTGTCCGTTGGCGAAGGGTCCGGTGGCGGCGGATTTTCCGCCAAGGAGGATCTTGCCGCCGTCTTTCTTTGCGCGTTCGATGTATTCGACGTACTGGTCGTGGCTGCGTCTGTTGAC
>CAYOZB010000130.1:0-9408 GCA_964408365.1 uncultured Halobacteriales archaeon | reverse complement strand
TCGAATTGAAACCATGATCTGAGGCCTTGGTTCAACGCGTGGGAGGTGTTTAGTGTCCAGAGATTGGCTCGGCCGGCCCGCGTTGCCTGTGCGATGCCGTATGTCTCGAACAGTCGAAGCCGTTCGAGGGCGCGCAAAGGGGGCGCGCCGCTTTCCCGTGCGAGTTCCCGTCCCGTGAATGTGCGTCCCGGGCGCAACACAAGGGTGCGCAAGATCCGGACTGACGTCTCTGACGAGAAGAGGTCCTCAGCAATGTGGTTGAATCGCATGTAACCGATTGGATACAAATGTATCCAATTGAATACAAAAGCATAGCGACGCCTACCACTGCAAAATCGCGAAAAACGGCTCTAGTTCGCGTGCGGAAGCCTGGCGACGCTCTCGGCGGCTTGCCGAACAGCTTCGTGGCTCGTGTGTTTGGGTCGCCAGCCGAGCATGTGCATCCGGCTGATGTCCAAGTCCATCACGGGGACGTCGCCTTTCCAGCCGCGGTCGCCACCCGTGTAGGCGAACTTCACGTCTTCCAAACCCATGGCTTTGACGACCATCTGGGCGATGTCGTCGACACTCGTCGTCGTGCCGCTGGCGAGGTTCAGGATGTTGAGCGGCTCTTGCGTCGCCTTGAGGCCGTGCACCATGCCGGACACGCAATCGTGCGAAGACAAGTAGGCCTTGTTCTGGCGGCCGTTGCCGAGGATCTCCAACCGTCGCGGATCTTTCCGCAAACGGTTGGCGAAATCATAGATCACCCCGTGCGTCGACCGTGGCCCGACCACGTTCCCGAAGCGGAAGATCCAGGAACGGAATCCGAACGTGCCGACGAAGGCGCTCACGATCGCTTCGCCGGCGAGTTTTGACGCGCCGTACGGGGAGACCGGCATGAGAGGCCCGTAGTGTTCCGGGGTGGGACGGACCTTGGCTTCCCCGTACACGGTGGAGGAGCTCGCGTAGACGAATCGGCTCACGTCGGCCTTGCGCATCGCTTCCAATACGCGGAACGTCAACACCGCGCCGTCGGAGAAATTGGACCACGGGTCTTTGATGCCGGCGCGCACGTCGGGGTCGGCGGCCATGTGCCACACCTCGTCGACATCCTTGAGCGCGCGCTTGAGGTCACCCGGCTCGTTGCAGTCTCCCTTGATGATCTTGAGGCGTTTCGTCTTGGCGGAAGCGTCGAGGAACTCTTTTCGGCCGGTGGCGAAATTGTCCAGGATCACGACGTCGCCTCCGGCTTGGATCAGCGCGTCGGTGAGGTGGCTGCCGATGAAGCCGGCTCCGCCCGTGACGAGTTTCACGCGGACACCTTCGCGGCCGTGCCGACGGGCCCGGCCTTCCATGCTGTGCTCGTCTCCCGCACTTTGCATCGGAAGTATCCGAACACGGCCATGGCGAGGCGGGTCATGCCCCAGAAGTGGACCTGGCCTTCCAACATGCGGGTGAACCGGTAATCGGTCCACAGGCTACCGTGTTTGAGGGTGAGTTGTTTGCGTCCGTACCCGTTCCAGAAGGCTTGGCGGAGGAAACTGTTGATCGAGGAGCGCGAACGCGCATAGACGACGGCCAATTCGGTGTAATGGATCTCTAATCCGGCTTCGACCGCGCGGAAGTTGAGGTCGATGTCTTCCGCCGTGACGAATCGGGGATCGAATCCGCCGATGCGCTGGAACGCGTCGCGGGGGTAGAGAAGGTTGGAGCTCGGGTACGTGATGTCTTGTCCACGTCGGAGCAGTTCGACGCGTCCAAGGTCGAAGGCCCAGTACCCGATCTGGACACTGCGTCCGGCGACGACACGGTTCGGCTTTGCCTCGCGTCGGAGTTTTTGGAGCCAGAACGAGTTGGCGATGCAGTCCCCATCGATGAACGCGATGTAGTCGCCCTTGGCTTGTTGGACGCCGTAGTTCCGCGAATAGCCCCGGCTTCCCCGACACGTAAGGAGGCGGAACACCGGGAACTCCGCCGCGAACTCCTTCACGACCTCGACGGTCCGGTCGGTGCTTCCGGCGTCCACGACGAGGACTTCGTACGGGGGTTCCTGGTTGGCGAGGCTTTCGAGAAGGTCGCGGATGTTCCTGCCTTCGTTGAGCGTCGTGATGACGACGCTGACGAAGGGAAGCGGCATTGTGGGTCGGGGCACGGAATCGCGGTTCTTAGGGTTTCTTCTGCCGTCCGGCGAGTTCTCCATGCACGTAGTCGGCGAACTTGCCGGGGTGGAGCAGGTCCATCAGGAAGTCCCAATCCTTGCGTCCGAACTCCCGAAACACCATCAGGAGCGCCAGGTACAGCGGCACGCTCACGCCTGCGACGAGCACGAGTTGCCACAACCGGGTGAAGACTTCGGCACCGAACGTGGCTCTGGCGCCCCAAAGCAATAGTCCCAGGGCGAGGGCTGCGATGAGTTGTCGCACGAGTCCGGGGGGCATGAAGGAGCGACCCGTCCATTGGGCTGCTCGGGCTTTGGTGTAGCCGTAGCCGACGATGGCTCCGACGCCTGCGACGATCGCCGCTCCTTCTTCTTTCAACGCCAACGTCTGGGGCGGGACGAGGAGGAGGTTGAGGCCGACGACGACGATCACGTTGATGATGCCGAGGTGAAGGAGGTACCGCGGGTTGCCGGTCCCGAGAAGGAGGCTGCGCGCGGGCGCGACGATGACGCTGAAGAAAACGTAGACGATGAGGATGCGAAGCGTGAGCGCTTCTTCGACGTATTGGGCGTTGAAGATGTTGATGCCTTCGGGGGCGAACACGAACGCCAACACGAGTTGGGGCAACAACACCATCGAGAGGTAACGTTCCGCGCGGCCGATGTTGTCTCGCATCTCGTCCAAGTGCCCGGCGGCGTCCAGTTTGCTGATCGTGGGGAACAAGAGTGTGCCGATCGCCGTCGCGGCAAACAGCATCGGCGTGAGGATCATGTAGGGGATCTGGAAGTTGGCGACCGCGACTTCGTCCCAAAAATAACCAAGGAACAATCGGTCGACGTTGGCGTAAAAGACGGTGAGCCCCGAGACGAACGCGAGGGGCAGTCCGAGGTACTTGTAGGAGTGGAACACGTCCCACGAGAATTTTCCGAGCGGGTAGCGATGGAAGAAGAACGTTCCCGTCGCGTACACGAGGCTCGCTCCGCGTCCGAGAAGGTAGGCGGAGGCGATGAGGAGCCCGCCGTCCTCTTTGGTGAGGGGTTCGGTGATGCCGAACATGTCGAGGAGCGTGTTGAAGAGTCCGTCGTGGAGCGTCCACCCGGCGCGGCTTCGCGAGTACAGGTTCCAAGCGAAGGCGACTCCGACGACCGAGAACACGGTGTCGACGAACAGGACGCTCTCGGCGCGCGCCGTGTGTCGGTGGGCTTGGAACGTGGCGTCGAAGAACTGTCGCAAGGAAAGCAACGCGAAGGCGCCCGTGACGATCACCAGGACGGGTTCGGTGGTGGCGTCGGTGAAGGTGCGTCCCAAGACAACGCGGTAGAACACGAGTCCGCCGAGGACGATGAACACGAAGGCGGTGGTGAGGACCAGTTTGATGAGGAAGTACGTGCCGTTGGCGATGCGTTCCTCCACGCCTTCGCTCACTCGTTTCACGTGAGCGGAGTGAAACCCGAGCGTCGCAAGGAGCATGGCGACGCCCACGGCGGAGAAAGCCCACGTGTACGCTCCGACGGATTCGGGAGGGAAGCGGGCGAGGTATCGCAGGGCGAAGAATCCGAAGAACGCGCCCACCAAATTGTTGGCGAGGATGAGCATCGTCCGGCGGCCGATCACGTCAACGTGGCGATGCCGAGGCGCGGTTAAAACAGGCGTCGTTCCCGCGCTGCTTCCACATCATAATAAGCGAAGGGACGAATCGCACCGTCTGGAGGTTTCGGGTCCGGTTGCTGCGCATCGACTTGGTCACGCCGAGATTCTACCCGAGCCTTGGTGGCATCGAGGAGTCGGTGTTCCAACTCGCCGCGGGCCTCGAGCGCCGCGGTCACGCCGTCACGGTGCATACGATGCAGTTGGAGGATTGGCCGGAGAAGGAACGGCTGCAACGCATCGAGATCCGCCGCTACCCCGCCGCGATGGAGCGCGGCTTCTACGTGAGCCGCTTCGAGCCGGAACTCTCGGGCGAGATCACGCATCTGCACGCCTACGCGCACCAGACCAACGATTGGGTCATCGAACGTCGACGCGGCATCACACCGATCTTCCTCTCCACACACCACGGCGCGCGCTTCCCGAAGCCACAACTGAAAGCCAAACTGTACCACGCGTGGTACAACAGGTTCCGCGGCATCCCCAACCTTCGCGCCCTCGCCGGCTTGCTCGTCCCGACCGGGTACGATGCGCAGGACTTCGCCGACCGCGGCGTCGACCGTGAACGCATCCACGTCATCCCCTCGGGCGCGGACGAACGCCTCTTCGGCTCGTTCCAACCCTGGATTCCCCCGGGCGTCGCGCCGGGGTTCATGTTCTACATGGGCCGCTTGAACGTCGAGAAAGGCGTCCTGGACCTCATCGAGGCGCATGAGATGATGCCGAACGAGCCGCCGCTGGTGATCTGCGGCCGCGACGATGGGCTCCTCGCTTCATTGGACCTCGACGCGCTTCGTTCTCGCAACATCCACGTGTTTCCCAACGTGACGCCGGAACAACGCTTCGGCCTCTTGGCCGCGTGTCGCCTCCTCGTCTTGCCGAGCCACTACGAAGGCCAAGGGATCGTGGTCGCCGAAGCCTGGGCGCAGAAGAAACCGGTCGTCGCCACCCGCGTCGGCGCGTTGCCATCGGTCATCGACGACGGCACCGACGGGATCTTGGTGCCGATGCAAGCCCCCGAGAAACTCGCCACGGCCCTGCAGCGCGTCATGTCCAACGACGCTCTGGCGAAACAGTTGGGCCAAGCCGGCCGCGCGAAAGCGGAGAAACAGTTCCGTTGGCCTGACATCGTGTCTCGGATCGAGCAGCTTTACTTGGCGTCCCGGAACACGCGACGAGCGTAGCGACGCGCTTTGAGCAGCGCCCACGGTTTGAGCACGATGTCGAGCATGTCAATCGGATGCTGCACCGTGAACCGTTTCGCCGAGGATTTGGATCGACCGCGAAGAACGTCGTTCTTGATGTAGGCGGTCGCGGCGCCGAAATAGTAACGCCGTTTTCGTTTCAACACCTTTCCGAACGAGTCAAGGTGGGATTGGTCGTGGAACACGAACGCGGCGGGAACGAACCGGCCATGGGCGCCGCTACGGAGGGCGCGAAGGTTGACGTCGTAATCCTCCCCGCCCCACGCGAGCCGGGAATCGAACCCACCGATCTTGCGAAGCAGCTCCACTTTCCAGGCGGAGTTGCCCATCGGGAGCAAGGCGAGGTCGTGGGGCACGTGTTCGCGGTACAATTTCTCCTCCCCGCGGTTGATGTAGCGTTCCGCGTTCGAATGCGCCGCTGCAAGGGGCCGCGTGGGGCCGCCAGTAAAGTCGGCTTCCTGTTTGCGGATCGGTTCGGTCAACGTGGCCAACCATCCGCGCGGCGCGACCTCGTCGGCGTCGAGGAACGCGACGATGTCGGTCTTGATTCCGGCCAAGGCGCTGTTGCGGCTTTCGGCCACGCTTCCGGGCGCGTGGAGGAGGCGCACCTTCGGTTCCCGCTCGGCCAATTTTGCCACCGGAGCAAGCAGCTCGGGTTTGGAGCCGCCGTCGGCGACCAGGATCTCTGTGACCGCGGTGCCTTGCGCGAGCGCGGACTCGATGCAGCGCGTGGCGCGAGGATCATTGAGGAGTGTCACGAGGATGGTGGTGCGCATCGGCACTCACTGGTACCTTGTGTCCCTTGAAAGCCTCAAACGGTCCGATGCGGCAGCGCTCACTCCGGGCGGAGTAAAAGTCGGGGCCGATGCGAGGCCCGTCCGAGTGCACGAGGACGCTTACGCGACGTTCGTCTGTTTCTTGTTCGCGCCGTAGAGCGCGAAGAGTCCCGCGGGTCCGAAAAGGACCGCGAGGTGGATGAACACCCACGACCAGACAAAGCGCTCTGATACACCTGCGCGCCAGGTGATGACGTAGAACAGCGAGAACAGGACGATCCCAAGGAGGAGGCCCAAGCCGGCGTAGCCGAGGATGCGTCGCTGTCGTTCAGTCGCCATGCGCAGCGCTCGGTACCTAGGGCGTGATAAAAGACTTTGGGGGGCTAGATCGTCGCTGCCTTACAGAAGGCAGCGTTCCTCGCCGCCGGCGATCGTGACCGTCTTCGTGTGGAGTCCGAGGGGGCAATCGTCCCGTCCGGTGCACAGTGCCTAGCCTGCGTCTGCCCACTCGTCCAACCAGACGCAATTGCCCTCGACCCGCGTGCCCGTTGGGGGGTCATCGGAAGCCGCGACGGTCGGAATCGTCAGGAGGCCAACCAGCATCGCTGCCAGAACGAGAATCGCGCGCTTGAAAACGGGTAGGTTCTGGCCCTTGAAATGGTTGGCGCACTCCACGACGTTCGAACGATTTTCAGACGCGTTGGCATACCTCGCCTGGCGAAGTTGTTCGGAACCGCCGGCCGCCAAAGGAACGGGTGCGCCAGACCCAACCTTCAAGAACCCCTTCGCAGACCTTCGGACTCGGTTGGTGGGAGGACTGCGCGGACGTTTCGCTTCACGAAGTTGGGGTGCATGGGCCATCGTCACGATGTTCCTCTGCCTGACCGGATCCGCTTCTGCCGTTTTGTTTCCGGAGGAGAAAACCGGTCGCGTTCATGCGGACTGGCCG
The DNA here is from genome assembly GCA_964408365.1 of uncultured Halobacteriales archaeon. Taxonomy (GTDB): domain Archaea; phylum Thermoplasmatota; class E2; order JACPAO01; family JACPAO01; genus JACPAO01. Next base: position 2,690 of record CAYOZB010000130.1, on the reverse strand, counting down.
CAGGCCGGCTACGATGCTGCGAAGACCGGCAACACGCCTGACCACGGTCCCGCTTGGGACGACGTGGCGTTCCGCCTTCAGCTTCCGGGACGGCTCAACGTGCCCGGTTACGGCTCCGGCGGCCACATGGTGATCGTGGGGCGGGACCTGTACGTCGCCCACGACGGCTGGGACCACATCGCCGGTGAGCGATCGGGCCTGCGGGGCATCACGAAAGTGAACCTGGACCGCGCCACGCAGGAAGTATTTGCGCAGTTCGAAGACCTTGGTCCCGGCGGCGAACACGCGCGCGCCTGGCAATCCTACACGCTGGCATCTGATGGGAAAAGACTGTTCGCCGTGACCCCCTACCACGTTCAATCGTACGACCTGACTACGGGTCGGCTCAATCACGAGTATGAGCACCGTTGGCCGGTCACGACTCCGGGTCCCAACAGTGGGCCCTCCACGCAGTTGCCTTGGTACGGAATCTGCAACCCTCCCACCCTGAGAGAGGAGCTCATTCTGGTCTCGTGCACTTTCTCCGATCAAGAACAATGCTGCGACCCGGCTGATGCGTCCGTGGTCGCGCTCGAAACGGATGACCTCGGGATCCGCTGGGAGTGGGCTCGGCGCACGTCGCCCCAACCTCGCCACACTGAACGCCCGGACGAGACCGTTGCTCCGCTCGTCGGCTTCCCCTGGGCAAGCGATCCCGTCGTAATCGGGAACCGCGTCATCGTCGCAGTCCATGAAAGCGGGGGCATGAACTACCGCGGCATCCAGCCCGGCACGAACGTTGTGACTGCCTCGTGGATCATGCGCGTCTGGGGCCTTGATCTTGCCTCGGGTTCGCCCATGTGGAGCAAGTTCGCGGATGAGTCATCCTTCGGCGTCGACGCGCCTCAAGCAGGCGGGGCCCAGTACGCCAAGGCCGCGGAATTCCAATGGGGAATCCGGCCAACCGGCGACGAAAACAAAGCCTGCTTCAACCTCAACAAGCAGTGGGCCTGCGTCCGCCCTGCCGACGGGTTCCGGCTGCAACCTCTCCAAGCACCCGCCACGCCGCTGTTTGGCCAGCGCGACCGCGTCTATGCAACCACGCTGTCTGGCGACGGCCTTTTCATCGCCACCGGCGAGCACCACCTCCGGTTCAACTGGGAGGACAATTCCCTCGTGTGGTATCAAGGCCTTCGACCCGGAGGAACGCACGCGTTCGACGGCGGGGAACGCATCGTGAGCGGCGGCAAACTGTACGCGGTCGCGGCCAACTACCCCAGCCCGACCGTGATCAACCTCGACGGACACGGATGGGTGTACGCCTTCGAAGAGCAAACAGGCGAGACGGAGTGGCGCTCGGAACTCCATTCCCAGTTCTACCCAGGGCCGTCTTCTTATGTGGTCGACGGTCCGGCCTGTTTCCCGTGCGAGCAGAACGCGACCAATGGAATGTTTGACATTATCATCGGCGGCGGTGTCCTCGTGGTCGCGGAGACGCTCGGTAATATCACGGTGTTCGGCGAGACCGGAGCCTCGCCGCGACCAGTATCGTCGTACGGCACGGCGCGTCCGATGGAGCCGTTCGTCGTGGATCTGAGTGCAACAGCGGCGGGCCTTCAGGGTCCTGCAACCTCGTTCAAGGTGGACTGGGGCGACGGGGCAATCACGGATTGGGAAGCGTCGTCGAGGCTGAGCCACATCTACGAGGACTCAGGCGACTACGCAGCCCGGTTCATGGTCCGCAACGACGCCGGCCAAAGTGCAAGCGCCCTGCAGGCAGTCCGCGTCGCCCCCCGTCCCGGGGTCGCCGAACAGGCGTTCACGCAAGCCAACCAGGACCTTACGTTCTTCATCCTCGGTCTCGTGATCACGGGCTTCTTTGCAGCGGTAGGCTTGTATCGGTTGCGCCGCCGCCAACGGATCCTGAAGCGCGAGCTACGGATCGTCGACGAGGTCCACGCACGCACCGCCGAGAAGCGCGCGGACCGCGAGAAGCTCCTCAACGAGAGGCGCGTGTTCGCGAAGGTGCTCCTCAAGAACGGCGACCTCGACGAACCGAAATACCTCGTTCTCGAACGCCACATCGACACGATCCTACGCGATTCCCGCACGGGTCTCCTCGATGAACGCTTCGACTACCTTCCGCATGGAATGATGAAGCGTCTCGAGCAGATGCTGGCAGATGGCCACGTCACTTCGTGGGAGCGCGACGTTTTCGAGGAAGCGCTTCGAAAGGACAAGATCCTGTCCGACGAGCAAAAGGCTAGCGTACGGGCGCTCATCCGCGACTGGTTCTCGTCCGATTCACGAGCCAAGGCAGCCTAGGTCGTCGCCTACGGTCGGTAGCAGAACTCGCCGACGTTCGATTGGACGCATACGTACCCATGGCACGGGTCGGTAACGCACACCGTCCTCCGAATCGCAGCCGCCGACCTCGGGCCATTCAGCGGCCGACGCCGATGACGCCACAAAGGCGAACCCGAGAAGTCCCAATGCGATCGTGACCGCGGACAAGCGGGCCAAGGCCATCGCGCCCAGCAAAGGGACCGGGCTAACGTAAGTTCTCAAACAGCCGTTGCGAAGACACTGCTCGGGAGTCTCCTTTTTATGAGGGACCCTCTTTGCGCGCACCCCGTCGCCACTGTAGCTCAGCCTGGTGGAGCGGCTGATTCGTAATCAGCAGGTCGAGGGTTCAACTCCCTCCAGTGGCT
>CAYOZB010000129.1:0-9499 GCA_964408365.1 uncultured Halobacteriales archaeon | reverse complement strand
GAAGCGGGCTTCGAGGGTGTCGAAGATGCGGTCGGCGTCCGCGTCGTTCATGGCGGTCGCGCGCGGCAGCGCGAGGGTCTCACGGATCGCAAGCGGAGAACCGGAAAGCGGCGCGACGAGGGCGGCCGGCGTGGGGTGGATCGACGCGCTCGCGGGAACGAGGAGCGCCAGGAGGATCAAGATCGACGCCAGTGGGCTGACCCAAGACATGAGTGCGTCGTTACCCAAAGGGGGCTAAATGCCTTGTGTCGCCTTGGGTCGAATCGGCGCGTTTTAGCGGCCGGCGACGGCCTTGATCTTGGGCGCGGGCGCGGCGAGTTTCTTGGAGAGTTCGGTGAGCCGTTCCCGGATGGGCCCTTCTTTGGGCGCTTTGGCGAGGCCTTCGTCGCACAGTTTGCGTGCATCGTCGCGTTTGCCGAGTCGTTCGAGGGCGAGGGCGCGTTTCCACGTGAGGTCGAGGACGCGGGTCGCGTCTTTCGTCTTCTCGAAGATGGCTTGGGATTCCATGTAGTAGTCGAGGGCGGTCTTCGGTTCGCCGCGGGTGAGGCTGATGTCGCCTTTTTCGTCGAGGATGAGTCCCCAGCGTTGCGGGTCGGCGACTTCGCTTTTCTTGAATTGGTCGAGGATGGAGAAGTAGAGGTTCTGGTACCCGGCGTCGATGAAGTCGAATTCCTTGAGGTCGAGGTTCTCTTCCAAGAGCTGCAGGACGCGGTCGCGTTTGCCGGCTTGGAGGAAGTGGTGCATGGCTTCGAGTCGGCCGTCGATGGTCTGTCGTTCCAAGTAGCGTTGGGCGGCTCGGAGGTGGAACTGTTCGCGGTCCTTGAGGAGTTTGTAGAAGAAGTTGCGGATGACCTCGTGCAACGAATAGTCGGTGCCGTCGCTTTGGGCCAGGTGGCGTCGTCGGAGTTTGAGGAGCGCATGGTCGGCGGTGCGCTTGGAGACGGTGGAGAGGTCGTCGGCGCTGAAGCGTCCGCGGAAGATGCTGGCGTGGGAGAGCAGTTGGCGTTCGTCGTCGGTGAGGGATCCAAACACTTCCTGGAGAAGGTAGTCTTCGATGTTTCGTTCGGGGATCCGGTCGAGGAGTTGTTCGACCTTGACGTTGAGTTCCTTCGCCGCGTCCAAGAGGAGGTTCAAGGCGAGGGGGTGGCCGCCGACTTCTTCGCGGACCTTCGGGAGAACGGCGGGGTCGATGCGGATGCCTTTGTTCTGGAAGAATTCCCCGACCTCGGCGTCGGTCAGGCCGTGGAGCCGCAAGAGCAATCGTCCGGGGAGCGTGGCGTCGTAACGCGGCGACTCCCGGCTCGTGACGAGGAGTTTCGATTTCTGCGTGCGGTTCATCGTGTCCGTGATGAATTCGCGAAGCTTGGGATCCTCGATCCGGTGCACGTCGTCGAACACGATCAGGAACCGTGCGTCGTCCATCCCGCGCAGGAGGATCTCGCGCGCGTCGTTGATGTCCATGCGTTGCTCGAGTGCGTGCAGGAGTTGGCGGTCGCCTTGTTGGGCGAGGAAGATGGAGAACCGGTTGGCGAGCCACGGCAACGATTCGAGTCCGCGGAAACTGTGCCAGAAGAGGGGGCGGTTGGCGCCGCGGCTGTTCGCGTACTGTGCGACGAGGGCGGTCTTGCCCACGCCCGGCATGCCTTCCATCACGATGACCCGTTCAGGTCCGTCGAGTTTGGTGAGTTCCGCGCGTCGGCCGAAGAACTGTTCCGTCGTCGGCACGCGCAACGGGAACGGAAGGATGGTGAACGTCTGCGACGCGTCGGCGTTCTGGAGTCCGAGTTCCAATTGAAGGCCATCCGGCCGGAAGGAGAGGACAATGCGATCGGACGCCATCCGGTAGAGTTTGATGTTCTTCCCGACATAGCTCCACGCGCTCGCGACCAGTCCAAGGCCTTCCATGTGCTTGAGTCGACGGGCGGCTTCGCCTTCGGAGATCGCGAGAAGGTTGCCGATCTTACGCGGGTAGGTGGGTTCGACCGCCAGCAGACTCAGGATGGAGCGGTTCGTGCGGCTGGAGACCGCCTTCAGCAGGTCCTCGCGCGCGTCGCCGGCTTCCGGTTGTTCAGCCTCGCCCATTCAAACCCCCCTCTCACCTCGTGAAGGGGTGTATAAAGGCTCCCGTCGGCGCCCTCGAGGATGGGGGCTCTGCAGGCTGAACCCTGCACGATGAAGGTCCCTCCAGCTGTGTGGTTTCCACGCAGACCCAACGTACTAGCTCGGGGGGGGTGTTGGGTGGCCTTCGAGGGTGAAAAACCCATGAGGAAAACGATATCGATTGGTTTGGTGGGCCTCCTGGCCTTCGCAGGCGGAGCGCTTGCGGCGGTCACGACGGTGGAAATTGCGAACGCAGCGCTACCAGGCGTCAAGACCGGCGACTCCGACGGAGACCGGATCCCAGACAGGCTGGAGACCGAACTCTGTTCCCGGCAACTGACGCGGGATCAGCTCGCCCTCGCGCAAGCGGGACGCTGCCTGGACCCGAAGAACTACTTGCCGCCGGAAGAGCGCCACCTCGTGCCGCTCTATTTGATCCTCGCCCCGGGAACGGACGCGGACGGCGACCTGCTGCCAAAGTCGGTCAAGCTGACCAGCACCGTCGTCACGATCGATCCGTTCCAGACCGACAAGGACATCGTGCGCTTCAGCGCGAGCGCTGACTCGATCGATGTGCCGGTCGACACCGACGACGCGGACGCGAGCCAGCCCGTCGTCATGAAGGTCACCTCGCCGATCGAGATCCCCATCGACATCGCTATCGGACGCGACGGGGACCGCGACCTGCTGCCCGGCGGACTCACCTTGAAGTGGGCCACCCTGACCGTGGACCGTTCCAGCCTCAAGGCCGTGTACAAGTTCTCGTCCCCGACGAGCCAACTCGTGGCGGTCGACTCGGACGACGCGGACGCCGACATGCCCGCGGTGAGCTTCGTCGACATCTCGCTCCCGATGAAGGTCACGCACTCCGGTGACATGGACAACGACCTCCTCCCCGGCGCGATCTCGGTCGCGATGGACACGTACAAGTTCGACCGCCGCCTCGGCTCGCTCGAACTCAAGTACCTCGGCCGCACGACGACCACCAAAGCCGTCGATGAGGACGAGGGCAACCGCGACAACATGGTGCCGCTCAGCGCGATCGACGCGGACGTGGACTTCGTCCCGGACGCCGTGGAATCGATCATCTGCATGGTCCAGAGCGAATCGAGCGACGACGACGGACGCTGCGTCCGCAAGGACGGCTCCGGCGAAGATGGGTCCGGAGCGAACTTCGTGGGCCCTGTGAGCGCCCCGAACCCCTGGTCGTTCGACCCCAGCTAGACGTCGCAACGCGACGTTCGACTCTCTCTTCCCCTTCAGGAACTGGGCCCCGTCTTCGCGAAGTTGCGAGGGCGGGGTCCCACCAAACCTTCTTGAGCTCTCCCTTATCGGGAAGGGCCATGCAACCGCTCGTCGCCGGGCGCGGCCTCATGAAGGCCTTTGGCCCCGCGATCGTCCTTGACCAAGCATCGTTTGTCGTCCACGAAGGCGAGAAGGTCGCCCTTGTGGGACCCAACGGAGCGGGCAAGACCACATTGTTGCGCATGCTCGCGGGCGAAGTCACACCCGACTTGGGAGAATTCGAGCGACGCGCGGACCTGCGCGTCGGATACTTGCCCCAGGTCCCGAACGTACCGCCCGCGATGATGGTGCGTGACGTGCTTGCCGCGCCCCCGCCGGAGGCGGCGGTGCTCGAGGCCGATGCCGCCGAGATCGAGGCCTGGATGTCCACTCCAGGCGCGTTCGAGGGCGACGACGCGACAGAGAAAATGGCCCGGTATGAGGAACTCCAGACGCGGCTCGCCGAGGTGCGGCGGAAAAGCCAGGTCGGCAACGACCCGATCCTGAGCGATTTGGGCGTCGCCGAAGAGCTCCTTGCGAAACCGTTCGGCGCGTTGTCCGGCGGGGAGAAATCGAAGATCCTCCTCGCGCGCTGCTTGGCCAACGCGAAAGAGAAACAGTTGTTCCTCCTCGACGAACCGACGAACCACATGGACATCGAGACGATCGAATGGATCGAAGCGTACCTCACCGAGATGGACGCAGCGGTCATCCTCTCGAGCCACGACAAGTACCTCCTGGACAACGTCGCGAACAAGGTCATGGAGTTGGATCGTCGCAAGATCTTCGAGTACCCCGGCAACTATTCCGACTACCGCACGCAACGCGACGCGTATGCGCGCGCCGTGGAGGCGAAGAAGCGGAAGAACTTCGACGAGGTCAAACGGCAACTGGCCATCGTCGAACAACTTCGCGGCCTCAAACGGTACACCCAGGTGGCGTCACGCAAGAAGGAAGTGGCGCGGCTGCAGGCGCAGGTCCCGCTCGACGCTCCGTCAGCGTCGCGCGCCTTCAAGCTCGTCTTCAGCGCCGCCAAGAAATCGGGACGGAGCGTGTTGCGCGTCGAGGGCCTTGCGAAGTCGCACAAGGACCGTCGACTGTTTCGCGATGTGACCTTCGAGATCGAGAAAGGTGACAAGATCGGTCTCATCGGCCCCAACGGCTGCGGCAAGACGACCCTCTTGGAGATCCTGGTGGGACGCCAGGATCCGGATCGCGGCTACGTCGAGCGCAGCGAGACGACAAAGATCGGGTACTATTCGCAGCATCACAGCACGATGGATTTCGAACGCACCCTGTATGAGGAATTGCGAAGCATCCGTGATCCGCCGCCGCCCGAGGAATGGGTGCGCGGATTGCTGGGTCGGTTCTGGTTCCGTGGCGATGACGTGTTCAAGAAAGTGGGACAACTCAGCGGGGGGGAACGCGCACGGTTGTCGCTTGCGAAGTTCATCGCGGAGGAGCAGAACCTGCTCGTGCTCGATGAGCCGACGAACCATTTGGACATCGAAAGCCAGGAGATCGTGTCGCAGGCATTGCAAGAATACCCGGGCTCGGTCGTCGTGGTGAGTCACAACCGGAGTTTCTTGGACGCTTTCGTCAACAAGGTCGGCATCATCGCCCACCAACAGGTGGGACTGTTCCAGGGTCGGTTCACGGACGCGTGGACGATCGCGAAGTTGGGGGATTTCCTCGGCGACACGGGTCGCCCCAAGTACCGCGTGCTTCGCGTCGTGCGGGATTGGGAGCGCGGGGTCGATTTCCAGAAAGGGGAAACGATCCAACTCACGGGAGCGGAGACGCAGGCCTTCCGTCGTCTGTTGCGTTGGGCAGAAGGCGAAGGACGGATCGAACGCGTCGAAGGCGCTACTGTGCCGGCCCGCTAAGGGGCGCCGGCGTCGCGCGTTGCTTTCCGTAGATCACGGCGAGCGCTTGCATGAGCGGAGCGACGTGGGCGAGGTCTTCGTTCGCCTCGCGGCCATCCAATTCCACGCCGATCATGGTCGTGGAGACGCGAAGACGCACGGGTCGGCCGTGGGCTTCCGTCGTCCACGTGAGGACGGTCTCGGATGGCGTTTCGGTGACGCCGAACCAACGCAACCCATTGAACCAGCGTTGCCGAAGCTGATCCACGACGTGGTGCGGCAGCAGATGTGGTGGGACGAGCGCGGCGAAGACCGGCACGCGTTCGGAGGTGGCGGGAAGCTGGGCCCCGGCGGTGCTAGGGGTTGCGATCCGGTATCCCAGGTCGTCGTGATGGATCCAGCCGCTGGACTCCAAGCTTCGCAATGTGCGGGTCAAGGCTTGGGGGTGAAGGCCAAGGCGGCGACGCAAGGCTTGGAAGGCGATGTGGCCCCCGTGGGCTCGGGCAAGTTCCTCCAACACGGTCTTTTCGCGGTCGCGCAGGTCAAGCTGCCCGCTCAAAGCCAGGGTTTCAGAAGGGACGCTGAGGGACTCCCTCGACTCCACGCCGTGTTCATCGCTTCCGCGGCTATTAACACACCCGTTACCGGCGCGAAATCCACGCGATGACGCCCGAAAACCCGACCATTCGATATTGGTGCCACGGGGCTTAAGATTCGGGGCTCCTGACAAGGTCCTGTCCACATGTTCGGTACTCAGCGCGAGGAATCATGGAAGGCGCCTCCTTCGAAGGTGCATGCGCCCGACTTGCGCAAGGACATCGAGATCCCCGTCGTCGTCGCCGGACGAGAAACCGGGAGCGAACAACGAGACATCTTCGACGTGCCGCATGTTCCAAGCAGCGTCGATTTCCAAGGGACCGTCGAAAGTGTCGCCATGGCGAACGAAAGCCACATCGAAGTCTCTCTCTGGGAAGACGAGCGCCGGATGGCCGCGGTCGTCGTCCCGGTGCGCCCGGACCGGCAGCGTCCCGTGCATCTGCGAGGCATTCCCACACGCGCCGGCATCCACGAACTGCGCGTACGTGCACGCGTCGGCGCCGCAAGCGTGCGCGGACGGATCCAGGTCGAAGCCATCGTCCCGTGAACATCTTTCTGCAAGCTCGGACCGGTTGGTCGAGGATCGTTCCAACAAACCCTTCATAGCGCCAGCCAGGTCCCTTCGATCTCCGATGTCCCTGCGAACCTGCGCATCTGTTCTAGCCACCGCTTTCATCGCATCGGCAAGCCTGCTCATGGTCGTTTCAACATGGGCCCACGCACAGACGAGTGCCTGTTCGTTCGAGCCACAGACCGCCTCATCGGCGCGTCGCGTCGTCGACTTCGACCTCGACACGGCCCGGTTCCAGTTCACGAGCCGCTCCGAGGACGCGGCGAACACATTGCGCGGCTCCTTTGACCTCGACACGGCCCGGTTCCAACTCCAGGCCGAACAAAGCGGCGCCGCCACGCCCGTGCGGCTGACGTTGGAGTATGCGTCCGTGGTCGAGTTCCGCGACATGGATGGCGATGGGCGACTTGGACTCGGCGACGACATCGTGCGGGAACTTGTGTTGTCGGCCGCGGCCGGCGCCACGTTGCATTCAGTCCCGCGGATGCAGTCGGGATCCTACGAGTCCGTCGCACGCTACCCATTGAACGGAACCGGCTTATTGCCCGGCGTCGCAGAGATCCGTTTCATCGTCCTCTCCGAGCCAGCGAGCATCGGAGGCGAGACGCGTTCGCCGAGCCGCGTCTTCGTCGAAGCCGCCGTGGATAGTTTCCCGTTCCAACGAAACGACACCCGTCTTGCAGTGAAAGTACGGCAGACCGGAGGCACGAACCTGTCCGCCGGGTCCGATGAGATCGTGAGCGAAGGCGTGGGTGGTCGAATTTCCTATCGCTGGTCCCGTTGCGTGGGACGCGAGGGCGCCACGTTGCCTGTGGGTCCGGTCGTCGTGGAATACCCATCGGGTGCTGCGCCGCGGACCGCGACCGTGTTCGCCTTGCCGGATGGCGAGCGCATCGAGCACATGACTTCGGTCGGACTTGCGCCGTCACCGACGGGCCCGGAAGGGGTCGAGGTCACCGATTTCCTTCCCGGCGGCCACTGGCTTGTGTTTGGCGCGACCGCAGTGGTGGCGTCGGCGACGATCCTTGTGAGTGCGTGGCGCCGCGTCCGCGGCGGGTGAGGGGATCCTCATGGCCATCCCGTGGGCGGAGAACGTCGCCACTGCCGCGTTCACCGTGTTCGCCGTGTCGTTGTTCGTGATCGCCCTGCGCGCGTGGTGGTTCACGAAGAGTCCGCGCGTCGGGTTGCTGGCTGCGGGCTTCGGACTCATGGTCGCAAAGGGCCTCACGTTGAGCATCGCGTTGTTTCTCGCCGTCGACTGGGCGGACGCGGTCCTGCTTCCTAGCATTTTGTTCGACCTCGGTGTCCTTGCACTGTTCTATCTGGCGGTGCTCAAACGCAGCTCCTGAGCTTTCTCCCGAGCCCGCAGCAGCCCGCCTTGTTCCTGGGCGCCTATTTCGTGTTCCTCATCCGACGCGACGACTTGTTGGAACTCGAGTCGCGTCGTCGGGTGTTCGAGTACGTCCAAAAATTTCCGGGACTGCATCTTCGCGAAATCGCCCGCGGCACGGAACTCCATCCGAACCACGTGAAGTACCATCTCCAATACTTGCAGAAGCACGATCTCGTCTCGAGCCGGAAAGAAGACGGGTACTGGCGGTTCTTTCCCCGCGAAGAAGGCTCCGTGGGGCTTCGCGAAACGGTCGGCGCGGATAAGAAAAAGATCCTTGCGTTGCTTCGCCAGCCCGTTCCCCTGCACACCGTGCTTGTCCTTCTCGAGCGCAACCAGGCGTCGCAGGGAGAGCTCGCGCAGGCCGTCGGCGTGGCCCAGGCCACCTTGCACTACCACCTGGGTAAGATGGAACGCGAGGCCTTGGTCATGAGTTGGAAGGACGGTCGGGAGCGGTACTACAGGCTCGCGGACGAACGCGTCGTCGCCGAATTGCTCCTTCGTTTTCGTCCGCCGGACGCCTTGGTCCAAGGTTTCTTGGACGCGTGGGAAACATTGCAGATCGATCTCGAGCGACGAGAATATCCAGACCAACCGTCGGAAACTGGGAGCGTCACGGACGAGGCGGCGCAGGCGCCCCCATCAACCCGGACGCAATGGCAAGCTGAAGGAGATGGTTGAACCGTGCCCCGGACCGTCGCTGTGGGCCCAGATCTGTCCGCCATGTAGTTCGACGAGTTGTTTGGTGAGGAACAGGCTCAGCCCGCGCGGGACGAGTGTGCCGGGTTCTCGCGGTCGCGGAGAGCGGAACATCTGATCGGTCTCTTCGGGGCTCATCCCGGCTCCGGTGTCGCGGACGCGCACGACGGCTTGGGAGTCCTTCGTTTCGGTCTCGACGAGGACGCGTCCGCCGGGCGTGGTGAATCGAAGCGCGTTGTCAAGGAGCGCGCGGATGACTTGGATGATGCGAAGCGGATCGAGTTCCACGAAGAGAGGCCCTTGGGCGTATGCGTCTAGGCCGATCCGTTGCCGGTCGGCCACGGCTTGCGCGGAGTCGACGAGTTCTCGGACCATCTGGTTGAGGTCCGCGGATTCTCGGCGGAGCGTCGCGGTGCCTTCTTGGATCTGCACGATGCCGATGAGTTGGTCGATGAGGTCCGAAAGTCGCTCTTCGGCCGTCTTGACCCGTTCTTCGTCGTCGACAAGCGTCGTTGCGCCGTAGCCCGGTGTTTGGCCGCTCGGCGGGGTCGTGTTCATGAACAACGTGCGGAGCCGGTCGACTTCTCGCAAGTGATCGAGTTCTTTCTTCCATTCCAAGGCTGCGCGACGCTCTTGCTGGAACCGGTGACGTTCGATGGCGTAACGCATCGAACGAAGGAGCAGTTGCCCATCGTAACGGCCCTTCACGAGGTAATCTTCGGCGCCGAGCTTGATGGCGTCGGTTCCGGTCGATTCGTCTTCCAGGCCGGTGAGCACGATGAGGGGCATGTGGGGCGCTTCGGTGCGAAGTTTTGCGACCGTGGCGAGTCCCCGCGAATCGGGGAGGGACAGATCGAGGAGCACGAGGTCGATGTCTCCTTGGGCGAGTCGCACGAGTCCGTCGGTAAGCCGCTGGGACCATTCCATGTTGAAGCCGCTGTGGCCAGCCTCGGTGAGGAGTTGCTGGGTGAGTTCGGCATCCCACTTGTTGTC
>CAYOZB010000128.1:0-9621 GCA_964408365.1 uncultured Halobacteriales archaeon | reverse complement strand
GCGGTGGGCTTCGTCGAACACGATGAGGGCGACGTCCTTGAGGTCGCGAAGGCCTCGGACGAGGTCGTTTTCGATGACCTGGGGGGTCGCGCAGACCACGCGGGCGTTGGCCCAGGCGCGCGTGCGTGCGTCGGGATCGTTCTCGCCCGTGAAGGTCGCGACGGGGATTCCTTCCAGGTGGGCTTCGAAGGCGCGTCCGTGCTGTTCCACGAGGGGCTTGGTGGGCGCGAGCACGAGGATCTTCTTCGCGGGTTCCGCCTCGAGGACTCGGAGCATCGCGAGGATTGCGATGATCGTCTTGCCTAGACCGGTCGGAAGCACGAGGAGGGTGGGCTGTTCCGACGCGAGTTGGGCGAGTTTGACTTGGTAGTCGCGCGCCTCGACGGAGTCCGCCTTAAGGAGCGGATGAAGGACGAACACATCCTTCCATGGACGGCCACGACCAAGCCAGATTCGGGGGGTTGAGTGAATCGAGTGAAAGTGCGACCGGTAACCGTCTCCCGATACCAAAAGTGCTTTTATGGTGCCGTGAGCATTGTAGAGTGTGTCGTCTGCGGGGAGGAAAGCGTTAGCATTAACGCTCCTCCTGCCGCTTCTCCTAGCTTGCCTTCTACCCGTCGGAAGCGCGCAGACGAACACGAAGGTCTTCCAGGTCGGGGCGACTCTTACGCCTGCCTCGCCGACCATCGTTGAGCGGTTTGGTTCCGTCGAGATGACCCTCAACATCACGGTCACGGAGACGACGGAGAACCCGCTCGCGGACCAGGCGCGAATCGCCATCACCATCACGCGAGACCGACCGCAGCCGGCGCCGAATGGATGGGCCGTCTCGGATATTTCTGAACCCTCGTTCACCCTGGCGGAGGGCCAGCGCACGGCCACCCGGACGTTCAAGGTCGAGTTGACGTCGGAGGACCCCGACGCGCGTCCGGTACAACTCCAATACACGATCACCGCCCGCCCCGTGTTCCCGACGTCGCCGTTGGATCCTCTGACGGGTGCCGTCTCGGGCGACCAACAGAGCACCGCGAGGGCGGACGCGACCGTCAAACGGCAGTTGGAGCCCGCGGAAGCGTTGACGTCTTTCGTGTTCCAAAACGCGTGGCTCCTCGCGGCAGCCGCCGCCGCCATCCTGGTCATCGTCGGTGTGCTGTTGCGCGGTCGACGCAAGAGCGGGGTCTCGATCGCCACGGATTCGCCGATCCAGGAAGTCGTCCCCGGACGGGGTGCTTCGTTCCCGGTCGTCATCACGAACCTCGGTGGCAGCAAGGAGACGGTGGTCCTCGGCACGTCGGATGTGCCGCCCGGTTGGTCCGCGATCCTCCCGGTGGAGCGGTTGGAGCTTCGGGGCAACGAGTCGACGACCATCTGGCTCACACTCAAATCGCCCTCCAACGCGCGACCCGGCGAAAGCATCCAGGTCGCGTTCATCGCCACCGGCACCGATGGCGGCGCCACGGAGGTCCGCTTGGAGGCGGCCGTGGTGGAAAAGTATGGGGACCAGCCGCCGCAATCGACGGAAATGGTCCAGCCGACGCGCGTCGCGGCTCGAGCGCGTTAAGGTTCAGCGAAGCCGTTCGACGATGACGCTGACGAGTCGGAACAGGATGTCGCCGACGAAGAACGTGGCGACGAACCCGAAGAGCAGCGGCACCATGAACGGGATCTTTGGGGTGACCCAGACCCGTTTTTCTCCGGCTTGTTCCAACCGGTCGAGGTTGGCGTCGTAGTCTTCGTCGCCCATCGCGCTGGGAAACAGGAGTTGGCGTCGTTTGCCCTCGGTGTCGACGTGGTCGACGACCCATACGAATGCGTCCCGGGTCTTTGCAAGCGGCATGCGGTAGCCGAGGAGCATCGCGGGGAACCGAACGTCGCCGCGTGCGAGGTTGAAAAGGAATAGAAGGAGCGGTGCGAGGGCGAAGGCGAGGACGCTGTTGGCCAGCACGACGATGACGCCCGGCATGGGGCTCGGCCAGAGGGGGAACGTCGCCCCCAGGAGGGTCCACACGATGGGTTGCGGGAGGAGGATGGAGATCGCCATGAGCGCCTTGGCGTCCGCGCCGCCTGCGAGGATGTGGACGTACCAGAGCACGTACATGAGGAGCATTCCGCCGATGGCGACGAGCGCCGTGGCCCAGTTGAAACGACCCTCGGCGGCCCAGTCGTAGACGAAGAGCAATACGGAAAGGAAGCCGAGGGCGAGCCAAACGTTGTTGGGAACGCGTCGCGTGCGCAAATCGAGGAGTGAGGCGTAGGTGAGGAAGCCTGCTCCGATGAGGAGCCGAAGCACGTCCAGGCCCGACAAGTGCGGCTGCCAGTGGCTGGGGACGGATGAACGCTTCGACCGGACGCTACGTGCCGCCGACGAATGTGTTCAATCGGCTTTGGTGGAACTGTTCGTACCACATGTCGTCGTTGGGTCGGTCGGGGTTCTCTTTCTCGCCGCGGAGCACAGCAAGCGAGTCGGGCAGGGTCACGAGGTTGACTTCGCCGTATCCGTTGAACTGGACGACCAGGTCGCGCGGCAGGGCTCCGGGTTCGATGGTTCCGCCGCCGAGGACTGCGCAGGCGTTTCCGTCGGAGGGATCGTTGGAGCCGTCCCACTTGGCGGTGTGGTAGAGGACGTCCTTGAATTCGGTGAGGGTGAAGAATCCGTCCGCCAAAGGGCCGGCTTCGACGCGGCCCGGTTCGCCTTGGGCGAGGATGATGTGGTCATCGACCGGGCTGAGGCTGTCCCATGCGTTGAACGAGGGGATCGCTTCGGGGCTGCGTCGGGTGCCGACGTGCGCGTCTCCGAGAATCCGTCGGGCTTCGAGGAGCAGTTTGGCTCCCGTGCCGGCCGAGTAGGGCGTGGCGCTCGAGGTGCCGCCGCCGGAGTTGGTGATGTTGCCTGCGTTGTTGTCGGTGGCGCTGGGGTTCTGGCAGCCGTCGCCGACGATGTACGGTTGCTGGTTGTGCCACTGCGACATGCGTCCGTTGTCGTTAGCGCCGACGCTGATGACGTCGGGGACTCCGCTTGCGCCGCGGAGCCACGTGGGGAAGCCCAACGCGCCCGCGTTGCCGAGGCCGTTACCGCTGGAGGCGAAGAAGGGTTTCTTGTGCGAAGCCGCGTCCATCGCGCGCATGCCGGCCTCGCCTTGCACGTTCCCTTGGACCGGGTTTGCGCCCGTGATGCCGGCGCTGATGGAGAGGATGTCGATCCAGGGTTGGTCCGCGGCCCATGCGATGCCTTCGATGCCGAATCCTTGGACCATGACGAGTCGGATCTCCGGTCCCCCGGCGGCGATCGTGTTTCCGGTGGCGCGGCTTCCAGTCATGGTGCCGTGTCCCGAGCCGGGCAACGTGCTGCTGGCCTCGTAGACGCTGCCGGCGCCCGGTGGCGTGAACGAAATGAGACCGATGATCTTGGTGCCGTCGACCCGGTACAAGGTGCGGGGTTTGGTCTCGTTCCACAGGGCTTGGTCGACGATGTTGCGGTTCGCCATTCCGCGGGCGGATTCTTGCCACGGGGACAACGTGAGCACCGTCGCGTTGGCGGGGTAGTCGGGGATGTATTCGGCGGGATCGGAGGCGTCGTAGAGTTCGGTGAACTCGGAGTGGTAGGGGTTCACGCCGGTGTCGATGACGGCGACGACGACGTGCGGTTTGAATTCGGGGCTCGTCGGGTCACGGGCCGAGGATCCGGCGCGCTTGATCGTGGTCCCAGACTTTGTCTCGGGTGCTTCTTCCACGCAACCGGCGAATGCGATCGAGGCGACCAAGAATGCAAGAGCGAGGGGTCGGAACATGGGTCGGATACCTGCCAAGTGGCCGACCAGCCGGGGGGAGTCATAAGGGTTGTGTCCCCCGTGTTTTCAACCGCTGGGTGTGGAAATGTTGATGTGGCTTGGGAAACGATGTTCCGCTGTGCTTCGGGCCACCTCCATTGCGCTGGCATTCGCGGTCCTACTGGTGCCATCGTTGGCCTTGGCGGCGCCTGAGGGGCCGCCGGTCACATTCGAGGAGCACATGGTCCCTGACACGACCGCGTCGGAGCCCACGATCGGGATCCCCTGGACGACGAACAGCGTGTTCTTCCACATCGGAGCGCAGACGTGGCGCGCCCGATTCGATGAAGCGGGACAGCCGACGTGGGCGGATGTGACCGCGCCTTATCAGATCCCGATCAACGTGGATCCGATGCTCATCGCCGACGTGGACACGGGACGCGTGTTCGCGGGCGGCTTGCACGGCATCTGCAGCGTCATGCTGTATTCGGATGACGACGGGGAGAGTTGGACGAACACGATCAACATGTGTTCCGGTCCGAATTTTGACCATCAATCGATCGGCTCGGGTCCCCCGCGCGGCGCGTTGCCTCGACTGGACGAATACACCCACACCGCGTATTATTGCGCGCAAGGCGGGACGATCTCTTGTGCGCGAAGCGCCGACGGTGGGCGCACGTGGTTGCCGTTCCAAGATGTTCCGTCGGGCTGCGGCGGGTTCCATGGGCACATCCGCGTGAGTCCTGTCGGGTTCGTCGCGATCCCGGTGGGGAACTGTGGCGAGCGACACGGGTTCATCAGCAGCGCCGATGGCGGTATGTCGTGGCAGACGAATGAGATCCCGGGAACGGAAAAATGGACGAACGGGTTCGATCCGAGTCTCCAGTTCACCCGACCGTCCGCCTGGATGTATTACGCCATGGCGTCCGAGCATGGCATCCATGTTGCCTTGTCGAAGACGGAAGGACGAACGTGGGAACCGTTGGGCCAAGGCCATGGAAGGGCCGACCAGTGGCTCAACATCAGCAACTTCCATGATCCCCCGATCGTCGCGGGAGCGTTCACCAATCTTCAAGCGGGCGATGACGAACGCGTCGCGTTGACGTTCTTCGGACTGGAAGGAGGAGCGGGCAGGGACGAGGCGTGGCTCGGCACCGAGAACATCTACCAGTGTGGAGAACGTCAGAACGAACTCGTCTGGCGCGCGTACTATGCTATGAGTTACGACGCGGGACAGACGTGGGATGTGGGTCGCGTGAGCGATGATCCCGTGCAGATCGGTGGCCTCTACGATGTCGTGGTGGACGGGCCGAGCAATTGTCGGAATCTTCTGGATTTCAACGACATGGACATCGATTCCAAGGGCCGCGTCTTCTATGGGATTGGCGACGGTTGCATCGATGAATGCGCGTCGACGCAGCAACCGAACACGACGGGTTGGCGGGAGAACGAGCCGCGACTCTTCCGACAAGTGAGCGGCTTGGGTCTCTTCTCGCAGTTCGACGAGGAACTGGCGTCGGCTCCTCCGATCATTGGCGCTCCGGGTCCCGGCGGCGGACAAGTGAAGCCGGTCAACAACGGCGGGATCGATGGCATCCCGTCGCTCGGAGCCGTGCTGGTGCTTGCATTGTTGGCAGTGTTTGTGCTCGTTGCGCGAAGACGCGTTTAGTTTTCCAGCTCAGGTCAAGCTCTGGTTGTGTCACGGCGCGCGAATCGAGCGACTCCGCGTTGTGCCGGGCACGTGCCTTTTTATAAGAACCTCTTTTTGCAGAGCCAAACCTGGTTCTCATGGCTCCCGACCTTCCTTCGACGGCGACGGTCACCCCCGCAGGGGACTCCAAAATCGCCGAAGGACTGCGCGGCATCACCGTCAGTGAGTCGACGATCAGTTTCGTCGACGGCGTCAACGGCCGATTGCTCTATCGCGGCTACAACATCGCGGACCTTGCGGAGAATTCAACGTTCGAAGAGACCAGCTACTTGTTGGTCCACGGCGAATTGCCGACGAAGCAGCAGCTTCGCGACTTCTCGAAGGCGTTGGGCGCGGAACGAAAGATCCCGACGGCGCTCATCAAGATCCTCAAGACGCTCCCAAGGGAGACGAACCCGATGGACGCTTTGCGCACGGGCATCTCGTACCTGGGCGCGATCGACCCGGAATCCGAATCCTCGGATCCCGCCGCGCGGATCCGCGTCGTCCACCGGATCATCGCGAAGACCCCGACCATCATCGCCGCGTTCCACCGCATCCGCACCGAACAGCCGGTCGTCGGACCGCGCCAGACCGGCTCCCAAGCCGCCAACTTTTTGCGCATGCTCCTTGGCGAGGACCCGGACGAGTTCGACGAGAAAGCGATGGACGTCGCCCTCATCCTCCACGCGGACCACGAGTTCAACGCATCCACCTTCGCCGCACGCGTCACGATCAGCACCCAGAGCGACGTGTACAGCGCCGTGACCTCAGCGATCGGCACCCTGAAAGGGCCTCTCCATGGCGGGGCGAACCGCGCCGTCATGCAGCAACTGAAGGAGATCGGCACCGTCGCGAACATCGAAACGTGGGTGAAACGCAAACTCACCGCGCACGAGAAAGTGATGGGCTTCGGTCACGCCGTGTACAAGACGATGGACCCGCGCGCGGCGATCCTCAAAGAATATTCGCGGCAGATGGGCGAGCGAAAAGGCGTACCGAAATGGTACCAGATCAGCGCCAAGATGCAGGACATCGTGCATCGCGAAAAGCAGCTCTGGCCAAACGTCGACTTCTACAGCGCCGGATTGTACGAGGCGATGAAGATCCCGGACGATCTCTTCACCACCCTCTTCGGGATCAGCCGCATGAGCGGATGGCTCAGCCACATCATTGAACAGCTCGAGCACAACAAACTCATCCGACCCGTGAGCCAATACGTCGGACCCCCACTGCGCCCGTGGGTCTCGCCGGGCCGGCGAAAATAATGCGGGCTCCCCCGCAAAGATAAGAGCGGCTCGGCTCTTGCAAGACGTGATGCGGACGCGCGCCGTGCTCCTCTCTGCGGAACTCAAGACGCTGCTTTCGGCGGAGCAGCTCCAAGGCCTGGCGCCGACCTGGATCGAGCCGACCGATCAGGTCCCCGCGGGCGACTTCGAGGCGTTCGTCCCCCTCCTTCGACGCAAAGTCACCGGCGACGACATCGCTCGATTGCCCAACACGCGCATCATCGCCAACTGCGCCGTAGGGTACGAGAACATCGACTTGGCCGCTGCCGCAAAACGGGGGATCCCCGTCACCAACACACCCGGCGTCTTGACGGACGCGACGGCCGATCTCACCATGGGACTCATCATCTCCGTCGCGCGCGGCATGTACCCGAGCGAAGCGTTCCTGCGCACGCGTGCGTGGAAGGGTTGGCATCCGGCCGAGTTCCTTGGATTGGAATTGACGGGCGCGACGTTGGGCATCGTGGGCGCCGGACGGATCGGTCAGGCGGTGGCAAAACGCGCCGTCGCCTTCGGGATGAGGATCGTGTACCACGCCCGAAACCCTGTGCCGACACTCGAGACGGCGACCGGCGCGACGAGGATTGGCTTGGACGCGCTTCTTGCCACGAGCGACATCGTCTCCGTCCACATCCCCTCGACCGAAGAGACCCGTGGCATGTTCAACGCGACCCGGTTCGCGAAAATGAAGGGTGGCGCCTTCTTCGTAAACACGTCACGCGGGGACCTCGTCGACGACGATGCGCTCGTCGCCGCCTTGGAAAGCGGACACCTTGGCGCCGCCGGCCTCGACGTCTTCAAGGGTGAGCCGAATCTCAATCCGAAACTGTTCCGCGCGCCGCGCCTGACCATGTTGCCGCACATCGCGAGCGCGACCACCAAAACACGTCGCGCGATGGCCGCCTTGGCGTTGTCGAACGTGCGTGCCGTGCTCGATGGAAAAGCGCCGTTGACGCCGGTTCCGATGCCGCTCGAAAACGCGGGACGCTGCTAAAGTTCATCCGATGCCGGGGCCGTGGGTGGTTTTTTTTTGGTTGGCTATTCGATTGGGATCACGATTTTTGCGGCGCCTGACCGAATGCGTCGTGCGCGCCCCTCTCGTTCAGCTTCGACAAGAGCCATTCTCGTTAGCACTTCGAGGTCTTGGCTGACGCGGCTTCGGGGTCGTCCTACTGCTTCCGCGAGCTCGGAAACGCTTTCGTAACCGCCGTGACGTTTCAGCTCCAACAACAGGCGCATCCGTTCGCGCGACAAGGGTGCAGGCCCACCTGTGACCAAGAGGCGAAGTGGAATGACAAGGACCTTCCCGCGGTAACGTTGCGGTTCCTTGTGCGCGTCGCGCAGGATGCCAAATGCGTCGTTCACGCCTTGTTGGAGCGGTGAAGGCGACGTCGCATCTTTGGTTGGCTTCCGGCGCGTCATCGGGTCACCGACCTCGAACGGCGGCGGACGATGCGAATGTATTCGTCGATGTTGTCGAACAGATCCCGTTCACAGATGGAAATCGCTTCGTCCATGCTATTGGCGGGAACTGGCTCAAGGGGAAGCGGGGAACCAAGGGGACGATGGATGTGCGGTCCACCGTGCGCAGAATCATACCGAACGATTTCTTCGGGCTGTCCCTGCGATGGATAAAGCAGGACTTGAATCCGAAACTTGACAATTCGTCCGTTTT
Source organism: uncultured Halobacteriales archaeon (assembly GCA_964408365.1). Classification (GTDB taxonomy): domain Archaea; phylum Thermoplasmatota; class E2; order JACPAO01; family JACPAO01; genus JACPAO01. Next base: position 1,200 of record CAYOZB010000128.1, on the reverse strand, counting down.
CGATGGTTCGGCTTTCATGTAGCCACACGTCCTCGGCAAGCGGAACGCTGGTCAGGTCGGTCCGCCGAGCCACGTGTTACATCTGTTGTAACGCATATTTATGCGTTCCTTTCAAAGTAACGATTTAGGCCGGACTGGGCCGCGGTCGGTACGCCTGCGCGGCTTCGCGAAGACGCGGATGGAGTTCGACGAAGGCCTGGAGCCCTTTGACGCGCTCCAACATTTCCGTCGAGTCGCGGGCGCGTTTGACCCACGCGATCATGTCTTGCAACGAGAGGATGTCTTTCTCGGGTAAGGTGGGTTCGCGGGCCAGGATCGTCGGTTTGGATCGGGCCCGTTTAGCCTTTGTGCTCTCGCTGCCGCTGTCTAGATCTAGAGTCGCTGACCAAGTTTGGACAGGGAGGCAACGCGGGCACCGATTGTCCGGAAGGCGATCAAGCAGCGGTTGCTCGTGCCCGGGCCAGCAACGAAATCGAGGTTGTAGCTGACGAGGCGCGCGCCTAGTTCAACGGTTCGCCGACGATCTCGCCCTTGACGCGGGCGACGCCGCCCGTGGGCTCGAGGAGCGTGGCACCGCAGACTTGGCAGTGCACGATGACCGTGGCGCGGTTGAACGTGATCTGCTCCGACTGGCAGTCGGGGCACTTGACCTTCATGAACTTGGATTCCGTCTTGGGGAGCTTCTTGCCGGCCATCGTTCTTACTCCTTGAGTTCGAATTTCTTCGAGCGGATGCCGACCATGCTCCACTTCTTCTTGCAGACAGTGCAGCGGGAAACGAGGTTGACCTTGCGCGTGGGTTTCTCACGGCCTTCCGGCTTCGGACGCGGGAAACCGGTGTAACCACGGGTCGCGCGTCGGAATCGGCGTTGTCCCCACTTGAGTTCGCTCGCCTTACGCTTCTTCACACGCTCGAGCTCCTGCTCGGTATGTTTCTTGCACGATCGGCAATAGCGTTGGACCTTGCGCGGGCGGTTCATGGCGGAGACCGGAAGTCCGCGCTAAGTGGGTCCCATATATGAGCGTTACGCGGCCGCGGGCCACACACCGCGGCATGTCGCTCCATTAATGGGAGTGGCGATGACTAATGCGGGCCAATTCGGCAGCGATCTCGTGCACGGGGAGAACAAAGTCGACTGTGCCCGTTGCTTGCGCGCTCATGGGCATGTCGCTGACCTCCGCCGATTGATCTTGGGCGAAG
>CAYOZB010000127.1:0-9632 GCA_964408365.1 uncultured Halobacteriales archaeon | reverse complement strand
ACTTCGGCAGCTACGACATGCGCGACAACAGCCTCCAGCTCGTGTCCACGGGCCAAGGAAAGATCGACACGAAGGCGGTCGACTTCATCATCCTGAAGCGGTCCGTCGACCACGATGGTCACTTCAAGCCGGTCAACGCTACGTGGGCCATCGACTACCTCAACTTCCCGCTCGAGGACGGCTCGTACGAACTCACCGCGTCGATCGTGAACCTCCAAGAAACGTATCTCTTGGAACACAAGTTCACCTTCAACGTCGTGAAGGGCGTCCCCGAGGTGCCCCGCATCGGTGCCGGCTCCGCTGGCGCAGGCGGACAGGGCGCCGGGGGAGCAGCCCAGTCGAAGGGTGGCGACGCCCCGGGCGTCGAACTCTTGGCGCTCCTTGGAGCGATCGGAGTCGCGGCCGCCGTCGCGGTCCGCCGCCGCAAGGACTAAAGCGAGCCCGAACAGCAGGCTCCTCTCTTCCCTCCTTCTCCTTCCAACCCCGGCGCGCTCCGAGACTCGGACGCGCCGCGGTCACAATTTTTTCAGGCTTTTTCATACCCGAAACCGCGTTGATCGGCTTGGCGGCGTTTGCCGTCTCACGCCGCCGCGCCGCGTAAACGCGCACGCATCGTTCAACGTCCTTGTTCAACGATTGCGACGCGGCGCGCGCCCAATAATGAGTTCATAGCAGCCACCGGTCGAAGCGTCATGCAAAGGCTTCTCGTGCCCTGGGTGACGTGCGCTCTCTTCGTCGGCCTCGCGCTCCTCGTTCCAAGCGGGGCATCCGCCCCCGTCGCCGTGGAGAAATGCAGCGTCGAATGCGACCCACAGGTCGCGAACGACAACCAAGTGCGGACCGGGAAGGATCCGACCAACGTCATCCTCTATGGACACTTCCAGAACATCCTGGACATGGCGCCCCTCAACGCCCAGCTGCCGCACCCGGACCGCGAGCCGGACATCAACAACGGCTTCCTCATGCCGACGATCGACACCAACACCGGCCAATGCGTCCAGGGCCAGACCTGCGCGGACTTCCACTTCAAGAACAACCAGTTCACCATGTTCTCGAGCCCCGGGTTCGTCGAGTACCTCTCCGACGGCTCCTGGTACACGCACCAAGAACCCGGCCTGGCCGGCGACGCAAAACTCGTCGGGGAAGAGATCCGGCTCTACTGGTACATGAGCGCCCACTCGCTCAACGGCCAAAACTCCGGATCGGGCACGGGTGCAAGCGCCCCCGTCGGCGTGATGCCCCAGGTAGGCGTCTACGCCCGCATGGAGACGGGACGGTTCCCCTTCCACGGCGAGATTATCGCAGAATCCGCCGACTTTGACGAGCACGGGCCTCTCTCGCCGGAACGCGCCGACATGGTCACCGTGCCGGGCCAGAACGACGTGTACGAGTTCCAAATCAAGATGAAGATCCACAAGGAAACAATCCCGAGCAGCCACCTCGCCAACGGGTTCATCGTCTACATCAACCCATACCAAGTGAAGACCGAAAAACAAGAAGGCGTACAGTTCGCGCAACCCGAGTGGCGCTTGCGCACGGGCGCGAACTTCCCGCCACGGCTCATCGTCCCCATCGAAGAGACCATGTCGACGGTCGCGTCGTCGCTCACCATCTTCGACGACCGGCTCTTCGTTCGCTGGTCGCTCTTGTCCGTGATGGGAAGCTACGACATGCGCGACAACTCCCTGAAGCTCGATGTGACGGGTCCGTCCAACGTGGATCCGAAGGCGATCGATTTCATCATCCTACGACGCGGCCTGGACCACGACGCCCACTTCAAACCGGTCAACGCGACCTGGGCGATCGACTACGTCAACTTCCCCATGGTCGACGGCGGCTACGAGGTGACCATGTCGATCCTCAACCACCAAGGCACCTACCAATTGGTGCACAAGTTGCCGTTCAAGGTCGTCGACGGGAAGCCCGACGTGTACCAGATCGGCGGACCGGGCGCTCCTGGCGCGCCGAAACCCGTGAAACCAGCAGGCGACTCACCCGACATCGGGCTCCTTGCCATCCTGGGCGTCCTGGGCGCGGTCGGCTCCATGGTCCGGCGCCGCCGGTAGGTCGAGGGTCCTCACGCCGCTTCCACGAGCGGCGTTCTCTTTCCCCCCAACAATCTCGGGTTGGGTCAACAAACCTCAAGAACCAGCGGATTCGGTCAACACCATGGCCATGCGCACGATTCCACTCCTCATCCTCGTCGTCGCCTTGCTCGTTCCCGCCTCGGTCGAAGCGCAGCCCGCGGTCGCGGTGGACAAGTGTTCCCGCGACTGCGATCCCAAGATGGTCAACGGTCCCGCGTACAAGACAGGCCGCGAACCCGTCACCCAGTTCCTCTACGGGCATTTCGAAGACATCCTCAACATGGCGCCCCTCAACACGCAAGCACCCGATCCCGAGCGCGAACCGGACCTCAACCGCGGGTTCCTGATGCCCGTCATCGACACGAACAACGGAGTCTGCGTGCCTGGCGGACAGACGTGCGCGGACATCCATTTCAAGAACAACGAGTTCACCATGTTCTCGAGCCCCGGCCTCGTCGAGTACCTCGAGGAGGGCTGGCGCACGCACCAGGAACCGCAGCTCAACAGCGACGTCGAGATCGCCGGCTCCGAACTCGAGCTCTACTGGTACATGAGCACGGCCGCCTGGGGTCAGAACGCGGGACCCGGGAACGCGCCGAGCCCGGTCGGCGTGATGCCGATGGTCGACGTGTACGCACGCCTGGAGACGGGCCGGTTCAAGTTCCGCGGCGACCTCATCGCCGAATCCGGTTTCGCCCCCGATGAACTCGAACACCGCACCACGATGATCTCGTTGCCCGGCGAGGATCCCGTCTACGAGTTCCAGGTCCGCATGCCAGTCAAGAAAAACCTCATTCCGGGCGACGCCAACGGCTTCATCGTCCTCGTCCAACCGTACCAGATCGCGACCGCCCACGAAGGCGGCATGCAGGCCGCCCAGCCCAACTGGCAGGTCCGGACCGGGGCGGATTTCCCCGTCCGCGTGCTCGTGCCCACGTTCGAACCCATCAAGACCTACGGATCCGGGGCGACCATCAAGGGGACCGAGCTCTGGCTATGGTGGAACTATGCGCCCGACCTCGGCAGCTACGATCGACGCTACGACCTTCGAACACTCACGCTCAACGGAAACCACACCCTCGACCCGACGGCGGTCCGCAACACGAGCAACCCCCGCCTGTACCATGGGCACGGCGGCCTCGACTCCGAGAACTCCACGTGGATCGTCGACCTGACAAAGGTCATCCTCTCGGATGGGCACTACGAGCTCGAGGCGACCGTGCCGACGCGCCAAGACACCTACCTCCATCGAGAACGGTTCCCGTTCGAGGTCAAGAACGGCCAGGTCGTCCTGCCTGGAACGGCGTCCTTCGAAGGGGAGGCCGCGCCCGGCGTGTCGCTAGGTGTCTTGGGGCTCGTGGTCGCGCTCATCCTATTCGCGCGTCGACGACAAATGAGGTGACGCTGGCCTAGAATGGGCAAAAGAACCGATTTGCAGCCCGTAACACTTAAGAGAAACCCCCTCTTTCCGCGAAATCCGCCCAATGGCCCTTCCCGGTGAATTTTATGATCGAAAAGTCGGCTCACCACAAGAAAAGCTCGTCTGCGCCTTCCACGCAGTCTAAGCCAGCCTTCCCGACCAAAGCAGCCCCTTCCCCGACCAAACCGCCCGCTCCCTTGAGTCCGGAGACTCGCGCGAAGCTGGAACAGGTCTGCGGCGGACTCGACATGCTCCAAGAAGACACGAGCGTGCCCCGCAACATCCGACGCGGCGCCGAAGAGGCCAAGAAACTCCTACTCAACGACACCCTCGCGTTCGACGTCCGAAAGAGCAACGCCATCAACATCATGGACGACCTGTCCAACGACCCGAACATCCCACTCCACGGCCGGACGCTCATCTACTCGATCGTCAGCCAACTGGAACCGTTGGTCTAGGCCCGAGACGGGAGTCTTCGCATGCCCCGATTTCCTCTAGGTCTTGTATTGCTGTTCGCGGTCTCCGTCCTAGCGCGCGCTCGACGACTCTGAACGACGTTGGACGCCCTGAAGCGAGCGCGACCTAGCCGACTTCGGCGATGACGTCCAGTTCGAACGGCACGTTCAATGGTAGTTCCGCCGCGCCCAACGCCAGTCGAGAGTGTTTGCCGTTCTCGCCGAACACCAATGTGAACACGTCCGATGCGCCGTTCGTGACGATGTGGACGTCCGTGAAGCCAGGCGCGCAGTTGACATGGCCGACCACGCGCACGATGCGTTTGACATTGTCCAAGCTCCCGGCGGCCTGTTTCAAGATCGCCAATGCGTTGTGCACACACAATACGGCGGCGTCTTGCGCCTGCGCGACGGTGACCTCCTTTCCGACCTTGCCCGTGAACGCGGGCTTGCCATCGCGCGTCGGGATCTGACCGGCGACGAAGACCAGGTTCCCCGTTTTAACGAACGGAATGTACGACGCCAAAGGCTTCGGCGGGGTGGGGAGTTTGATGCCGAGTCTCTTCAATTGTTGTTCAGGCGTCAACGTGGACATGGTTTCAGGCATCCAAGCTCTCCGGAACCGCAGAATCAGGCCCGCCGCATAAAGCCAGAATCCGCGAAAAACGCACTATATAACCGTTCAGCTGAAGGGCTATTAGCAAGACGCCGAGAGAAGGCGGTTTGCCCGTAACCCAATCGGGCGGGTCAATCAGAATGACGGGAACACAGCACCGGATCACGCGGTTCGCTCTGGCATCGTTGGTCACCACGACAATGCTTGCGGTGTCTGTGTTCCCATCCATCTCCGCAGGCTCCGACATGAGCCCTGAAATCACCGACGCCGCCGGCGACGTCTCCCCGGCCGTCTTCGCTTCGAACGAGACGATCGACAACGCCACCATCACGGCCCTCTACCAAAACGCGACGGCCTACGACGTCGTCAAAGCCTGGATCAGCCTCGAAACGGCGTCCGACTTCTGGCTCTTCATCGAAGTGCACGACCTCCCAGACGGTTGGGGCGCCCTCGGCGACCCGCCGGAACAATCGCCCTTCGGCGCGAACCTCACCCACGCAGGCACGAGCCTCGTCGCGAACTTCACGATCGCCGGCATGACCTACCAAGCCGTCGCCAAACTCGCCATGCCCGGACCCGGCCAACTCTTCGACAACTACACCCTGTGGCACGACCAAGCCCGCGGCGACGTCTCGGGCACCTACAACACGACCCAAGACTGGGTCGCCATGAAACTCCCCAAGGCCGCCTTCCCCGGACTCGTCGACGGCCAACGCATGAGCCAATTCTGGGTCCAAGGACGCTTCGCCAACCGCAGCATGGACTACGCCCCCAACGCGCGCGACTCCTTCGGCGGCACCCCCGATCCCCTCGTGCTCCTCGCGAACATCCAAACGGGCTCCCTCGTCTCGCCGAACTACGGACTCGACTACGCGTTCGGGCAGTACTACCACCCGCCCGGCACTGGCGGCGGCAGCGGCAACTGGCCCGTCGCGCCCGACGTCCAACTCGCCTCCATCAGCGACACCGAGATGATCATCGACGCCGGCAAGAGCGTCGAATACGAGATGAAGGTCACCAACCGCGCCACCGCCCAGGACACGGTGTACTTCGTCACGAGCTCGGCAAAGACCGGCTGGTCACACCAACTGTCGACGTCGCAGATCACCCTCGATCCAGGCGCGTCCGAGGAGTTCTCCCTCAAGGTCTCCGCGGCCGAGAACGCCGCCGGAATGCTCGACTCCCTCGTGGGCGCAACGAGCGTCCTCGGCGGACAGGACGAGCTCACCTTCACGACCATCGTGAAAGAGGAATCCGCGCCCATCTCCAACGACCCCGAGCCTGAGGAATCGGATTCGGATCCCATCGTCAAGACCGAACCCAAAGGCAGCTCGCCGGGCTTTGCAGCCGCGGCGGTCGCGGGTGCGACGGTCATCGCGATCTTCCTCGTGGGCCGACGACGCCGACGCGGCGCATAGCCCGCCCCCTCTTTCCCGTCCTTTTCAGTCGGATTGGCGTTCGCGAAGCCTTTTCTAACACGCGCCGTCTCGCACGGCCAGCTCGAGGAGGAGCGAACCCGTGCGGATTGTCCCGCTCGTGAAACAAGTTCTCGACGTCGATCAAGTGAAGACGGATGCCGATGGCAACGTCAAGACCGAAGGCGTACCGCTGAAGATCAGCAACTACGACAAGAACGCCGTCGAGGCAGCCGTGCGCATCAAGGAAAAAAACCCAGGCACCGAAATCGTCGCCCTGGCAACCGGCCCCAACATCAAAGAAGGCGTCAAAGAAGTCCTTGCGATGGGCTGCGACAAGGCCGTCATCGTCAATTTGGCTGAATTCAAAGGCGGAGACACCCTCGCCAACTCGCGCGTGCTTGCGGCCGCGATCAAGAAGATCGGCCAGGTCGACCTCATCATCGGCGGCGAAGGCTCCCTCGACTCCTACACCGGATTCACGGGACCGCGTCTCTCCGCTCGTCTTGGCATCCCGCTCGTCTCGTACGCGATCGCGCTCGAAGTCGCCGGACAAGTCGCCAAAGTGAAAAGCAACGTCGGCGGCATCATCGAAGACTTCGAAGTCCCCATGCCGTGCGTCATCACCGTGTCGGAAGAGATCAACCAGCCACGGTTACCTCCGCTCATCCAGATCCTGCAAGCCGGAAAGAAACCGATCCAAGAGTACAAACTCGCGGACCTCGGACTCAAGCCCGAAGACGTCGGCGAAAAAGGCGCCGGACTCAAGATCCTCAAGAACCAAGCGCCCAAGATGGAACGCAAAGGCATCCGCATCAAAGGCAGCCCCGAGGAAGCGGCCGCCCAACTCGTCCAAGCGCTCCGGAAAGAAGGAGTGATGTGAGATGACCGACATCTTGGTCACCGCTCCGGACGTCGAACACGGCTACGAACTCATCGTGCACGCGCGCACACTCGCGAAGCAGACGAACGGCACGGTCGTCTACGCAGCCCTCGGCGAACAGGCCGCCTCCGCGAAGGACTTCATCGCACGCGGCGCCGACAAGGTCCTCACAAGCAAAGACCCAGGACTGACGCCCTACCAGGCCGGACCCTACACCGACGCGTACAAACAACTCATCGAACACGTCAAACCCGGCATCGTGTTGATCGGCGCTGGCGTCCGGTCGAAGGATGCCGCCGCGCGCGTCGCGACCCTCCTCGAGGTCGGCTGCGGGTGCGAAATGATGAACCTCCGACTCGAAAACGGCCGCCTCACCGGCGAACGCGTCTACTTCTCCGGACGAAGCCTCGTCACCGAACAACTCCTCAAGGATCCCCAGATCGCCACCGTCCCGGCGCGCCTCGTCGATCCCCCCGCCCCCGACGCGAGCAGGAACGGGCCCGTCGAAGAGGTCCAACTCAAACTCACCGCGCCGCGCGCGAAGCTCGTCAAGCGCGAAAAGAAGGAAACCGGCGGCGTCCATCTCGAAGACGCCGACATCGTCGTGTCCGCCGGTCGCGGCATCAAGAAAAAAGAAGACCTCAAGCTTGCCGAAGACCTCGCGAAGGCCATCGGCGGCCAAGTCGGCTGCACCCGTCCCATCGCAGCGGACCTGAAATGGCTCGGCGACGCACACTGGATCGGCCTCTCCGGACACGAAGTCAAACCGAAAGCCTACATCGGCCTCGGCGTCTCCGGACAGATCCAACACGTCGCCGGCATGCGCGGAAGCAAACTCATCATCGCCATCAACAAGGACGAAGAAGCGCCGCTCGTCAAGATCAGCGACTACGCCATCGTGGACGACCTGTACAAGATCGTGCCCGCCTTGATCAACGAAGTGAAAAAGGTCCGCGGGACGTAATTATCAGCCGCGCCACCCTTGGATCAAGAAGTGGTAGTCGCCGTCCATCTCGGCGGGGCGCTCGAAACAACAGATCGGAGTCGGCAGCAAACCGGGCCAAGTGAATTGCAGTTCCCATAGGGAAGCCTCGGCGTACGGAGAATCCCAAAATCGTTCGTCGATGTTCCAGGTCCACCTGTAGAGGCCGGTCGACCCCGTTGTGGTTTCGTTGGCGGGGACGTCGCGAAACTCGTAGCTAAACCTACCTCGGTCCGGGCCATGGAAGGAGAGGGAAGGCGAATAATGCAACGCCGGCGGCGTGGACGAATTGTAGAACAGGACCATCTCGATCTTCGCTGTGTTCCAAGGCACCGCCTTCAATGGCGCCTGCAACGACGGGACGAACCGAGGCGGCGCGGAGGGAGCCGTCGGAGCCGCCGAGTCCTTGAGCGGCCCGCTCAAGTCCAGCAGGTTTGCGACCACGTTGCCGAACCATTGCTCCGGATGCGCAGGATCCTTCGGCAGCGGCCCAGACATTCTGAGGACCTCCACGACCGAATAGGAATTGAAGGAGACACTGCCGCCGTCCTCCGATTCGAAGTGGAAATGGAACGCGAACTCCCAGTAGGATCGACCCGAGTGGGGCGGATCCACCGATTCAGGCGGAATGATGATGGAAAAGGGGACGCCGTTCTCGAACTCGTAGCTCTGCCATTCCTGGTTCGGCGGTTTGTAATCGAAAAGAACCGTCAACGCTTCGCCTCCGGTCTGATTGAAGTGCGTTGTGATCCGCATTTCCGCGGTCCCTGTCAGCACGGCCTGCGTAGGTGACCAAGAGGGAAACCGGCGGTCTTGCGAACTTCCGGAAGAGCCACCTCCTTGGCGGCTTTCCGCGATGATTCGACTGGTGGTGTTTTCCCAACCATCGTGCACGTGTGGAACGGTGTTTGGATCATCGGATAATTGCAGGTTGTTCGCGCCGGCGGCGCGGCGCGAGGAGGGAGATTGGGTAGGTTCCGAAAGGCACCCGGCCGACAACAGTGCGAGCACGATGGCCAACACTGCCGCCTGCGCCCTCATGGTCGCTTGTAGCCGTGGGGCGTCGCTTTAACGTTTCTCGTGGGAAATCCTTACTGTTTCGTCCGTCGGCTTCGTCCCTTCCGCTTTGAGACCTTGGCGCCTTTGCGTCGCGCCTTCGAAAGCCCGATGGCGACGGCCCTGCATCCATGCAGCCGCTGTCTTCGACTGGGCGTTCGTCACAATGAGCGGACGAAGTACACGTTGAGAAAAAGCCGAGGGAGGAGAGTCGGCGCGGGAATCTGGCAATAAACGACGATTCAAGGCCGAAAAGCGCTGAGTTCGAAGAATTTACTTCTTCTTGCTGGACTTCTTCTTCGTGCTCTTTTTCGCTTTTCCCTTCTTTGCGGCCTTTGCTGCCATGCGTACCCGTAGGCAGGTTCCCGTTAAGGTTGTTCGTATTCACGAACGCTCGTTGGTTACCACTCGCGGTTCGCGAGTTTGGACCTGCGACGCTGGCCCTCGAGGAACCGGTACACGGCCGCGTGCTCGGAGCCGGAGAGGATCATGTCGAGCGCTTTCTTCCCAGTCTCCATCGCATCCAAATCGCCGATCACGGAGACCGTGTGACCATACACGGAGACGAGGACGCCGGCGAGGTCTTCGATGATGCGACGCGTCTTTCCTTCGCTTCCGATGACGCGGGCGGCGACGCGACGCACGTCCTCGCGGTCCTTCCCTACATAGTCGTGGATGTCGAACACGTAGAGGAAGAAGTCTTCGTTGAGAAGCTTGA
>CAYOZB010000126.1:0-9835 GCA_964408365.1 uncultured Halobacteriales archaeon | reverse complement strand
GATCGTTTGGAACCTGACGAGGTTTACTTGTTCCGATTTTTAGGACAATCCCGTGAAACGGCTAAAGACCGCCTTCGTCTTCCCGGGGACGATGCCGGGCCCCCGATCCGGACGCGTCACCATCCGGTTTCCACGCGTCTTGCTCCAATACTGGACGGGCCCGGCCAAGGTCGACGTCGAAGGACAGACGTTGGCGGAAGCGTTCGCGAAGGTCAACGACCAGGCGCCCGGACTTTCCTCGCGCATCCTCGATGATCAGGGACGCATCCGTCGCCACGTCGCGATCTTTGTCAATGGCACGATGCTCACGGGCAAAGACCCGTCCGTCGTCGCGCTGCAAGAAGGCGACGAGGTGCACGTCGTCCCGTCCGTGTCTGGAGGTTGAACTGTTTGGCAACATCTCGAAAAGGAACCGTGTTGACGATCGGGACCCGCAAAGGATTGTTCGTGATGGAATCCCCAGATCGCCGAAAATGGCGAACCCGCGGCCCCTTCTTCCCGGGGCTCGAGATCCACCGCGCACTCTACGATGCTCGCCCCGGCGGCAGTCTCTGGGCGGCCGTCACAAGCTACCACTGGGGCCCGACGGTGCAGGAATCGAAGGACCTAGGAGCGCGTTGGACGAAACGCGCCGGACCTTCGTACTCGAAAGATTCCGGCTTGACCGTCGATAAGATCTGGCACATCACGCCCGGGCATGACGTCGATGAACTGTGGGCGGGCGTGGAACCGGCCGGGCTGTTCCACACCCGGGACGGTGGAAAAAATTGGACGTCGGTCGACGGCATCAATGCATGGCCGGGACGCGAAAAATGGATCCCCGGTGGCGGCGGACTCTGCCTCCACACCATCCTTCCCTATCCGGGGAACCCGGAGCGGATGATCGTCGGCGCGAGCGCCGTCGGCGTCTTCGGCTCGGGCGACGCCGGAAAATCGTGGCGTCTCATGAATGCGGGAATCAATTCCGGGCTCAACACGAAAGGAGCCACCGCCGAGTCGGAGCCCGGTTCTTGCGTGCACAAGATGGTCCGCGACGCGAAAGATCCGGACGTTCTGTTCATGCAGAACCATTGGGGCATCTTCCGGCGACGTCGCGGCGACGACAAGTGGACCGACATCTCCAAAGGCCTGCCGTCGCGTTTTGGGTTCCCTATGGCCGCGCATCCGCACGACGCCGGCACAGTGTACACGGTGCCGCTTGAGGCGGATTCGAACCGCGTCGCGCCCAAGGGTGCGTTCGCCGTGTACCGCACGCGCAATGCCGGCAAGAAATGGGAACGTCTTGCCAAGGGGCTCCCGCAAACAGGTGCATGGCACACGGTCCTTCGCGAGGGTCTTGCGACGGACCAAGCGGATGCGGCGGGCGTGTATGTCGGCACGACGACCGGCGAACTCTACGCGAGTCGAGACGAAGGGGGGTCGTGGTCGTCGATCTCGTCCACGCTTCCGCCGATCCTGTCGGTGCACGCAGCGACGCGGGGTTCGTCTTAGGTCGTCTGCATGGGTTTCCCACTATGCTTTTGTGGGAGCCAGACGGAAGAAGAGGACCAACGTTCGCGTCGTCGACGGAGACAAACCTTAACCCTTTTCGGCTGCGACGTTAGCTCGGCACGGCGACCTGCAAGCCGCCTTTTCCGCCTGCGACGAAGACCATTCCGCGGTAGTACATGGCGTCCGAGCCGGAGCCTCCTTCTTGGGTGCTGGAAGCGATCCGCGGGGCGGACGGGTCCGTCGCATCGACGAGCACGAGTCCTTGTCCGAACCACCCGAACGTGACCATGCCGGTTCCGTTTCCGACCTCGGATCCGAAATGAGGCGCGCAACCGGAGGATGGGGTCTGTGCCGGGAAACTCAGCCAACTTAGAAGCATGGGCGGCTCTGTCTGAAGATCGTAGAACCACAGCCCCGCCGGTGTCGGGCCTCCCGGGGTCACGGGTCCGCAGCCGGCTTCTTCATCGCCGATCACCAATACTTTTCCATCCAGGATGGGGAACGCAGTGTTGTGATGCGGCACAATGGCATCATTGACGACGGTGAGCACACGGGGGTTGAAGGGATCCTTGAGGTCCCAGATCGTGGTCTGGGCTTGGGCGGCGCAGTAGGCGCGCGCAGTAAGTTGGTCGACGATGATGTCGTGGCAGCCGGTGGGCTGGATCGGCGTCCCGTCCGCGGCGACGTTGCCCCAGTTCCAGGTCTTCTCGATGCGGATGTTGTCGGGGTCGCGCGCGTCGATGATCTCCAATCCCGCAACGGGTCCCGTGGCGAAGCCTGCGTTGTAGACGACGTGCCCGGGCCGGTACGCGGCGACGGTGTGCGATTGGACGTCGAACCGTTTGAGTTCTTTCGGCGCGGCGGGGTCCGTGACGTCGATGAAGACGATCGGACCCGCGACGGGCGACGCGAGGCTCACGACCACGACGACGCGTTCGCCGTAGTTGAGGAGGTCAATGCCTTCGCGTGGACTGATGCCGGTGACGGCGCCGAGTCGTTCGGGTTCGAGGGGGTTGGTGATGTCGAAGATGGCGATGCCGTCTTGCGGGTTGCCCGTGTTGACGTACGCGCGGTTGTTCCAAAGTTTCAACCGTACGCCGCCGGAGGAGTCGCCGTAGGCGGCGAGTGTGAGTTTTTCGATTTTTTCGGGAAGCTCGACGTAGTCCGGCAAGCCGTCGGTCGCGCTATCCGCGGGAATCGTGGGACCCGTGGCATCGCTCGGCGCGGGGCTGGGTTCCGGTGCTTCGTCTGCGACGCAGCCCGCGAACATGAGAAGCAACGCGACGGTCCAGCCCTTCGACACAAACCGTCCAAGAGGCAAGGGTCGATTAAACGGCTTGCCTGCACCCGTCGCGCGTCGAGGTATTCGAAATCGTACCGGCGGAGTTCACTGCGCGAAACAGAACGTCCGATCGCCGAGGAGTTTGCAGTCCATGGACGCCGTGGATGCAACGAGGCGCGCCGGGTCGAGGTCATGGGTCGGATCGGCCTTGCTGGTCGCCTGCTTGTCAGCATGCTCCTCCTAGTCGGCGTGCTCGTGACGCAGTACTGAGAACCGGCAAGCCGGTTCCCACAGCGCTTATGTAGCAAGCGCCGGGTCGCAAGCGTATGTCACGGCTGGTGCTCGTCGGCGCGGTCGCCGCGCTGATGTTTTTTGCAGGTTGTATCGAAGAAGGCGGATTCTCGAAATCGGCAAGCAAGCGCTCCCTCGGCGGCGCAAAGGAGGCGCTCGCCGTCGTCGAAGGAATGCTGCCCGTCACCGAACCGTTGTGGCAGAACCCGCAATACTACCCGCACCCGGCCTACAACTACCCGACGCTCACCAACCCGCCCCAGATCATCTCGAACCCGTGGCTCAAGCCGATCCAATCGAAGGAATTGCCCACGAATATCCAGGGCCTCAACAAAGTCGGCCAAGTGGACAACCCCGCCGCGCGCTCGTCCGGCATGAGCGTGATCGGCAGCCTCGCGATCCTCCCCTCCAGCGTGACGCGGCTCGTCGACATCAGCGACCCGACGGCACCCAAGGTCGTCGGCGAATTCAACGTCTCCGCGCGCGCCTCCGACGTGATCGTGTACCCCGACGGCACTATCGTCGCCGTCCTCGCCAGTGGAAGAGCGATCGTCCTCGCGGACATCACGGACCCGGTGAACCCGTCGGAGATCAGCCGCATCCAGACACTCGGCACGCACAAAGTCGACGTCGTCCCCGGCACCCCGATCATCTACAACTCCGCGAACGGAGAGATCTTCGACGCCAGCGACCCGGCGAACCCCGTCAACTCGACCTCTAAGATGCCCGCGACCTGCCACCGCACGTACTTCTACAACGACCCGGTGCGCGAAATGTACCGCGCGTACTGCGCCGGCTACGAGTTCACCCACATCTGGGACACCGTAGAACCCCTGCACCCGAAACTCATCAAGAGCATCAAGATGTGGCACGCGAACGACGACCTGCCGAACCCGGACACCACGCCCGTGACGTTCAGCCACTTCTCGATCCCGAACGACGACGCGTCCGTGCTCATCGTCGGCGACGAGATGGGCGGCGGTGCCGCACCCGCGTGTGGCGTCCACGCCAGCACGCCGGTGCGCGACGCGAGCACCCCGACCGGAGCCTTGTGGTTCTACGACATCAAGGACGAAAAGAACCCGACCCTTCTCAGCTGGATCAGCCCGCGCTCCCACGTCGTCGACAACCCGGGCGCCGGAAGCTGCACCGCGCACCACGGACGCATCGTCCCCGACCCGACGCGCGACCTCCTCGCGATGGGCTTCTACAACGCGGGCGTCATCCTCGTCGACTTCACCGACCCAAGTTCGCCGCAGATCATCGACCAACAAGCCACCGGGATGAAAGTCTGGGAAGCGATCTACTACAACGGATACGTCTTCACCGGTGACATGGGACACGGCCTCGATACCCTCGGGTTCGAATAGGCGCCGCACGCCGTTCTCTTTCCATCCCCGCCTCGTCGGAGTCCCCGACGGGGCGCGGATCCCAATTTTTCGTCGACGCTTCAGCGAACCTTAAACAGGCCGCGCCCGGTTGGACCGAGCGACCAGAATGGCTGAAACGTTGGACCTGCGACGACCCCGCAACACGCGGCTCGTCGACTGGTGGAGCCTCACACACGTCGCCTGGGGTATCGTCCTCTCGATCCTCGTGGGCCCGTTCCTCGCCCTTCTCGTGCTCACCCTCTGGGAGCCGTTCGAAGTGCTGGTCCTTTCACCGCTTGCCGCCCGACGCGGACTCGACTTCGGCCACGAATCGCTTCAGAACTCCATCATGGACCTCGTGTTCAATTCGCTCGGGGTGCTCATCGCGGTCACCTTGGTGTTCCCGTTCGTCGACACACTTCCCGTGTGGTCCCCCGCGATCCCTGGTCTCTGAACGAGCTTAAAAGAGGCCTGGGCCCATTCCGCGTCCCATCGGGTCAACATGCCGACGAAGAAGCAACCGCCAACGAAGGGAACCCCACGCGACGGCCGTGATGCCCACGCGGATCGTGGCAAAGCCGCCGTCCGGTTGCCGAGCGAGATCGGTGCCAATCGGAGCATCTTCGACCGCATCGCCGGGCAGGTCTCGAAATTCATCGGCCGCGCTCCGTTCTTCATGGTGTGCATCCTCGTCGTGATCCTGTGGGTCATTTGGGGTCCCTTCGCCGAGTTCTCCGACACGTGGCAACTCATGATCAACACGGGCACCACGATCGTGACGTTCTTGATGGTCGCGTTGCTCCAGAATTCGACGCGACGCGCCGACCTTGCCGTGCAGCACAAACTCAACGCCATTGCCGACGCCTTGGGCGACCTCATGCACAAGATGCATCCCGAACTCGAGCAAGACATCCAGGAACTACACGCCGCCGTCGGACTGGAAAAGCGGGAAAGTTCGTAGACGCTAGAATAACGCGTGTGCAAGGAGTTCGCGGATGAGTCGGGCATCCGCGTCCATCGGTTCTGGTGCTGGGCGGGCTTCGTATCCGCGTTGGCAACGCGTGCAGAAAACCAGTCCCGAATCGGAGGTCGCGAACCGTTCCGCGATCTCCAAATGTCCGCATGGCGCCGCTTCGACCGTTTCGTCGCCTTGCATGACCTTCAACCAAACCGGATACGCCTTGGAATGTTCGGAAAGAGTCCCGGGAACGCTCCGGAGACGCCCGTAGTCCCCGCGCGAGTCGCGCGGGCCCAGGTTCTGTCACCAAATCCGAAAAAGCGTGGTACGGGCAGGGTTAATAACCGGGTCGTCCACTGCGAAAACTAGGTCCCCACATGGGACCCAACGACGGAGGAACACGCTCATGCGAACTCTCGGAATCCTGCTTGTCTTGGCCGCTCTCCTTGCCGGCTGCACCGCCCCCGCCGCGCCCGCTTCGGAGGACGCTGCGATCGAAGCCGAATCGATCGGCGCGACCGCCGAACCGTTCTTGCTCGAACTCAAGGGCAACGTCATCGTCGGCCCCCTCGACTACCAAAACCACGACCAACCAGGCGAACAATTCATCTTCCCCTACCAGAAAGCCGGCTGGAATGTCCAGATCGACGAGGTCCCGCAAGCCATCGAAGTCCGCGTTGACTGGGAAGGCGATGGCGAATTCGCGCTCCACCCCCACTGGCTCAAAGGCGACGAAGCCGGCCGCACCAAATACTACGGCTACCACTCCGAACAGTTCACTTCCGGCACGGGCTGCATCCGACTCCCCGACGAAGACATGACCACCGGCGTGTGGCCCATGATGATCCACCCGGGACCGCAGACCGTCGACATCGAGTTCACCATCACCGTCGGCATCCTCGGCGCCGACGCCTCGGTCCGCCCCGAGCTTCACGGCCACCGCGCCGATGGCATGTACGACATCGAAGAGCACAAACCCGGCGAGTGCCAGTTCCTCGGCAAGTAAACGGCTCGTCCCTCGAAACGAACATCCGGGCCAGCCGAGGCCCCGTCGCGAAATGGGTCCGCCTAGCCTGAGAAAGCAGCCGAGGGTCCCCGCCCGGCGGGTTCAAGTCAGGACCCTTCGATGCCGCGGTCCCCGGCGGTCCCGACCCATGGTTGCCTCTCAAAAACCGACCAACGAGCTTGCCGACATCGAGAAAAAGATCGGTCAACTCACCCGACGCGATCTCAAGAAGGGCGCCAAGCGCCTCCCCCCCGTCCGCATCCAACACGTGATGCTCGCCCTCGACCCCACAAGCGACGCAGAACCCGCCGTATCCTGGACCGAAGCCGTGTGCAAACTGTTCCCCCACGTGCGCGTGTCGATCGCGGAGATCCTGAACTCCGAGGAACTCATCGCCGACTACGCCGACACCCAGATCGTGCGCGTCGATTTTTCCACTCTCAAGAAACGCGAAGAAGAGGAAGCCACGAAAGCGTTCGATGACGCGAACGCGCGTCTCCAAGGCGTCGCCAAAAGTGTCAAGCGCCTTGTCGCCCGCGGCTTCCCGAGCCAAGAACTCGTCGCTCTCGCGACTAAACACAAGCCCGACCTGGTGATCCTCGGCTCGCACGCGCACGGCCAACTCGAACGCGTCATGCTCGGAAGCATCGCGGACGCCGTGAAGAACCACGTCCGCTGCCACGTCCTCATCGCGAAGAGCCCGGCCCGCCCCGGACCCGTGCTGACGGCGGTCGACGGCTCCCAGAAAAGCCGCGTCGCCGCACGGTTGGCACTACGCATCGGAAAATCGTGGCAAGCCACCACCCACATGCTCCACGTCTTCGGACTCGGCTTCCTTCGCTACGCCGAGATCGGGGAAGAAGAGTTCCGCGCCGTCATCGAGAAACACCGCCTACCCAAACCCTCCGCGAGCGTCCACTACGCGCTCGACTTCGGAAACCCGGCGAAACAGATCGTCAAATACGCCAGCCAACGAGGGATTTCCCTGATCGTGCTCGGATCGCGCGGGATGGGCGCCTTCGGCAGCGCTATGCTCGGCGGCGTCAGTAATCGCGTTTCCCACGAAGCCCCGGTGTCGTGCCTTTTTGTGAAGACGTAGGCGCGAGACGCCGGCCTCGTCACTTGTCCGATTTGCGCCGTTCGTCGTCCTCGTCATCATCCGAGGTTGGGTCGGCGCCCGGCGCGGGGGAAGAGGCCGTCTCGTTCCCACCGCGCTCGCCTTGGGCGCTCAAGGCGGCCGCATTGAAATCCGTGGGAGGCGTTCCTGACGAATCCTTCGTAGCGAGCGCGCCGATCACACCGCCGATGAGCAGCGCGGCAACAACAACGTTCACTCCGACGGCGACAAAATCGGCGCCGTGAATTTTTTCTTTGATGACGGCGCGAAGGCTCGGCCGCGAACGCGGGGAGGAGTCACGGGGGAAAAGAGAATCCATTGGCCAGTCCACGCCGTCGGGCGCAGTATAAGGCTTCTCATACACCGGTCGGAATACCTTCAAGAGTCACAAGTCGCGCTCAAACATAGGTTCCACCGATGTTTCGGAGCGCGCCGTACGCACCGCCACCGACGCCTTCCGTGCCCTGCTGGCACGCAGGTCGATGGTTTCTGCGGGAACCGCCGAGTCGCGTGACAAACCCAACGACCACAACCGACAGAGTCCCAGCGGCGGCTCACCACGGTGAGCGGAAAGGACTCGTGGGACCGGCACGCGGGCCGGTCCCGTCCTTCTTTTCCTGAACCACCCACCCGACGATGACTCAGCCGTTGATTTGACCGCAGGTCGCGCACTGCGTCGCCTTGTGCTCCGTAGCGCGCGGCATCTGCAGGAAGTCTCCGCAGAAGCGGCAACGCATTTTGATGTGCTCCGCGTTCTGGTGGGCTCCTGAAAGCCCGAGGTCCTTGCTGCATTGAGGACACTGGACGGACATCGGCCGCGCACGGTCGAGGTCGACGCGGAAGTAGAGACCGCACTCGCCACACAATACGCGCGTGGATTCGAGCACCGCGTTCGGGTTGCGGTGGCCCTTGGAGCCGCGTGGCACCCGGAACTGCGAGCTGCCGAGTTCGTAGCCGATGGTCTGCAAGTGCACGCCTTGGGGCGCCGGCTGGACCATCTTCGGCTTCGGCACGGCGGCCGGCGATTCCGGCATGACCTCGGCGAGCGAGGTCTCCTTGGGCTTCGCGTTGATGTACTGGGTCTCCGGCATCGCGATCTTGATCTGCTGGTTCGTCGGCATGTCGAGCGGCGCGCGCTTCGGCATGTCGATCTTGGCACGCTCGAGGCGCTCGGAGAGTCTCGCCTTCTCGGCCTCGACGTTCGGCACCTCGACCTTGAAGACCTCTTTCTTGGCCATCGGGATCGTTTCGGTCTTGGATTCCTTCGGAACGTCGACCTTGAGGACCTCCTTCTTCGTCGAGGGCTTCGTCGTCGGAGCTTGGAAGCGAGGTTGCCACGTTTCGCCTCGGGATGCCGCGGGATCGTTGCTGGGGCGGGCCATGTTCGGGGCCGGTCCCATCAAGCTCTGGGAGGAGGCGGAGTCGGCCGTCATCGAGGCCTTCGCGGCTGCGCGGCTCGGGACCTGGTGTTGCGCAGGCATCGCGCCGTGGTCCTCGTCCGTCGAGCCGACCGCGATGCGGCGGGGGCGCAGGTCGAGGGCGTCCTTGAGGATCAGTTCCGTCGCGACGAAGAAGAAGATCGCAATGAGCAGCAATCCTCCGAGCGCCGAGACGAACCAGTTGAGCAGGGCTTCATCGTTGTACGTGTAGTCCCAGAAGGCCGCGCCGATCAGGCCGACCGAGAGCACGAACAATCCGATGTATCCGAACCTCATCCGCTTCTCATCGATGTACTTCATACCGTGAGCACCTCAACCGGGGCTTCCATCGCGTCTGCTTCGACCTGCAGGTCGGTCTCGAGTCCCTCGAGCTCGACGTGGGTCTCGACCGTGGCCGGGAGTGCCTCATGGGTGAGGCCGGCGAGGTCGCGGTACATGACCTTGAACTGGGCGGGGCCGCGCTGGCGCAGGTAGCCTTCCCATGCCCAGAGCACGGCGCCGCTGGCGGCGTCTTGCAGCATGGTAAGGGGCACGCGTTGCGCGAGGTCGGACGTCTCGGGGTCGATGAACTCGACCCATGCGGCCTTGACCTCTTGCGGCAGGATCTCTTCGATCGTGACCCAGCGCACCGGGCTCATGACTGCGAGTCCGCGGAACGCGAGGCCGGTCGTCGCGAGGAACAGGACCGCCGCTGCGGCGAGAGCGAGCGCGAACGCCGCCGGCGCCGAGGGGGGTGCCATCGAGACTGCGTCGAGTCCATGCGGGGGCAGGTTGTCGAAGATGATCGGGGGCAGTTCGTCTTCATCGCCGCCGCTTGGGCCTTGGATCGGGATGGATCCGGTCGACGAGCCTCCGCCGCCTCCGCCACCACCTCCACCGCC
>CAYOZB010000125.1:0-9892 GCA_964408365.1 uncultured Halobacteriales archaeon | reverse complement strand
ACGAGGTAGTACTCGGCGAACTTGCGTTCTTCGATCTGTTTGAACCGGGCGATGCTTTTGGCCGCGAACACGAATGCGATGGCGGACCATTGGGCCAACAGGACGAGGGTGATGACGATCCATCGTTCGAGGCAACCGATCAGTTTGCCCATCTGGTCGGGCGTGGTGACGTCGTCGGCGCCGCGGCTTCGAAGGAGTTCGCGTACGATGGCGCCGCCTCCGTTCCATGCGAAGCCGTAGGCGGCGAAGGCGACGAGGAACCAGGTGACGGTTTCAACGGGGACCGGCAAAGGCCGGGGGGTCCACCATGCGAGTTGCACGAGGAGCCACCAGGCGATGCAGATGCTGCCCAGGTGAAGGGCTTGGTCCGCGAGGAACAGGGTGGCCTTCAGTCGGGTCTTGTCTTGCAGGCGTTGCTTGGCGTGGTCGATCCCGATGTGGATCGTCGCGAGCAGAAGAATGACGACCAAGGTGCTTGGTCTGGCGAACGGGAGAACGACGACCAGGTGGATGAATGCGACGAGGGCGCCGTGCGCCAGGAGGCCCGTGGGGCGGGTCTTGCGTCGTACCATGTCGTCGGTCTGGGCGATGAAGTCAGCGACGACGTGTCCGGCCAGCAGCATGGCAAGAAGGGTGCCCGTGTCGCCGAGTCGGGTCAGCCAGCCGGGATTGAGGTCTATCATTTTGGTGTCTCCTGCATCTTGGGGTGGTTGTTCAGGAAGGCGACGAGGGCGGCTTTGAGGCGATTGAGTTCGTGGTAGCGGGCTGCTTGGAGGACGTCGGCGACGCTTTGGGGCGTGACGTCCAGCCGGGCGGCGGCCGCTTTCTGGTCCCGGGATTTCTCGACGGTGTCGATGACTTCGCGTTGGCGTTGGGTCCGGGAGCCTCGGATGTCTTGCCAGAGGCTGGCGGTGGCGGCGAGGAGTTCGTCGGTGCTTGGGTCGAGGCCGGAGAAGGTGAACATTGCTTTTTGGCGCCGGCCTTGCTCGAGGGCGGCGCGCGCGTGGTGGAACGCGGGCCCGTCCATTCGTCCCGGGTAGTCGCGGTCGATGGCGGTCGCGATCTTGCCGATCCCGATGCCGTGGTGCAACTGCATCGGATAAAGGGCCTCGGCGATCTGCAGGGCTGCGCGGAACGCGGCTTCGGGGCGGTCGAAGACGCCTTGGTATTCGTCGCCGACGGTGATGGAGAGGCGGCTGATTAGGTGGCGTCGGAAGGTTTGGTTGGCCACGATAAGCTCGTGCGCGAAGACCTGTTGGAGGGTAGCCCGATCGGGCGCGTCTCGCGACCGGCTCAAGTCGCCGATGAGGACCGTGACCAATTCGGCCTTTTTGCCTGATTTCATGCGATAAGGCAATTATGCCTGATTCTATATTTTAAGGCTTGCTTGCCTGATTCAGAGCTGCGAATCATCGTGACAAGCGTGCAAGTCGACGACCAGGACAAGGCCCTGAAATTCTACACCGAGAAGCTCGGCTTCGTGAAGAAGCATGACGTACCGATCAGCGACGGCTTGAGGTGGCTGACCGTCGTGGGGCCCAAGGCGCCGGAGAGCACGGAACTCTTGCTGAAGCCCGGACCGCACCCATTCGCCACGGCTGGCGTGGAACCCTGTCGCAAACACCATGATCGCCGGCAGGCCAAGCGCGGCGAACACCGTCAGCCGCGGCTGGATGCCCGTAAGGCGGGGCAGCACGAGGCCCAGGACGCCCGCCAACTCCGCGATGCCGATGAGGCTGAGAACGCTCCGCGGCACGTCGGCGGGCCATGCGCCAGGATCCATCGCCATGAACCAGTCCGTTGCAAACACCTTCACCGCACCGCTGGCCGCGAACGTGACTCCAAGGAGCCCTTGGGCCGCCCACAACGAGACGTTCGCCCACCGGACGCGCGAGGCGTTGGCGACGGAGGATGCGACAGAGGCGGACGCCTCGCTCATGGATCATCACCGCTTGCGGGCCTGGCCGACCGCGCCACGGATGTCAGGTGTTGCGCCCACGTGATCCGACCCCGGCGGGAGCATACGCTCGGGGTTTGCTACCCGCATCCAGCGGCCCCGGAACCGTAGCGTGGATGCCGACGCGACCGGTAAGCACTCATCAATCAGGATGGCGACGTTCCGACGTGGAACTCTTTCAGGACGCGGACGATGGACCGTCGACTGGCGCCGACGTGCCGCGCCGTTGCATCCAGGAATGGGCTCTCAGTCATGTGGCGGGCCTTGGCGGCTTGCTCCGGGTGCCGTTCCCGCGTCACCTTGACGAGGGCTCGGTAGCGCTCCCCACTGTGCCATGCCAGGGCGTACGCGTCGCAGAGGTCCTTGATCGCCTTGTCGTCCTTGTTGCGCTCCGGGAAGGATTCGAACTTCATCGCGAGCAGCGTGGAGGGGTGCGGGAGCCAAATCTTGGGACCGAAGCGGGTCGTCTCGACACGGTAGGCGGCTTCGGAGAAGACGCGGCCAAGCAGCGGCGAGTCGAGCGGCTTGACGTTGAAGACGTCGTGGTGCCGGGGGTGGATGACGTCGACCATGGGGTCGACGAAGAGTTGCACGAGGTCGTGCGTGGGGAGGCGGCGGGCCTCGGCTTCGGTCAGGTTCCGTCCGGTGTCGTGGTGAATCCAGCGGCAGTATCGCGTCGTGCCGGAGGGAAGGTAGCCGAGGTCCTGGATCTTGGCCAAAGCTCGGGCGTAGGTGCTTTCGCGGAGCTCGTCCAAGGTCCACGTTGGGTTGATGGTGAACCCGTAATCCGCGTCGCGGGAACCCAAGTAGGGAGTCCCTTGTTCGGCTTGGAATCGGTCCGTGACGGTCGCCCAGACGCCCCAGCCGCCCGCGAGGACGAACGGCTCCGGTAGGTGGCGGGCAAGTTCGGCGACTGCATCCTTGGCCGGCCCTGTCTCGTTGGCGGTGTACAGTTCAACGGGCATGGTACTCCTTCGCAATGAGGAGTTCAGCGGCTTCTCGACAGGGGCCGCCCTCGCGCATGAGGTCAACGATGAGTTGGGGTGTGGAGACGACGCGGCGCTCACGTACGAGGTAGCTCGTCGCTAGGACATGGTTATCGGCCAGGATCACGCGCACGTTTCCTCCGCCCATGAGTCCGTCGTTCGCCAGTTGCTTCCGCCAACGGTTCCAATGCTGGAGCGACGTGTAGAAGTCGAGTCGGCGCGGGAACAAGTGTTGTTGGACCAGTTTCTCGGCCCAATACGTGGTCCAGGCGTAGTCGAGGGTGGTCTTGCTGAAGAGCGTGTCCGGTTCCTGGATCTGGAACGCGGCCGTCTTGGCCCGTTGGGGCATCTTGGCCCATTCTTCGAAGAGTCGGGTGGGACGAACCACGCGCGTCGCTTTGATCATGCCTTCTTGGGCCCACTCGTGAAGGAGGGCGTGGGCCCAAGCGTAGGATACGTTGGCGTCCTTGGCGACCTGGTATGAAGAGCGCTTCTCGGCGCGCGGCTCTAGAAGAACGCGCAGCAGACGCTCCTTGGCGGCGCCATAAGGGGCGGCCTCGACTGTATCGGCTTTCGGATTCACTTAAATACCATTCCGATATATCGTATGTTTCAACACTATTAATACACTCCCGATAGGTCCGCGGTTCCGGACGGTGGCGGCGGGCGCGTTCACGCGCGGAGACATAGCCGCGTGACCGTGACTCTGAAGACAAACGGGATCTACGACATCGTGGGAGAGACGTGCAAGAGGCACTGAAGGAGGTCGCCTTCACGGCCCCGTTTTCGCCACGACTTTGGCGGCTGTGGGACTGCCCCAAAAAGCATCGAGCCCATGTACTTGGCGACGTCCGGTTCCAGTGACTTACGAGGGCCACGTCCTTGATGTTAGCCTTGTTTCGGCCGTTAGCTGGGGCTGAACGCGAAGCGGTCTTCAACGGGCGTTTTCCCAGTCACCCGGAGCCGGCAAGGCCTTCGGCCGAACGACCCCACACGGCCCTAGATGGCGAGAATGTTCGCGACAACCTGCAGGGGGAAGGGGCCACCCGCTGGGTAAACCAGAATGTGCTCGTCGTCCTGCGGGACCGCCAGATCCGGATGCTCCGCCCCGAGGACCTCATTGACGCGGAACATCTGGATCCCGAGGTCTGCCAGGCCTTTGACGGGGATCACGGCCACTCGGCGTAGCCGCTGCGCGTAGAACTTGGCCCGTTCCAGGTGCGGCGTCGTCGAGATCCCCGACGTCGGGAGACCACGTTGCTGCCATTGGTGGTGCAAGGTGGCGGTCCGAGAACTCGGACCGAACGTGGCATCGTCGAAGCGAGCGTAGTCAAACCGGGGCTCGTCGAGGAACGGCCCCTGGCCTTTCGGGACGAGTTGACCCTGCTCGATTTCGACCTCCCGCAGGGCCCGGTAGAGAACCGGCCCCTCTTGTTCCGACGGCGCCTCGGACGCATCCGCCGGGGGTTTGGCGTTCATGCGGCCGCGCTACTCCCGCCAGTTGAGTGCGGCGCCAGCGACTCCGAAATAGGTCTTCAGCAACGACTCCGCCCGCTGGATGCTTTCCTTGATCTGGCGCGACCGGCCCGCCACGTACTGGTTGTAGGATTCCACCGGGTTCTTACGCCCCGGGATCAAGGAGCTGCGCCCCATCTCCGCCACGAACAGTTCCCGACGCGTCCGCAACTGCTGCAACTGGCGGCGAAGCCCCTGCAATTCCTGTACGAGTTGAGCGTGGTCCTGGATCAGCGAGTACGCGTCCACGAGGAGCGCGTCGATGGCGGTCGTCTCGAACACGTCCAAGTTCGGTTCGTCCTTGATGTACGGGGCCGCGTGCAGCAGGGTGAAGTTGTAATCGAGTTCCAAGGCGAGTTGCTTGAGGCGACTTCGGCGTTCCTCAAATTGGAGGAACTGGGCTTCGATCTCCGTTCGTGTCATCTGCTCATTACCTCGGTTCGTCCGCTTCCAAAACACGCGCTCATCCGCCGGAGCCGGTAAGTGGGGGCGAAGGTCGCTACGCGGAACGTGAAGGACGTAGAGGACTTTTTTCCCGTCCGAAAGGGGCAACGGCGAACAAGACCATGGGATCGTGGGTTCCGCGTTGATGCGTTGACCCGCCCTGTGACTGAACTCGTTGTCGGGATGCAATCCTTCCATGACCCACTTCCCGTCTTCTTGGGCGACGCCGAAGACGACGAAGCCGCCGCTGGTGTTCGCGAATGCGCACGCGATCTTCGTCAGGTTGCGCGGGTCCGGGAGGTCCTTCTTGAAGTCGTGTCGGTCCGACTCTCCCACGCCATCCCGGGTCAACCCGCGGACGACGTCCAACGTCCAACCCTCGACGTTCACCGGAACTTCCACTAGGCTCCCTGCCCCATTCGTGGGCGTACCCGGCGGCGCCTCGATAATGTTTGCGCGCGACGCGTGCCGCTTGGTTCTCGGGGTCATTTCTCTTCGCCCTTCTCGGTTGTCTTGGCCGCCTCGAGTCCTACGAACGTCTCCGCCTTGAGCAGGCGGGGATCCACGTTGAGTCGAGTCGGCGGCTTCGGTTCCTCTTCCGTCACGGTTTTACCTCCTTGACCAGCCACGCGGCAGCGCCCAAACCCACTACGATGGTTCCGGCGAGAAACAGAATGAAGCCTCGACGGTAGGCGCGGGCGTCCTTCTCGTGACGCGCCTGCAGTTCGCCGAAGCGGGCCCGCAAGGACGCCAATTCCGCTTGCTGGACCTGGGGCCGCGTGGAATCGAGTTGCACCTGGAAGACCCGATCGTCGCTGGGCATTTCGTGGATGGTCTTGGTGGCGTGCAATCCAAGTTGGACCCTGATGGAGGCAGCGTAGGCGACGCCTGCGGCGAGGGCGACCCACGCTCCGACCCGTCGCGCGATGATTTCGTCTTGGACAACGAGGACCACCAGCAGGAGGCCGTACAGGGTGAGCGTGGTTTGGATGAGGGTCCCGCTTTGCGCGCGCAGACTGGTTAGGCGTTCCCACCGGCGGCCGGCAAGAGGCCGGTAGTAGTCAAGGAGAGCCTCGACGGTGCCGGGGTCCGGCTCTCGCGATGAAGCTTCCGCTGCCACGCATGGACTATGCGTGGGGTGGTTTACCCGGGTTGCGAGGGGGCGGGTGAATGTGCGTGCCGGGATTGTCCTGAACACCGGACTTCGAACGAACAGATTGCATGGGTTCTTGCATAACATCATCTAGAAGCCCGTGAGAAGCCACCCCACTCCGCCCGAGATCGGGGGGAATGTAGTGGGAAGTTTAGGCGCAAGAAACGTGGTGCACCGGATCGCCATGGTTGCTGTCGCAGTCTTCGTTTCAGGGTGCATAGCGCCCTCTCAGGATACCGTGCGAGAAACCGTTGCACCAACAATGGTCCGGCCGTCAAACACGATTGTTCTGAACAACACGATGGCTGCGGAGATCGGTTCGATAAGCGGGATCGTTGCCGATCCAGAAATGACGCCCATCGTGAACGCCTCTATCGAGTTGCTGGAACTCAGTTCCGTTGCGTGGACCGGCCCCGGTGGCACCTTCGAATTCCAAAACGTTCCCATTGGATCGCACGTTCTTCACTCGTCGGCGCCCGGCTTCATTCCCAAGGCGGTTAAGGTAGACGTTAAGCTGGGGGAGCCGACGGACGTAAGGATTGTCCTGGCGCCGTTGATTTTACTGGATGTTGCATACCATCTTTCCATTCCGCGAGACTTCTACATGGACCTCGCCAACAGTCCCTTCGATGCGGGCGTCAATGAACTTCAGCGGCAGGGCGTAGGGGTGAACCGAAGTATGTACTGCTCTGCCTGTCAGAGCATCATCCACTTTGACCGCAATCCGACGCAATGGATTGGTGAAGGAACCTGGCAGGGAGGCAGCGCCGTCCTTAACGAGCGCCTTACCATGCAATGGGCGACCCTCACGAAGGGGATTGATTGCAAAGACTGCGTCAAGACGTACCAGTTTCAGGGCATCATTACGAAGGATGGGAAATGGGAGGTGCTACCAACCACAATGCGTTGGGTGAGCGACGGGGACGGAACATGGGCCTACCACAATGTCACGAGTCCCCAATTGAGTTTCCAGCATCGCGCTACAACGTGGACCACACTTGCCTACGTGGATCGCCTGGTCGATGATTTTACGGCGCTTCCGCGGCCTTAGTTTTGAAAAGAGGTGGGCGGGCACGCTGACCCGCCCGGGCGCCGCCCTTATTCGAGGCAGTTTTCGTAGCCGCCACTGGCGAAGGCGATTGCCTTGCTTCTGGCTTGCTCGTCGTCGTTGTTGACGAGAGCATCGACGATGGGTGAGTTCTCGTCTTGCGTCTGCCCGAGGGTTCCGATGGTCGTGAACTGCTCGGACACGACGAATTCGTGCGTGCAATCCACAACTGGCGTGGCCGATGCCGACGGGACGAACGCCGCCGTCAGGGCGATCAACAGGCTTGCTCCGAGTACGAGTTTGGTTGTCTTCATGGTGTTCCCTTGCGCCCAATGAGCGGGCGTGAGCCCTTCGTATCCTCGGGGGGTTTAACCCGGAATTGGTCCGGCCGGTAACGCTTGATATAGGGTCGGCCGTCGGCTGGGGCACCGCAAGGGCGGGAAAGGCGGTCGTTGACGGGGCTGGAGGACTTCCACGGCTTGTCCTTGGGGCTGACGCCTCGCCGGGGCGGCATGGCTGTTTCCACCGGAAAACGCCGTATTTTGGCCAAGTGACTGCTTTTGTCGGAATCGACTGCTTAAGCGACTTCTAGCGGTAGTTAAAAGGGACCAATTCGGGATGTCTGTCGGTTCAGACAACCGGGAATGGCCGCGGCTACATCCGGATCTCACGCCGGGCCCACCTGTAACGTAATGGTGTACCGTTTGCGAGTTCCAGTTTGTCGTAGGAAAGC
Organism: uncultured Halobacteriales archaeon; assembly: GCA_964408365.1. Lineage (GTDB taxonomy): Archaea > Thermoplasmatota > E2 > JACPAO01 > JACPAO01 > JACPAO01. Next base: position 2,056 of record CAYOZB010000125.1, on the reverse strand, counting down.
GGGAATCGTTCGTGGTTGCCGCGCAAAAGTGGAACTAGAACTTGTAGGTCTGGAGCCCAAGTATGTTGGTGTGCGGCGCTCGTCCGACTACATAGTGAATTTTACTATATAGTGCCAGCAAGCGGTGCGACCAATATACTCGGCCGCCCGGTCACACGAGTGTGGCGCCTTGCCAGAATGCAGATGCAGCGACACAACCGCCTCCGGCCGCCTGGAGACCCGCACCTGCGACCTCGACCAGCCCGTCGCCCACGACGTCCAACCCGGTTCCCCCCACGTCCAGCAGCCCGGCACCCACGACATCGAGTTCTCCGACCCCGACGCCAACCACAAGCACCCTCGCGCGGCCGGCCGACATCGCGCCTCCGACGGCACGGATCCCATCCATCGCGACGCCCTTCCTTCTCCTGGCGCTTCTACTTGTTGGCCTTCATGGGCAGCGCCGAAAGACTTGATGGATTGGGGGGTACGCCAAGGGGCGGCACCAGATTACCAATCGACTTGACCTGCCCCCCAATCCCGCGGACCAAAGGACTGCTTTGTGCCAGGATCGACCGCTAAAGCCACTGCTAGGGCTGGTTTAAAAGCGGTAAATTCGGGATGCCTATCGGTTCCGGCGCCACCACGCCCGATGTTGCGCCGAGCGATCCTAGTGCGCGGCGAACGCCGCGTCCCAGCGTGCGTCCAGGCGCCGGGTCGCTTCGTCGCATGGCACGGCACGCCAGGCGTCCCCGTTCTCCACGAGTCCGAGCTCCTCGAGGCGGGCGATTCCGTCGTGGACTTCGAAGTCGGCGCGCCGCCCCGTGCGTTCCAGGATCCACGCTTCGGCGCGCTGGTCCAGTTCCCGGGTACTCATGCGTCGAAGGGCGCGTACGCAACCTGCAGACGTTCGGCCCGCTCGTTGGCCTCATGGCGCAGCAAGTGGTGGAGCAGGTCGGCCGCGCGGGCCAGTGCCGCACCGTCCTCGCACTCTTTCATCAAGCGCGGCAGGAGATCGCGGCGGGCGATGGGGACGAATCGCGAGTGCTCGCTCACAGGGGCCGAACGGGCCCGGGTCCCTGAAGGTTTCTGGGCCGACGTGACCGACCCGGCCAGAGTCCGCCGAGCATCTCGGAAAGCGCAGATTCCAGGACCATCCGGGCGAGGCCAAGGCTTGCGGCGGCCGCGCGGTCGCCGCATTCCCAGCGCTTCGCATGGCCGCCGTCGGCAGCGGTGACCGTGAGGGGCATCGCGAACGCTCTGCGCGACCACCGGGCCAAAAACGTTCCGCGTCACATTCAAGCACCTTGCACCGCATGTCCTGTCTATGTGGGCCATTTTGCCGCTCGCGGCGGCGTTGCTTCTCGTCCCCACGCCGGCCCCCCTGGGCGACGCGCCTTTGGAGATCGATATCCTCGAAGGTTATCTCGCAGTCCACGACGTCACCCCCGGCACGCCGCACTGCGCGCGCCACAGCGGCTACGTGATCGTACCCGGGAGCGGCCCGGCCGAGTCCCCCGCGGGCGGCACGAACAGCATCCTGATCGAGCACCATGCGAACCACGCGCTGCATCGTGACGGACCTGGCCACGTCCCATCGACGGACGATGCGGACGGGTACGGCGAGATTTTCCTCGGCTGGCACGAAGACTTCGTCGCATCCTACCAGGAATGGAGAGTGGCGGCGGGGCACGCGGCGCTCGAAGGTTGGGACCCGGCGACGCCCATGCCGGCATCCCTCGCCTACCAGTTCCCCGGCCGCGGTTGCATGCCGGAGCGGAACCAGGATCCTGGCGTGGCCTTGCCGACGTGGGCCACGTTCGAGGGTGGCGACGCGCAAGACCCTCTCTTTGGCCACACGCGCCTCTGCGAATTCGCGGACCGCAACCAGCTCGGCAAGTCGATCAGCATGACCTGGCACGTCGAACTCCACCAGACGCTCGGCGGCGACACGCGCGCGCAGCAAGCCCCTCGCGACCCCGCCTTCTGGGCCGCGCACCAGTTCTTGATCGACCACACCCGCGCGTTCGAAGCCGCGTGCCTCGGCGCTGGCGGGAGCGAAGGCGCCGACGCAGCG
>CAYOZB010000124.1:0-9933 GCA_964408365.1 uncultured Halobacteriales archaeon | reverse complement strand
GGCACAGGCGGAGCTTGCTCCCGAATACAAGGACACCGAGGCGCTCGAGGAACGAGACACCCTGTTCGTTGCTGTAAGCCAAAGCGGTGAGACGCTCGACACGTTGGAAGCCGCCAAAGCGATCGAAGGACGCGGCTACCACTTGATCGCCGTGACGAACAATCCGCATAGCTCGATCGGACGCCGCTCCGACGCGGTCATCACCCTCAACGCCGGCCCCGAGATCGGCGTGGCCGCAACGAAGACGTTCCTCGCGCAGGTCGTCGCTCTCCTTATCTTCGCGATCAAGGTCGCACGCGCCAACGGACGCATCGGCAACTCCGAGGTCGCTGGCCTCGCGCACGAGCTCAAGAATCTTCCCCGGGTGTTCTCAAGGATTCTCACCGAACCCGACCGCATGGCCGCAGCGGGCCATTTCCTTGCAAAATTCGGACACTCCTTCGTGCTTGCAAAGGGCGCGCTCCTCCATGCCGCGCAAGAAGGCGCTCTGAAGCTGAAGGAAATCGCGTACCAGCACGCCGAAGCCTACTCCGCCGGAGAACTCAAACATGGGCCCTTCGCGCTCCTGACCGCTGAGACCCCGGCAATCTTCCTGGTTTCACCCCACGGTCCGCTCGACAAGATCGTCAACAACATCATGGAGGTCAAATCGCGCGGAAGCCCGATCATCCTCATCACCGCCGGTCCTATTCCTCAGGTCGCCGGCCTTGCGCAGCATGTCATCGAATTGCCGCTCGTGAACGAACTCCTGGAACCGCTCGTCTTCGGCAACGCGCTTCACCTGCTGAGCTACGAAGCCGCGAAGCAACGCGGATGCGAAATCGATCGGCCCCGAAACTTGGCGAAGAGCGTGACGGTCGAGTAAGGAATTTTAGCAAACGCGCCTGGGACGGTTGCCATGCGCGCTGCGGCCCTGCCTGTCATCGTTCCCGACGAGGCTTCCACCAGAACGCATGCCCGCCCGTTCGATGATCAGCCCCTCGTCGAAGGATGTCGACGTGGACGTTGCGCTGTCCGCCGAAGAAAGGTGTGTCCGGCCACCACCTTTGAAACAGTCTTTACACGTTGGTTTGCTGCCGAAGGCACGCCGATGGACCCAAGATCGCCCGCCAAGGTCCCACCGTCCCTTGCGAGAGGCTTCGGATACGGTTGGCTCGTCGCATTCGCCTCGGGACTGCTCATCGCCACTTCTGGGGCCACCGTCTGGGTCTATATGTCGCCCATCGCGGCCGCCGTCTACGCCGCAGCAGTTCCGCTACTCATCCTCGCGGCGATCGAGGTGGGGCGACGAGGGGTCTTCGACAAGGTCAGCGACCGTGCGAGCTGGATCGTTGCCGCATCGGTGACCGTCGCCGTCGCCCTCGTTTACCTCGCCCTCGGCCCCCAGTTCAATCCGGAGACTCCCGGTACGGGAAGCGACCGCGACGACGCCTTGCGCATGGGAACGGCAGCCTTTCTCGCAGGCAGGGATCCGTACGCCCAGACCACGTATCTCGACCATGGGATCTCGCCATTGCCCGGGGCCTTCGTGCTTGCGACCCCCTTTCATTTCCTGGGAGATGTCGCATTCCAGAATCTGTTTTGGCTTTTCGCGGCTTATCCACTGTTTCGGGCCAGCCTAGGGCACGCCGGTTGGGGTCTTGCGGCATGGCTGGGGCTCGTCGCGTTATCGCCGCGAATCTGGCAGAATTCCTCACCGGCGGAGACCTCCTAACGAACACCATCACGGTAGTCGCGTTTGCCTTCTTGACCATGAAATCGTGCACGCGCGAAAACCCCTTTTCGGCTCAGCCTGTAGTATGGGCCGTGCTGCTCGGGGTTTCACTTGCCTGCCGGCTCAATTTTTTTCTGTTGATGCCCGCCCTGTGGGCCTGGCTGCGCATCAACGTAGGCTGGAAACGTGCCACGTTCCTGACAGGAATCTCGGCCGTCACCGCGGCAGCCCTGATTCTGCCGATCGTCTTGGATGACAATCCATACTCTCCACTCTCAACGCAGGACAAGTTCGGCTCGTACGACCCGGAGATCCCCGGCATCGGACGCTGGTTTCCCATTCTGCTCGTCGCGAGCGCGTTGATCCCGATGTTCCCCGGGTTCCGTCTCAATGCGTCCAAATTCTTCGCATGGTCATCGGGGCTCCAGCTACCATGGCCACTCGGGCTCAGCGTTCTCGGTGCACTTTGGCCGGACTACTTGCAAAGCAACTTCGTGCTCGAAGGATACCTGATCCCCGCGCTCGTGCCCGGTTTGCTGTTCGTCACGGCCGAGCTTGGCCGCGAAGACGCGGCCTCGACTCCAGACCCGTCGTAGCTCGCCCCTTGGAACAGGCCATTCGTTGATGAAAATGGTCACTTCGCTGGCGTTGCGTTGGGCCGAGCGAAACGGGGTGCGTTCCGCGGTCATGCCGCACGGCGAAGCGAACGCTTACCGGTTCCTCCCGCACCGTGTCCAACGCTTCCCCTACGAGGCGTACGATGTCCTAATCGGTAGCGGTGTGACCGGGAAGAGCACGGTGATCGTCACGTCTCAAGCGGAAGAAGAGGATGTGCGACGCTTGGTCGGGCCGAAGCAGGATGTCGTGCGGCTCTACCTCGGCTCCGGCATGAAACCCCTTCCTCGTCGACGATTCTCGGGTCAGCGACGCACCTTGATGCTCGCGAACTTCGGCGTGTTTCGAGACTCGCGACGGGTCGTCGAGGCCAGCAAGCTCCGCTCCCGCCGCGTGGACCACCCGTTGCGCCTGTGCGGCACGTTGAACGGTCCGTCCATGTTCACGGCCGCGATCCCGAAGGAAGACTTGGAATCGGCCGACTGCGGACGTGTTCTGTTACCCGAGCCGCTACGAAAGTTTCGGACTACCGATCTTGGAAGCCGCCTTGGCCGGCCTCCCGCTTGTTGCGTCCCCGGTGGGGATCGTGCGCGAGGTCCAGACCGCCGGCGACGAGGTCGTTCAGGGTTTGGAGCCGACCGCGATCGCGGACGCCTTGGAGAGGATCTTGGAACGACTCCCGGAAGCAGAAGCCGCCGCCGAACAGCGCGCGCGCGACCTGCGCACGTGGGCGACGTGGAAGAACCGGATCGACGACTACCGCGAATGGGTGGAGGAAGGAACTCCGATCACAAAGCCACCTCCGTTAGCCTGATCCGCGGCGGCATCCAAGCGGTTTCGCCTGCCTTGCGACTTGCCTAATGTTCAAATTCCACCGATGCTTGGACATGTTTGATGATGGATGACTCGACTCAGGAACGAGACCAGGGTGGCAAGCGGACTTCTCGGAGATTCCGTTTGAGAACCCGTTACGTGGTGGCATTTTTTGCGACGCTAACCATATGCATCCTCGTGGCGGTGTCTTTTGCCACGCTGCGATCACCCAACTACGAATCACGTTGGAGCATCGTTCCTATCGACGAAGGCGACCTAATTCGAAACTGGATGAATTCGCGGAACGTTTCCGCCATGGTGGCGGCCTCAATGGAAAGCCGCCTGGCGCCCGTTCTTTTTCCCGCAGCTTGGGATGCAGGAACGGGTTCCTGGCGCGGCTCGGGCGTGCCATTGGACGAATTGGCCGACAAACTGCGTGACCAGGTTAGATTTCGCATTGGAGCTCCGGAAACGCAAACCGGTGTTAGTCGGTTTCTCGAGGTGGTTGTCTCGATGCCCGACCCGATACTCGCAAGAGACGTTGCGGAAGCCTATTTTGCCGCATTGGGAACGCTACGGCCCGTTTTGGAAAACATCACCCGGCAAGAGGCTTGGGATCGTTACTACCGCGACCAGTTCGCAGAAGGGGGCGAGGAAGAAGCAAAAGCCAGAGCCGAAGCCTTCGCGAAAGAAAGGATATTCTGGATAACGCTCGATACTCCCACTACGCCGACACGGGAGTCTGGCCCGAGCACACCAACGAACCTCGCCCTCGGGCTCATCCTGGGAGCCCTGCTCGGCTCCCTCGCAGCGGCCGGGGTTTACCGGTGGGGCTCGCGGAGAGGAAAGACCCCTTGACCCCAGTCGGAAACGGACCTTCGCAATGGCAGCCGCTTCGGCCTAACGCGATTCCGCCACCCCTGGTTCTGTTTGCGTGCTCCGCCGCTGCATTTCTTCTCATTGTGGTTTTTGGCCCGCTACAAATTGACCCAATCGTGGATATCACAAAAGGTTCGTGGCTCATTTTCTTTGCCGCGACGCTCTTCATGCTGGGAACCCTTCTCGCGCCGGCACAAAAAAGAAATTCAGCAGACAAAGGCGCCGGCTACACGCCGTCCGTCGAGACGCTCTTCCGAAGCACGTGCGTCTTGGCGGCAGTCGGTATTGGCTTACGTTTGTTCGACCGATTCGCGCTTCGTCGGGCCCCACTTACGCTGGATATTGATGCGGTGCGCGGAACTCTGGAAGCGACCCAGCCTACGATTCTTGGCGTGATCGCGGCGCCCTTGATTGGGCTCTGCTACGGGCCGCTTTTCCTATACCTATGGATGCCACCCGACGCGCGTCGACGCGCCATCGCGTATTCTCTTTTCTTGTTTCCCCTGGTCGATACGCTGTACGTTGCATCCCGCATGCACGTCGTCATTGCGCCCCTTTTATTGCTTCAGTATTTCGTGCTCGCAAAAAGACTGAGATTTTCGGTTAAAACGTTGGTTGGAAGCTTGTTCGCCGCCACGGCAATCCTGTTCGGATTGTACGCAATGCTTCAACGCCGCGGCGGCTTCGCGCCGATCGAATCGATTTTTGCTTCGGGTTATGCGCGGCAAATTCAGCCGTCGCCTGCCGTTGTTTCATTTCTGACGAGTTTTCCGGCCCTCTCCGGCATCGTGGTGTTAGCGGTCCACCTATTGCAGTACGCGGTCCACGGGTTCTTCGAATTCTCCGTCCTTGTAGCGCCACGATCTTCCGACTTTGAGCTGACCTTTGGCGCCACATCCTTTCCGCCCCTCGCCTCCATTCTGAACTCGTTGGCGCCTGGTCTCCAGCCGACCTCAACGCCGCTCGTCGGCCAATACTCAACTTTCTGGGGGCCGCTGTACGTCGATTTCGCCCTTTTCATGCTGCCAGTTTCATTCCTTTGGGGAGCAGGGGTCGGTTGGATCAGGCAACTCGCGCTCGTTCGGCCTTCTTTCATACCGTTGATGGCATACACCAATGTGATTGTCCTCGCGATGCCTTTTCTAAACCTTCTCGTGGGAGGGCTTGGACTTTTTATGGTGGCTGGCCTGCTTCTTTTCGCCATCATGGGAAAGAATATGCGCGGGGCCACAGGGGGATCAGAAATTGCTGTTTCCGCCGATTAAGAAAGTAATGCTATTTGGCGGGGCCCCGTTATTGGTGGCCACAGCCGAACTAGTGCGCGCGAAGCGCCTTGCATTGTCAATTTACACTGCGCCCCGCCAAGAAAATGAACGTTTGGATGAAAGCGGAACCACTCTGGGTGCGGCTCTAGCCGCCAAGAATCTTTCATACACGGTCAGCGAGGATGTCAACGCGGAACCCCACCTTCTTGACGAAATCACCGAACAAACGCTCGGAATCGGATTCGGCGAGGCTTGGCCGTTCTCCAAGACGATTATTGCCCGCTTTAACGGCCGACTTATCGATTTTATGGGAATACCGCACCCACGCTACCGAGGAGGCGCGCACTACACTTGGATGATCCTGCGGGGAGATCGCACGGGCGGTTGCAACCTACAAGTGGTGAATGAAGAAATGATTCAAGGTGAGTTCGACTCGGGTGCGATTCTGAAATCTTCAACGTACCAGTTTCCTTCGACTGCCCGAACCCCTGCTGACTATTTCCGGGCGGCCGTAGCGGAGGAAGTAACATTCATCAAAGAGTTTCTGGATGAAGTCAAGGCCGGGAAAAACTTTCAGCCGCGCCCTCCCGACGAAGCCAAATCCGAGTTTTATCCTCGACTTAACACGATGACTCATGGTTGGATTGATTGGGCCTGGGGAGGCCATGCCATTGAACGGTTCATCTGCGCTTTCGACGAACCATACGTTGGCGCCAGCTCACAGATCAATGGCGTGCGGGTTCATCTGAAGGGGGCGCGCCTCAAGCCCACCAAAATTCCCTTCCATCCTTTCCAATCTGGCCTTGTCATTCGACGAAGTACCGGTGAAACAGTGATTACCACGGACGGCGGCGAACTGCATGTGAAATCGATTGGCTCCACCGACGGCAAGACGCCGGATTTCAAAGTCGGCGACCGGTTTGTTTCCGACCCGAGCGACCTTGCTAAGGTTCGCCTTACTCGAGCCCGATACGGGAGCCGCGCATGAGAAATCGCACAATCAAGGATCACGATTCCTTTGCGGGGCCGAACATTTCCCTTCGCCTCGTAACGCTGCGGGATTGCAAAGAGCATTATCTTGCATGGCTCCGGGATCCACGAATTAACCAATACCTTGAAACGAGATGGAACCGGCAAACAATCCAGACGATCCGCGATTTCGTCAAACAAGTCCGGGCGTCGCCCGATTCATACCTCTTCGCGATTGTCGAGCGAAGCAGCGGAGACCATATCGGCAACATCAAACTAGGGCCGATTAATCCACACCACAAGCACGCTGACGTGAGCTATTTTATCGGGGAGCCCAGCCGCTGGAACAAAGGGTATGCAACCGAAGCGATCGCCATTGCCGTTAGGATTGGCTTCGATCAACTTGGACTTCACCGCATTCAAGCGGGCGTTAATGAGAGCAACGTGGGAAGCACCCGCGCGCTAGAAAAAGTTGGTTTTCGGAAGGAAGGCTCATTCCGAAAGCAACTAGTAGGGCCTTCTGGTCAATGGGAGGACCACCTGTGGTACGGAATTCTTCAAGGCGAGGAAAAGGTAAAGCCGCCACGCCCGGCCGCATGATTGATTTCGTGAAGAAATACGCGTCCTTCCGGTTGGCACCAAATAGTCCCGACACAGATCGCTTCGCTAAGTCCGTGCTTGACGAGCTCCCGTTTCGGACGTTCGAATTCCAAAGCGGCACGGAAGTGAACGGGTGGGTTTGTCCCGAGAACTGGGAGCCCACGGTTGCCACCATCAACGACGCGGCAGGGCGCCTCATTTACGATGGGATGTTGCACCCGTTGGGAGTTGTAGGCTACAGTCGCTCATTTGCAGGACAAATCAACGGATCCGAACTAAAGGGGCATCTCTTCTTTCCCGACGCACATGAGGACGCTTTGGTTTACCACTGCGACCTGTTCTACAAACCGCATCTGCGCGTTTGGGGTTTCTCGGTCACCAAGAAATTCTTCCACTCAATCCGAGACGAGGAAAAATACCGGGTGGAACTCCGCACAAGGTTTAGCTCTGGGACAATGAAGCTTCTGGAGTATGTTCTGGAGGGTGAAAGCAACGAGTCGATCATCCTAAACGCTCACAACTGCCACGCCGCGTCTTCCAACGACGACTTGGCCGGCATCGCCGTTGGAATCGAGGTGATGCGACGACTAAAAAAACGTCCGAAGCGCCGTTTTACGTACCGATTAATTGTAGCGCCCGAGCATTTTGGCTCGATCTTTTATTTGGACAGCCTGACGAAAAAAAAGGCGGCCCTTCTCAAATGCGGTCTCTTCCTAGAGATGCTCGGCACGAAGGGCCCTCTAAATTTGCAGCGGAGCTTCCTCGGTGATACCCTCATCGATCGGGCTCTGTTGAACGCAATGAAATCGACTGCGCAAGGCTGGCGAACCGACCTGTTCCGAAAAGTCGTGGGGAACGACGAAACGTGTTGGGAAGCGGCGGGGTTTGAGATTCCCTTCCCAAGCCTGTCCAGGAGCGAAGGCATGCCGCCTTTCCCTGAATATCACAGCAGCAAAGACACGCCCGAAATTCTCAGCGAAGAAAAGATGGATGAGGCGGCGACCGTGATTGTCCGGGCCTTGGCGATGTTGGAGGACGACGTTTTCATGAAGCGAAAATTCCAAGGCCTCGTGGCGCTCTCGAATCCGAAGTACGATCTTTACAAGCCCTTTTTTGATCCTTCGATTCCGGACCGGAAAACCATTGATGATACTTCGCTCCGATGGAACTATTTGATGAATTGTATTCCGCGGTACTTCGATGGCAAGACGCGAATCCTCGACATCGCCGAGCGCCACGAACTGCCATTTCACGTAGTGGCGGATTACGTGGAACAGTTTAGAGAGAAAGGATTGGTGGACACTAGTCCAGCGCCCTTGGACTCGCCTTCACCCGTCAGCCTGCCGCCGCGGTAGGCCCACTCGAAGCGATGGACGTGTCCTGCCGCAGGTCGCGAAACAATGCCATGAAAGCAAAGGCGACCTTTGCAAGATTTGGCCCCTCAACGCAATACGGGGCATTGATCGGGTCCGAAACAACTCCCTCAAACGAATTCGCAATAAGGTCCTCGTAGGCCGCGAAATCGGCAGGGTCTGGCAACCCGGGCGGTCCTCGCCTGGCGTGCTGCAGCCTCGCGCGGATCGGCGCGCCTGCATTGACGCAGGGAATGCTCGGGATTTCGTTAAAGAAAATCGGTGCTAGCGTGACGGCGGGAGTTCCAAGTATGCGCGCTTCCAGGGAGGCGGTGCCAGCTATTGTGACGACCATGGCCGCTTGCTTGATTAGATGATACGTGTCCACTCTCGGATCAATTAAACGCACACCCGGAATCCGCTTGATGGCGCGAAGTACGCCCATCGGCCGTTCGCCGAGGGCGCTAAAGTGCTCCTTGACGTACAACCGGACCCCGAACGGAAGTTCGAGCGCTAGTTGCCTTACGGTCTCGACCTGGTTCTGCCACTTCGGAGCCGCAGCATCCACCGATGCCTCCGGCTGTCGATGTAACGGGAAAAGGACAAATCGCTCCCCTGCGACGGGCTGCTCAAAAAAGTTCGATTTCCTCAGGAAAAAACTTCGAAAGGGTGAAAGATATTTGCGATTTCGAGTGAGACGATCGCGTAGAGACCAAACCAAGGCATTTTCTTCCGATTCCTTGAGACTTTCTCGCAGACGAAAGATGGAATGGCGAACGAACGTGGTGTTCAAGCGCTGCGCTCGCGGGACTTCGAACCAGTAATGCGGCTTTTGCTGCTTGTGAACTAGGGCGTCAACGGCCTCCTTCGTCGTGGCGTGTGCATCCTTGTGAACGGGCCGACGGAAACGGTAATAATCTCTGAATGACGTCCAACGGTAAAAGGCGAAGCGACCGCTCGGGGACCGAAGGGACTCCGGAACAAAGTAGAGCCGGCCCTGAGTCTTTGCGATCGCTGCGGCCAGAAACTCCAAGTGGGTCGTCATTTCTCCAAAAACAACCTCAATTCGGTGATCTTCAAGAAATGACCAGATTTTGTCGAGAGCTTGTCCAAGATATCGTTGAGCCGCTTCATACTTCCAACCGCTTAGCACACGGTCGCTGGAAGCCACTTGGGTGAGACTTAGGCTGGCGCCCGACTCCACGGCTGCCGCACGTGAGGCAATCCGCTGGGCCGAGAATTTCACAGCGGATTCTAGCCTCGAAATTTGAAGAATATTTTCCGCCGGGACGCCTTCGGCCAGCAGCCACCGCGACCATCTCGGTGACGTCGACAGCCAAAAACAATCATTCGGGTCTAGTTCAAGAAAATCAGCGAGCCGCTTGTAGAACACCGTCTTCTCGAAAAGAACTGGGAAGGCAAGGCGCGGTCGAATCTGGGGGCCTTCATCGATTCGGACGTCGGGGAGAGCATCGACTGGTTGCTGTCGCTCATCTCCTCCCATTGGACTTTTGATTCGCAGGTCTATGCCTCCAATATACATTCCGATGGATTTCACCGTACGTGGTTTCCGTGAAGTCCGTTTCATCGGACGAACTAATTGCCGTTTTCGTCCTCGCGGTTTGCCGCGATGGCCGCGTTTCTGCCGATGACTGATGTCGTGCGTTCTACGAGACTTCTGTGCTGGAAATTCCTAGTCGAGGCAAATGCTTTGACCGTCGATGAA
>CAYOZB010000123.1:0-9987 GCA_964408365.1 uncultured Halobacteriales archaeon | reverse complement strand
TCGGCGGCCCGAACGGCGGCCTTTCGAGGGTACGCCGCCCCCGCACGCGCACGCCACCGCTTCGTCGCGGCGCGGCGCAGCGTCGACGATCTCCATGGCCTCGAGCGCTAATGTTCGAGGATCGCCATGGACGGACGCTTCCAAGAGGACCTCGTCGCCTTCGCGCAGTTCGCGCACGGAATCCCGGAGATCCTTGGTCGGCTCATACGCGGCGACGAGAGCCTCGACGCCTTGCTCGCGGACGGGTACGAAGACGTGCCCGCCCACCCGTGTGCGTGGATCCCCGCTGACGCGGGCACGCACGCGAGCCGAGTCGAACGGTTTCAACGCGGGCAGCGATCGAGTTTGTAGGTGGTCGCCGGAGGCCTGATTCGTGATGAACGTCATCCAGGAATCAACCGGTTCCGAATCGAACAGGGGGATTAGTCGCGCAAGTTCGTCGGGGTTTGTGCCCCGTACGCCCGCTAGGATTGGACAAGGGGACGCGGGGGCAACGCGCAGATGCGCGTGCCGGGGATCCCAATTGTCGAAGGAAGACCGTGCACGTGCGTCGAGTTCCGCCCCCAAGGACAAGGGGATGTTTCGTCGGGTGCCCCAACGGCTGGGTTCGCGGTACGCGATGAGTTCGTAGCTTCCCCGTCGCATCGGCCAAGCGGCGGCCGCGATCGCGCCGATGAGGCCTCGTCCATTTCCCCACGTTTTGGTTTTCGCGTCGGCGATCGTTGGGACCCCGTCGACGTGCTTCGTCACGGCGTCTTGGTAAAATCTTGTCGCGGGAGCACTCGTGGTGGCAACGAGTCCCGTGTGGGAATCAGGGGAGCGGCGGCACTCAATCACGTCGCGCGCAATCTCCAAGATGTTGGTTTGTTCGCGGGCCGAGGGTTCTTCGATACTGGAGTACGCGTAAAGTTCGACGCCGCGCACGACGCCGGCGAGTCGTTTTCGGCCGACGCCATGGCCAAGTTCGAAGCACAACGCCCCGTTTCCGCGCGTCTTATAGGGCACGTTGGGGTTCAACCGCACCAAACGCGGGGCGGCGCGAACGCCGAACCCGGAAAGACTCCGCCACACCTCGGCGGCGACATGAGTCGTGCAGCCTCCATGGACGGAGTCGGTGCTGTCGAGCCCGAGGAACATCCGATACGGACCCGTCGTTTCGGTCTTAAGGGTTCCTCGATGGAGAATCGAAAACCACCCAACCGCGCCCGGCACGTGTGCCCTTTGAACTCAGAGGATAGGCTAATGACCGTGCGTCTCTTTTTGCGCGTTTAGAGGTTGGGTCAGTTGGTCAAGATCTTGTTTCCCATCGATGGCTCGGAAGCGACGTACCGCGCCGTGGACCGAGCGTTGGGAATTTTGAAACCCGACAAGACGAGCACCGTGACGTTCCTTTGTGTCATGTCGAAGGGGCTTCGTGATATGCCCGAAGACGCCCGCGAGTACCTCGAGTACGACGACGAGGACGAACTGTTCTTGCGAGACGACGAGGCGAAGGCTGCGATCAAGAAGGCCGAGGACATCGCGAAGAAGCAGAAAGTCGCGGCGAAGGTCGTGCCGCTCGTCCGTGACGGACGCGTCACCGACGTGATCCTCCAAGAAGCAAAGAAGAACGATCTCCTCGTCATGCACGGGTTACGTCGGGACGAGAAGGAAGACCGCAAGCACGGCAACATGACGGAAATGATCGCACGCGCCGCTGGCGTCGACGTGCTATTGATTTGGACAGACTAATCCGCTTCCAACACGCCCGCCACAATGAGCGGCAAGATCAACGTCAAGTCGCCCTCGACCGTGACGTGTCGCGCGCCGGCTTTGAGTTTGCCCCAAGAGATGGCTTCGCGAAGCCGCGCACCGCTGAGGGACCCATCGTATTCGGGCGCCGTCGTCACGGCGATGGCGTAGTCGAGGCCGCCGCGGAACTGGGCCCACCAGATCAGGTGGTGTTTGCTGATACCGCCGCCCAAGATCACGCCGCCGAGTTTCTTCGACTCGTGGACGAACTCATTCAACAACTGCTCATCCTTGAGCAAATCGAGCCGGATGGACCGGTCCATCTGATAGCGGAGCCAGACTTGGTAGCCGACGGCACCATCGGTCGGTCCGGGGATGACGATCGGCACGTTGTGTTTTCGCGCTTGGACGAGAAGCGATTCTTCTGCGCCTTTTGCCGTGGAGAGTTTTTCGCCGAGGAACCGGCACAGTTCGTGCGTCGCGATGTGCTTCGTCTTCTCGAAGAGGTCCGTGAGAAGCGGCGTCAACTTTTCTTCCAACAATTCGCCGTAGGAGGCACGGGGCACGAGGACGCTGCCCAACCGGTGGACGCCGCGCTTGAGCAGGTCCTTGTCGTCCATCTCGAAGGCGCCGTGATGGTACGCGCCCCACGTGCGGGCCAGGTCATGGTCGAGTGTGCCGCAGGTGGTGATGACTGCGTGCACCAGGTTTTCTTTGATGAGTTGGACGATGATGCCACGAAGACCGGTCGCGAACGGGGCGGCTGGAATGGAGAGCATCACTTTGGCGCCGTCTTTTCGCATCAGTTTCCAGGCGTCGATCGCGTCCGCCACGTTCTTCGGTGAGAAGCCGCCCATCTTGCGAAAATTCGCCAAGAGTTCGCGCACAGTGGACCCTTTTGGCACCTGGATGTCTTCGACGATAGGGCTGGGAGGAGGCGCAGTGCGGGCCAAGACGGAAGCCCGGACGCGGGCGACCCGATAAGAGGGTTCCGAGGCGACCACGCCGCGCGCGCCGGGCCGACAAATGCCTTTTAACGAACGTCTGTTGGCGGGGCCGGTGCGTCGGTGTCTTCTCGCGAAGCGAGCTTAGGAGCAAAGAAAATCCAGTGGGTCCAGGACCGCATGGGGATCCTGCGTCAAGCCACGCGCGTGCTGAAGAAGAAGGGCAGCCTTAAGGGCCGACGCGTCGGCATGGCCTTGCACGTCGAAGCCAAGACGGCCGCTTTGGTCCTCGCGTTGGAAGAAGCGGGTGCGGAAGTGGCGATCGCTTCGTGCAACCCATTGTCCACCGACGATGACGTCGCCACGGCGCTTCGCGACGAGTATGGCATCAAGACGTTCGCCCGACGCGGCGAATCGCACAAGGAATACTATCACAACCTCGAGCAGGTCGCAAACATGGCTCCCGAGATCGCCATCGACGACGGGGCCGACTTGACGACGTTGCTTCACGAGAAGCCGCAACTTCTCAAGCCGCTTCGTGGCATCTGCGAAGAAACGACGACGGGCGTCGTCCGCGCACGCGCCATGCACAAGGCCGGCAGCCTCAAGGCGCCCATTTTGGACGTCAACGGCGCCAACATGAAGCACCTGTTCGACAACCGGTACGGCACCGGACAGTCGACCATCGACGGCCTCATGCGCGCCACCAACCTGTCCATCGCGGGCAAGAATTTCCTGGTCGCCGGCTACGGTTGGTGCGGACGCGGCATCGCAGCCCGTGCCCGCGGCATGGGAGCCGAGGTCGTCGTCACGGAGATCGACCCGGTGCGCGCCATCGAAGCCCGTTTCGAAGGCTACCGGGTCCTGCCGATCCGAGAAGCACTGCCCGAAGCAGACTTCGTCGTGACCGCGACCGGCAACACGGACGTCGTCGCCGCCGAACACGTTCCCCTCCTCAAAGACGGAGCGATCTTGGCGAACTCGGGACACTTCGACGTCGAGATCAGCAAAACCGGATTGCGAAAACACAGCACGAAGGTCAACGCGAAACGCGTCAACCTCACCGAATACCACCTCAAGAACGGTCGACGCGTACTCCTCGTCGCCGAAGGCCGACTGGTGAACCTCGCCGCGGGCGACGGCCACCCGGTCGAAGTCATGGACGCCTCCTTCTCACTCCAAGCGCTCTGCGCCGGATACCTGGGCGAAGAAGGCTTTGCGCTGGGTCCGGGTGTGCACGCGGTGCCGAAGGAGATCGACGACCAGGTCGCGAGTTTGGCGCTCAAAGCGTACGGGATCCGGATCGACTCGTTGACCTCGCGTCAATCGAAGTACATCCACTCGTTCGAAGAAGGGACCTGATTGTGCCGTTCCTTGGCGTCTACGGACACGTCAACGTCGACTACATCCTCCAAGTGAAGGAACTGCCCAAGGCCGAGCAGACCGTCCCGGTGACCCGGGAATTGGTCCGACTCGGAGGCACCGCGGGAAACATCGCCCGCGGCGCGGCATTCTTGGGCGTGCCGACTGCGATCGCCAGTTGCGTCGGGGACGACTTTCCGCCGCGGTTCCGCGAAGAACTCCAAGCAGCCGGCATCGACTTGGTGGATCTCCGACAAATCGCGGGACCGACGCCCAAGATCTGGATCCTCAGCAGCGCCCAAGGCGAACAAAGCGCGGTCATCGACCAGGGCGTGATGGGGGACAACCATCAACGTCCCCGACTTGACTACACCATGTTGGGCTCCGACTGGGTCCATTTCACGACCGGACCCGCCCGCGACCACTACGAGATCGCCAAGGAAGCCTCCCGTTTGGGGAAAAAGGTGGTGTTCGACCCGGGCCAAGAATTGTCGTACCGGTATCCGGAGCGGGAGTTTGAGAAGTTCCTCGACCTCGCGGACGTTTTTATCTGCAACAAGAAGGAACTCCAACTCGGCCTCGAAAAACTTGGGTACGGCGATCCGAAACAGTTGTTGGACCACGCGGACGCCATCATCGGCACCCGCGGTTCCGAAGGGTCAGTCCTCTATACCGAACGCGAGACACTTAGTATCGACGCCTGCCCAGTCCGCACGAAGGACCCAGTGGATACGGTGGCCGCAGGTGACCTGTACCGCGCCGGGCTCTACGCGGCGCTTCGCGAAAAAAAACCGCTTTCCGAAGCCATGCGCTGGGCGGCAGTAGCAGCCTCGGTGTTCCTGGAGTCCCATGGCACCCGGTGGCCCGCGGTCGACGACGTCCGACGCCGCCGGGACGAATGGCGAGGTTGAAGACCCGCCGAACCCATCCGTACGTGGTGGCGTTCCCCGTCGAATCAGCGCAGAAGCATTGGATGTCGACTCGGGAACTCCTCAGCCGCATCCAGTCCATCCCCGAAAACCCACGAGGGGTCATCCATCCCAAGAACTGGGCCATGGCGGCCAAAAGCGTCCGCGACTACCTCCTCCAAGCACCCCCCTGGGCCGCCCGGTTGGGCTCGTTCCTCAGCCGCTACCCCACCCCGTTCGAGAAGATCACGTTCCGAAGCCTCGACGGCACACGACTCTCTGCCTGGCTCGGACGCCAAGAACCATCCCCCGGCAAAGGTCGACGCCGAGCCCGATCCGTCGAACTCCGAGAAGGCATCCTCATCGTCCCCGGCATGTTCAGTTCGAAAGACAACATCCTCCAGCGCGCCCGCGTGCTCAAGATGTTCCAGGACTGGGGCTACCATGTCTTCGCGATGGACCTTCGCGGCTTCGGAGAATCCAAACGCATCCACAACACGGCCGGCTGGCGGGAAGCCGAGGACGTCATCGCCGCCGTGCGCGAATTCCGAAAACGTGTACCCATCGGCGTCCTCCACATCTACTCGGAATCCCTAGGCGCGTCCGCCGCCCTCATCGCCGCCGCCCGCGTCGCCAGGCAGGGCGAGAAACTCATCGACGGACGACTCCTTGCCGTCTCCCCCTACGCAGACCTCGAGTTCGTGACGAAGTATCTCAGCACGCAACCCGTCAAAAGCCGCGAATTCTACATGGTCCAATGGTTCTTCCTCCGCCTCCTCCACCTTGGCGGACACAATTACAAGGATTTCATCGAATACACGCAAGCGGCCGCCGAGGCCGAAGGAATTCCTATCAGCGACCTCTACCAACTTTCCTCCGCCAAGAACTTCGTCGCCGAGATCAACGTCCCCACGCTGATCCTCCACTCGTACGACGATCCCGTCGTCCCGGCCCAAGACGCCGACGAGCTCGAACGTGCACTCGCGCACGCGACCGATACGGTCCTGTGGCGACTCACCTGGGGAAGTCACTGCTTGTATGAACTCATGGACCCGGAATGGTTCTGGAGCGTCCTGCGGTTCTACTTCGACTTCGCGTGCCCCCTGCCCGGGCCGGCGCTCGGAAAAGACTTGGCGTTCCACGAAGCCTAAACGGAGCTCCCCGCCCAGGACAGCCCTGATTTGTGCCCGAGGGCCACAACCATTTGGACACACAACCACTAAATAGGAAACAAACACATTTGTTTGTTATGGCGAGAAACCCCCCGGGACTCGAGCAGGATTACGAGGTAAAGGCCGCCGTCCGACTCCTCGATGGCCCCCTCATCGATCTCCGGATCCTCGAGGAACTCGTCGGGCAACCGCGACGATATGGCGAACTTCGTCAAGCGCTGAGGCCCAAGGCGGACATGGAACTCAACCGCGCCCTGCGACGCCTTTTGGATTTGGCCATCGTCGATCAGATCGGTGATTTTTCCAAAACGCCCCACGTGAAACTATACCGGTTGAATCCGATCGGTGTCCACGTGTTCTACGTGCTTGGCCACATACGAACCGCGCACCACACCGAGCGCATAACGCGCGCCATTATCGAAGCCCGAAGCGGAGTCGCTGCCGATTAATCGACAAGGACCATGCCGCCGCTCCCAGGCCTCCCCGCAGGCATTATCGCTCAAGTCAAACCGCACCTAACGAAAACGACCGGGTTCGTTCTGGCGGGATCGGCCGATTGCCTCGAAATCCGTGACCGGGAGATCCGAACCATCCAGAACCGGGTTTTCATCGCGCTCGGCGCTGAGGATCTCGCTAAGCTGCCTCTTCCGCCGTCGTGGCTCCTGGGAGTGATCGTGTGCCCTGGAGACGATACACAAAAGGTCGCCGAATGGGCCGTTTCTCTACCGCTCGAGGATCGGTCGCGGATCCGCTTCTATTTCCACAGTCGGGCCCCACAGGGGTCTGCCATGCAGGCTTGGAGCACGCTGGGACTTGGGCCGGTGCAATACGATACCATCGAGAGCTGGCAACAATTCCACCAACGTTACGGCGCCGATCACGCCATTCGAGTGTTCCAAGACCATGTGCACCAGCGCAGGTGAATCGGACATGGCCGCCGGAGGTGACATTCGCCGGAGTGACGTTTTTAACGACCCTCCTGGTTCCGCGGCCCGTCTAGACCCGATTATGACCCCACCCGCCACCACGACGAACCCGACGTTCGCTTCCTGGCCCTTGCGCCCGGAACTTCTCTCGAGCATCAACGGCATGGGATTCGTCAATCCCACCGAGATCCAGAAGGAAGCCATCCCATTGCTCTTGCAGGGCCTTGACGTCATCGGCCAAGCCAAGACCGGCACCGGGAAAACGGCCGCGTTCGGGATCCCGATCTGCCAACTTCTGAAAATGAACGCCCCGCACGTCCAGGCGCTCGTGCTCGCCCCCACCCGCGAGCTGGCGGAGCAGGTCGGCGAAGAGATCGACAAGATCGGCCGCAACTTGGGCGTCAAGGTCGCCACCATCTACGGCGGCGCCAAGTACGAACCCCAGATCCACGCATTGCAGAACAAGCCGCACGTCGTCGTCGGCACACCCGGACGCATCATGGACCTCATGCGCCGCGGAACACTCAAGATCGACAAGGTCCATTTCGTTGTCCTCGACGAAGCGGACCGCATGCTCGACATGGGCTTCTTGGATGATGTGAAGTGGATCCTCGACCGCTGCCCTTCACCCGCGTCCCGGCAGAGCATGTTCTTCTCGGCCACGATGCCGGAGCCGATCCGCGAACTCGCGGACCATTTCATGCGCGACCCCCAATTCGTCAAGGGCGCCCCGACGCCGACCATGACGGTCGACAGCATCGAGCAGGAATACTACTCGGTCGGGCGCCAGAACAAACTGTGGGCTCTCGCGAAAGTCCTGCAGCACGAGCAGAGCGGCCTCATGATCGTGTTCTGTGCGACGAAACGCATGGTCGACCGACTCGCCGAAGAACTCCACCGTCTCGGCTTCCCCGCAGAACCCCTCCACGGCGACCTCACCCAGTCCCGACGCAACAAAGTGCTCGACAAATTCCGCGACTCCAAGATCAAGATCCTCGTCGCCACCGACGTCGCCGCGCGCGGCTTGGACATCGAAGGCGTCACCCACGTCATCAACTACGACCTCCCAGATGACCCGGAGATCTACGTGCACCGGATCGGCCGCACGGGACGCATGGGAAAGAAAGGCAAAGCGATCAGCTTCGTTAGCAAATACGACCGCAGCCAACTCAACTTGATCCAAAGCTTCGCGGGCGGACTCATCGAACTCCGCGAACCCCCCGAAGGCGAAGACGCCGACGTCGGCGCCCCGGTGCAGTCGGAAAAAGTCCGCAAGGTCATCGATTGGGAGCACGTCTCCGACAAGTGGGGCAACGTCCACTTCCGGCTTGATCTTGGCAGCACGCACGGGGCGACCATGGTGAAGGTGCACAAGCTCCTTCGAAACATGACGAACCTGCCCGACTACGCCATCGGACACATCAAGGTCCACGGCGAAGAAACGACCTTCGAGATCCCCAAAGACTCCGCCTTACGCGTCGTGAACGGCATGCGGAGCGCCAACTTCGAGGGACGGAAGGTCAAGTGCGAACTGGTGCCTCTTCAATAGACGACCCTGGTCGTGCGGCATACTGGTGGTCAGCGGCGTCGATGGCGTTCGGCCTGCTCGCCGAGTCGGCTAAGGACCGATGGATGTTGCGTCCTCGCGGGTTCAAATTACCGTCTGAACGGGATTACAATCGTCGCGCGATCTGCTTGAGGATCTCTTCCTTCTTGCCGTTCGTCTTGGCGATCAAGACACGACCGCGCTGCGACGACCATTGGGACGGTGGGCGCGCGTTCTCCTCGAGCTCGGGTTTGTAGCCGAGCGTGCGCGCAGCCTGCGCGATGTTGCCGGCTTTCGGGTTCTCGATGGCGAGGTCCATCGGGACGCGACGTCCCTTCTCACGACTGAGGTTGCGATCAAAATAGTGGGGCCAGATGACGAGTTTGCCCTCGTCGCGACGGACCACGTGGAGCAACGTCCTTACTTCACGAGGATCGCGTTGGCCACTCCGTCCTGTCCGGGGCGGCTTGTGATCTTCGCGCGTCCGAGTTTGGTCTCGACGACGGCGCCCTTCGTGATGATGTTACGCCGAACGTAGTGAGGGTTGGCTGGGTTTTCGATGACCGTGGTGAACGCGACGGTCTGGGTCTTGCCGGTCTTCTGGTCGGTGACGTTGACCTTGTTGGTGGACGTGATGCGGGCCTTGATGTGGCCGCCCGTTGTGCGGATGAGTTTCTTGGTCTCGGGACCCATCGGGGCGAGTGTGAGCTCGGTGCCGATCTCGGTCTTTCGCTTCTTGCGTGCGAGTTTGAGTCGGCCGCCGGTCGATTTGCGGACGGAAAGACCTTGCCAGAGAGCCATGTGAGTATTCCTCGATTGGGCCGCTCGAAACAAGGCGCGTACTTAACGGTTGTCAACGCGCAGCGCGCGCGAAGCCGTGTGACGACCTAACCCTCAGCAGCAGGCCGCGTTACAAGAACCATTATAAAGGGAACCTGTCGACCATGGAAACAGCGGCGATTCGGGAACAGTTGACCGGTCTCCGAACAGGTCTATCACCTGCGGCCGCAAAATAAACTATAAGTATCGACCTTCACAACGTAAGAATAGCGGCTTTGGTCTGGGAGTATTGGAAATAATGACGCGGAACCCGAGGGACGATATCGTCACACTCGAAGATCTTCAGATGGCCATTGCCAACCGGATCGGCATCCCCGAAGAGGAAGCCCACCGGGACGCAAACTTCGTGATGGACATCTTCGGCTTCGACGACCGCGTCATCGACAACGTCCTGGAACCCGAAGACCGCCAACTGTTCTACATTCTCGAAGAAGAAGGCATGCTCACGACCGAGCGCGAGGAAACAACCCTCTACGACGGCCGCGAGTGGCGCACCCACTACTGGCTCTTCAAGAAAGACGCCATCAAGGACATGTCCGAGAAGGAGCGCGAGATGCG
>CAYOZB010000122.1:0-10051 GCA_964408365.1 uncultured Halobacteriales archaeon | reverse complement strand
AACCGTGCTCCAATCCGTCGTGCGGACCACGGCTCGACGGTACGCCGCGGACGCGAGGAGCCCGACGCAGACCAGGGTCACCATCGCCACGATGGCGTTCGGCGTGAACCCGCTCGGAAACCATGCGGTGACGAGCGCCAACAACGCGACGAACGCAAGACTTAGGCCGGGCGCGACGGCCGAGACCGGAACACGTCGACCCAGCGGTTCTCGCGTACTGCGAAACGCTTCGACCAAGAGATACCCGGGGACGAAGAGAAGCATTGGGGCGACCAGGGCGATGCGCAACGGATCCCGTCCGGGGAGCGACGAATAGGCCCACGCAGACAGCGCGACCGCCACGAAGCAGGCTGCGAGATCCGCGTAATGGAGGCTGATGCGACCTCCGCTGGAACGCTTGTTCGAGTCGGCCACCGTCGTCCCACTCGACCGCGACGCTTCATGAGCCTTGTGAAACGTTTGTGCGAAGAGTCGTGAAGCTTGTCCTAGTCACTTCGGCGAAATCCGAATGTCATTCCACTGATGTTCCAACATCCCCTTTATGGGAACACTGTCTGGAACGACGTAAGACGACACGAGGGTTGAACGAGACATGGTTGGCGTAAACACCGCACGGTGGTTCACCATGGCGTTTTCCATCGCGGCGATCGCACTCGCCGTGTACACCGGGGCCCAGCTGCGCCTCAAGGACCCCATGTCCTCCACGGTCCTGCCGGCCGAGGACACGTTCACGCACATGGCCTATGTGCAAGAGCACGTCGGCGACGGCAAACTCAACCCCTACGATTCCGGCGGCAACATCTACCCACCCGGCACGCATACCCTGCTCGCGGCGATCTGGGTGTACACCGGCGTCGATCTCTACGAACTCATGCGGTTCGGTCCCGTCCTTTTCGGCTTGGTCGGCATCATCGGCGCGGCCGCGCTCGTCTGGCGGTACGAAGGGCCGGTCGGCGGCATCGTCTCCGGATTCGCGATGGCGGTCGGGCAAGAGATCATCCGACGTACGACGATGATGGCCCCGACCGCGGTGGACGTCGCGTTGCTGCCGTTCGCGTTCCTCGCACTGTTGGAAACGATCCGCGGACGTCTAGCCTGGGCACCCGCCGCGGCGGCATTCATGTTCTTCTTCGTCTTCTCTCACCCGTGGCTCGTCACCATCATCGGCATGGCCACCGGCGTCTTCATCGTCACCGGATTCGCCGCGCCCTGGGCGCGCTCGCGCACGGCACCCATCACAGCGCTCGGGGTGGCCACGATCGTCAGCATCGTCGGGGCCGCGTGGGCCGCATCCCTGTCCGGCTGCAACGGCATGTGCGGGCCCGGCTTCGCCGGCGTCATCCCGAACGGCGAACGACTCAACGCCCTCGCCCCGTTCATCGCCTTCGTCGCCTTCGGCGTGGCCGCCATCGTCTTCCTGGCACGACGGAAATTGGACGACCTGTTCCAACCCCTGGGCGACACCATGGGCATGGCGGGACGCATCGTCGCCTCCCTCGCCCTCGCGGGCGCCCTGATCTTGATCACCGCCCCCGCCCTTGCACGCGGCTTCCCCCAATACGTGAACCCCATCCACATGTTCGGATGGCCCGTCATGGTCCTCGCCGCCATCGGCGTCGTCCTCGTGCCGTTCGTGCGCGGACCCGCTTCGTACTTCGGCGCGTCCATGGTCCTCGTCACCTACCCGTTCACCATCTACAACCCGTTCGACAGCCCGTTCTGGTCCCACCGCACCGCGATCTACTTCGGCATCGGAGCCGTCATCATGGCCGGCGTCGCGGCCGCGGCGATCGGACGCATGGTCGCCCAGAACGTCGAACTGCAGCTCGCCAACAACGCACGGTACCGAAACTCCAAAGCCGTCCCCGTCTACGCCGCTCTCGCGATGCTCCTCATCGCCAGCTGCATGGGAGGCATCGTCGTAGCCTCGGCCCCGAGCTCCAACCACACCTCGTGGTACCGACTCTACAGTGAATGCGAGCTGGACTCGTTCCGACGCCTCGCGGATGACGTCAAAGGCACCAACACGGTCGTCATCGTGGGCTCCTGGCAACCCCTCCTTGTCCTCAATGCGCTCGCCGACCCGTCTGCGACGATCTGGTTCAAAGGCGGCTTCTACACGGAACAACGACATCGCGACGACGCCGTGAAGATGGCCCGCGAAGGCGGTCGCCCGGTCCTCGTCATCTGGGACCGGCACCTCACCAAGGAGATCCCCCACGAAAACGCGGGACAGATCCTCGACGCGGACCCGTGGGAAAAATATGTCAGCGACTGCACTGGCAACCCTGGAACCAGTTTCATCGTGTACAACGTGAAAGGAGCGCGACCATGACGGATCCGGCGCCCCGCCGACCGCTCGTCACCATCTTCCTCCCCGCGAAGAACGAAGAAGGAGCCATCGGACGCACCCTTCGCTCGATGCCGTTGCCTACCGTCCACGCCATGGGGTTCGACACCGAACTCCTCGTGTTGGACGGGCACAGCACCGACCGCACTGCCGACATCGCCCGAGAATTCGGCGCGACCGTGATCCCCGACGGTCCGGGCGTGCGCGGAAAGGGCGCCGCCGTCCGGCAAGCCATCCCTCTCGTCCGTGGCGACTTCGCAGTCATGATCGACGCCGACGGCACCTACGCCGCCGACGCCATCCCCCGCGTCCTTCTGCCGCTGCTTCGCGACGAGGCGGACATCGTGATGGCCCACCGGCTTATCCAACCCGGCTCCATGACCCCGTCCCACCTTGTGGGAAACGTCGCCCTCTCGCTGCTTGCCACCGGTTTGAACCAAAAACTGGTGCTCGACGTATGCACCGGCCTTTGGGGCTTCAAGACCCAAGCATTACGCGACATGCCTCTCCAAAGCGACCGGTTCGGCCTCGAGGTCGAACTCTTCGCGTACGCAAACCGCCTCAACCAACGCGTCCACCGTGTCCGCGTCGACTACCTTCCGCGTGATGGAGGACCCGCCAAACTCAGTTTCGGACACGACGGGCTGCGGATCCTTCAACGGATGATGCGCGCCCGGTTCGGACGCTTGCCGGCGACGCAAACCGCCGACATCGGACCCCGACCCCCGCCGGGCATCAGCGTCGGCGAGGTGCAAGCGTGAAGACCCGCGGACGCCTCTTCCTCGGCATCGGCCTTCTCATCGGCATCCTCTGGATCGCCGCCGCGGGCGTCGCATTGTTCGGCGGCGCCGCGAAGCTCGGCGCCAACCCCTTGGACTGGGGCAAAGGACAAAACGACGACCACGGCCAGACCTACGGGTTCGGCACCTCGCCCCAACTTCTGCTCACCCTCGGCGACCCCGCGACAAGCGGCGTCAACGGCTGGCCGCGCACCTTCGACGCGTCCCCGACGGCCTTCGACTTCAACAACGACGGGTTCGACGAAATCGTCGCGCAAAGCAACAACAGCCACGTGTACGTCTTTGACGGGCGCACCGGGCGCATTCTGGCCGACCTGCCCACCACGATCCCGCAAGACGGCTGGTACGTCGAACGCGTCCTCAACACCGTCGGGGCGGCGGTCCTTGTCCCCGGCGAAGCCCCCAGCCTCGTCGTCACCAACCACGCCGCCTTCGTCTCCGTCTGGCAATACGTGCCCGGCCAGAGCGACGCGACGCACTTCACCTTCGAGAAAAAGTGGGAGAACCGGATGAAAGACTGCTTCTGGAACCCCGGGATGGACGCCGGCCCTCACCTCGCCGACTTGGACGGCAACGGCACCCTCGACATCCTCGTCCAGACCGAAGAAGTCGGAACCTTCGCCCTGCGACCGGACGGATCCATCCTCTGGAAACTATGCTGGTCCGGCGGCAACGCCGATCCCACGACGGGCGACACCGACGGCGACGGCGGCCTCGACGTCGTCTTTGCCTCCGACGACGGACAGGTCTCCGTCGTCGACGCGGCCACCGGCCGCCCGAAGTGGACGTTCGAGGCCCGCGTCGAACTGAAGATCGAGCCCGGCTCCATTCCCGTCACCCCGACCATCGCGGAACTCGACGGCCAATCGCCACGCGAGATCCTGTTCACCATGCGCCACGCGCCCTCCGGCGACCCCGAAATGTTTTCGAGCTACCACATGGCAGTCGTCGCCGTCCACCAAGGCGCCGATTGGAAGCCCGAAGTCCTCTGGATGCGGCAACCCGAATGGGCCCACCCGTTGAGCTACACGAAGCTCGTCGTCGCCGACGTCGACAAGGATGGTTCCGCCGACATCTTCGGTATGGATTGGAACACGATCGGCCACAACCCCGGCAACTGGGAGCCGCTCGGCCGCGCTCACGTGTTCCGCCTTAACGCCCAAGGCGAAGACGTGTGGGTCCGCGAGATCGACTCCTGGTGGTCGAACAAAGACATCTCACTCATGGACCTGCGGCACACCGACGGACTCGACCTTTTCGCCAACGGCGAATATGTGCGAAGCGACGGCATCTGGCGCATCTCCGCCCTCGAGGGCACCAAGGAAGGCTACCTTTCCGTGTGGCCGTGGAAAGTCCAGCGCAGCCCCGTCACGACGAGCCTCAGCAATGACGGCACCCTCCACATGCTCATCAGCGTCACGCCCGACGAGCCCAGCGTCGACCGCGGCGCGATCCTCGTCTACAGGATCGGCCAGACCGGCTAAGGAACCCCAAAACCCAAAGGAACGATCCCCCATGAAACCCCGTGTGTCCCTGACAAAGGTAGCGACGACCCTGCTCGCGTTCTTGCTCATCGCGACGACCGTCCCGGCCAACATGCAAGAGGCAGCGGCCGCCACGCCGACCACGACGACGCGCGTGCTTGCCATCAACCAGGCCCTCGCGAACCCGCAGGTCCCGTTCCAAAATTTTAACGGCAACCCGCCGAAAGTGTTCGACATCAACGGTGACGGCAAACTCGAGATCTTGGCGCAGAACGATAACAATTGGTTCTACGTGTTCGACTCCCAGACCGGAAAGATCCTGTTCGAAGCCAAGACTACGTTCCCCGGCGGCTGGGGCGCACGCACCTTCAACGGCCCCGAACTCGCCATCCTCGAAGGCGGCGGCGCACCACGCATCATCGTCGAGAACTCCGCCGCGTACGTCGCGTCATACCGGTACGACCACGCGGGAAGCACCAACAGCGCCTTCAAATTCATCAAAGAGTGGGAAAAACGCCTCAACGTCTGCTACTCCAACCCCGGCAGCGACAGCAAACCGGTCCTCGCCGACCTGGACCGCGACGGGGATCTCGAGATCATCGCGTCGACCGAAGAAAACGGCGTCTACGCATTGTACCAGAACGGCACCATCATGTGGTCCCGCTGCATCGGCGGCGGAAACGCCGAACCCACCGTGGCCGACATCACCGGCGACGGCTACCCCGAGGTCGTCTTCGCCTCGGACGGCGGCGTCGTCACCGCCATGAGCGGCAAGAGCGGCGCGACCCTCCCGGGGTGGCCGTTTGATGCTCGCGTCAAGTACAACCTTGGCTCCGGCAGCATGCCCGTGGGTCCGGCGATCGGACAATTGGACGGAGTCGGCGGACCCGAGATCGTCGTCGGTGCACGCGACAGCCACGACGCCGAGGATTACAGCCAGAACCACGCCATGCTCCTGGCCCTCGACAGCGGCGGCAAAGTCCTATGGGCGCGCCAGGACCCGACGGGCGCGCCGCTCACCTACACCCACGCCATCATCGGGGACGCCGACAAGGATGGAAAGAACGAGGTGTACTGGGGCGACTGGAACACGATGGGCCACAAGCCGCCCTTCGACCCGGCCGACGCCTTCAAGCCGTTCGGGGCCGGCTCCTTTTACCGGTACGCAGCCGACGGCACCCTGGTCTGGAAGAAGACCTTGGGAACCTGGTGGAGCAACAAGGACCTCGCCATCGGCGACGTCGACGGCGACGGCGTCCAAGAAGTCCTCGCCAACGGCCCGAACGGGGCCAACGACGGCATCTGGTACCTCGACGCAACCACCGGCGCCACCGGAACGGCCGCATCCTCGTTCGTCGACCTGTACCCCTGGAAGGTGAGCCGCGGCCCGATCTTGGCCGACTTGTGGAACACCGGGACGATGCAGATCGTCGTTGAGGCCGGTCTCCACCACACTTCCGGCGGAAGCGACGCGGTGCTCGTGTTCGACACCCACGCACCCTATGACGCCGTGTACCCGCACTTGCCGTACCCCGCGTTGCAGCCTGCCATCATCGAACCGCCCAGCACTTGGAGCGCGACGTTCGACGTCAAATCCCCCAACGCTTGGTGGCAAGAACTCTCCGTCAAGCCCGACTCGCCACGCACCATCAGCGCCGCGGAGATCCGCATCAACAACGACCACTGGCGGCCCATGACCAAGTCGAGCTGGGGCGCCTGGACCTCCTCCTACAACACTCCCGCGGGCACGAAGATCGAGTTCCGCGCAACGGATTCGTCGAACCAATACTCGATCAGCCTACCCTTCACCTGGATGGACGGCACATTGTCAAAGCGCAGCGTCGGCTCCTCGCCACCACCCCCGAGCACAACGGTCCCTCCCCCGACCACGACGTCGGTGCAGCCGACCCCGACCACGTCCACTCCGCCGACCGGTTTCGACGCAGGGTTCGCAGTCTCCCCGAACGTGAACGAATGGTGGATCGAAGTCGCCGTCAGCGCCAACGAAGCCATCACCAACGTCGACGCGCGCGTCAACGGCGGCGCCTGGCAACCCCTCACGTTGCGAAGCTGGGGAAGCTGGGCCGAATCCTTCAACGCTCCCCGCAACAGCATCGTCGAGTTCCGCGCAACCAGCAGCACCGGAGCCCAAGATCTCTCCGAACGTTACTGTTGGATGACCACGTGCAGCCCGACCCCGACCACGACCACCGTGCCACCTCCTCCGACCACCACCTCACCGCCTTCGACGTTCGATGCGAACTTCTTCCCGAAAGCGGTCGGCAATGATTGGTGGGTCGAAGTCGATGTCACCGCGTCTGGACATACGATCGCAACGGTCGAAGCCCAGGTCAACGGCGGCACCTGGCGCACCTTGGACAAAACAAGCTGGGGAAGCTGGGCCAAGAGCTTCAACGTCCCCAACGGGTCGCAGATCACGTTCCGCGCAACGAACACGGCAGGCGCCACGGACCTCAGCACCCCCGTCACGTGGTCCGAAACAACGTGAGGCATCCGAATGCGGATCACCATCGTCTCCCCGTTCGACCCCCTTCCGGGCACGGGCGCCGAAAGCAAACGCGCCCACGTCGGCGGAGTCGAACGCGTCCTCGGGGAAGTCGCCTCCCACCTCGCGCAACGCGGACACGACGTCACGTTGGTCTGCTCGACGAGCGGCCCCGCGACGGAAAGTGTGCGACGCAACGTGCGCATCCATCGCGTGAAACGCACGACCACCCTGTTCCGGACCCCCGTCGTGGACCTTGCGAAGAAGATCGACCCTGGCACCGACATCGTCCAGGTGCCAGCGACATACCCCTTCACGACCGGCCCTGTCCTGCGCACGGCGCATGCGATGGGCGTCGGCACCGTGTTGGACTTCCACTTCGAGCCATCCCCACCGGGTATCCTGGGAAAAGTCGCTTCGCGGGCCTATCGCGCGTTCGGTACGCGCTCGTACAGACTCGCCGACGCCGTGATCGTGCGCTCCTACGCATACGGACGCTCCGCACCCAGCCTGGAGGACGTGCCGGAATCGCGATGGCGTGTCGTCCCGAACGGCATCGACATGAACAGGTTCTCCACCGTCGGACGGATGATCGGAGCCAAAGACCGGCTTCTCTTCGTCGGCCGGCTCGTCCCGTACAAAGGCGTGGACGTTCTGATCCGCGCGTTGGCCCGGTTCCATTCCGCGCCGCCGTTGGTCATCGCCGGCGACGGACCCATGCGACGAAAACTGGAATCCTTAGCAAACCGCCTTGGCGTCGACGCACGGTTCTTGGGCCATGTTCCCGACGCTGACCTCCCCGCCTTGTACCGCGGCGCGCGGCTCACGATCCTCCCGAGCATCAACCAACAAGAAGCGTTCGGCATCGCCTTGGTAGAAAGCATGGCCTGTGGCACGCCCGTCGTGGCCTCCGATCTCCCTGGCGTCGCGGAGACCGCACGAGGCGGCGGGCTCATCGCCCGACGCGGCGACCCGGAGGACCTCTCTCAAAAGATCCGCGCAGCGCTCCTTCCTGCCGCTGTGCCCGCGGGTGCCGCGTTGTCCCAGGCGATCCGACAATCGTACAGTTGGGACGCCATCACGAAACGGTTCCTCGCAGTTTACGAAGAAGTGCTCGCGCGACGTGGTCAACGAACACCGAGTCAGCCCGCTGCGGAGGTGACGCAGACTGCGAATCCTCGCCGTAACCCCGTACTATAGCCCCGAAGGCGGTGGATTGGAGCGATATGCACACTCGATCCTGTCACGATTGGCCAAGCACGGCCACGAAGTCCACGCGGTCACTTTCACCCGCGACGAACACCCGTCCGGCGTATTGGACGGCGTCCGTCTGGAACGTTGGCATCCCTCCGTGTTCATAGGAAACGCCCCCATCGATCTCGGCTTTGGAGGCACGGTGCGGAAAAAGATCCGCGAAATTTCTCCCGACTTGATCGTCGCCCACACGCCCGTTCCCTTTCCTGCCGAGATGGCCTACATGGCCGCTCGACGTGCCCGCGTGCCCTTCGTCGTCACCTACCACGCAGGTCGACTGCAGGGCAGTTCGCCGATGCTGAATGCGATCGCGTGGACGGATCGGCACACCCTTGAAAGCCGGATGCTCAAGAACGCCAGCGGTTTGATTGCGGTCAGTCATTTCGTGCGCGACCATGCGCTTCGCGCGCAACGCGACCGCGCCTGGATCGTTCCTCCCGGCGTCGAGGCGAACAAGTTCAGCCCGGCCGGACCCGCCGTCCCCGGCCGGATCCTCTTCGTGGGCCCGTTGTCCAAGACGTACCGGTGGAAAGGCATCGACATCCTCTGGCGCGCCTTCCTGCTCCTTCGCCGACACATCCCCCACGCTCAGCTTGCCGTCGTGGGCGGCGGCGACCGGTTCCCCACCTATACCGAAAAGGCCCGAGAACTCGAAGGCGCGGTCGAACTCCTCGGCCGCTTACCGGAGGAACGGCTCATCGAAGAATACCGAAAAGCGTCGGTCGTCGTGTTGCCGAGCACCACCGATGCGGAATCCTTCGGCATGGTGTTGGCGGAAGCCAACGCGTGCGGACGGCCCGTCGTGGGCTCCAACATCGGCGGCATCCCCAACTTCGTGCGCGAAGGCGAGAACGGCCTTCTCGCGATCCCGCGTGACCCGTTCAGCTTGGCGGAGAAACTCTTGGCCATCCTGAGCGACGAGGAAGCCGCCCAACGAATGGGGGCCAATGGCCGGGAACGCGTCATCCGGGAACATGACTGGGACAAACTCGCTAAGACGACGGAACGCGCATTCGAAGCAGCGCTGCGGTGGAACGGCAATGGCCCGCGACGCGTGATCCCGACTCCTGCGTCGCAAGCGAAACCGGTTTCGGTGCCGACGCAGACAAGTTGAATCGGTTATTGCAGGGTGGCCGTCCGTAACGCGTCGAGCGTGCGGATGGGTTCTTCGAAGGGTCGCGCCACCGGGGCGAAACAGCGCTGGGCTTCTTCCAAGGAGATGCGTCCATCGAGGGAGGCTTCGAGGAGGCGCAAGGTTCCGACGCGTACGCGGCCGGTCGGATTGAGGACCCATTTTGCGCAAGGGATCTTGACGGCGCGTTTGTAGTACACCAGGTGGTCGATGAGTCCGTCTTGTCGGGCGTATTCGTCGAGGGAGTTGAGGCCGGCGGTGTGGAGGGCGATGGGGACGGCGGCGAGGATGCTGTCGGCGGCGTGTCTCCATGCTTCGGCCGCGTCGACCTGGGCGGCGTGTTCGGGGTCGACCTTGAATTGGTAGGCCCAGTCGATCCACGGTTTTTGGAGTTGCACGGGGGGATGGTCCGAGGTTCGCTTTTCGGAAAGTTCGTGGTAGCGTTCGGTTTGGCTGGGTGGGAAGACGCCGCGGGCGAGCATGTGTGCGTCGGCGGCGGCGAGGATGCCTTTGGAGGCTTGGATG
>CAYOZB010000121.1:0-10114 GCA_964408365.1 uncultured Halobacteriales archaeon | reverse complement strand
TTCGTGCGGACGCGGTCGTAGAAGCCGCCGGTGAAGCGGATGAACCGAGATTTGCGGGCGGACAGTTTGATGGTGACGACGCTGTTGATGGCGAGAGAGTAGCCGTGTTGTCCGTCGACGACAACGCGGCCTTCTTTTTCGATGCGGCCGCGCGTTCCTTCCAACAGGGTGATCTTGACTTCGCTGTTTGCTGGGATGACGACGGGCCGCGCGCCCAGACGGAACGGGGCGATGGGGGAGATGACCAAGGCGTGCACTTCGGGGTGGAGGATGGGTCCCCCGACGCTCAACGAGTACCCCGTGCTGCCGGTGGCGGTGGCGACGATCAATCCGTCGCCGCGCAACGTGTCCATCACCTCGCCGTCAACGGCGGTCTGGAACTTGATGAGTTTGGCGATCTTTGCCGTCTGGACGGTGACTTCGTTCGCCGCGTCGGGAAGGCGTTGGCCGTCCAGCCAGGAGCTGAGTCGGTCGCGTTCTTCGATCCGGTAGTCTTTCTTCAGGATCCGATCGATGGCGGAGCCGATGTATTTGGGTTCGATCTCGGAGAGGAATCCGACGCCGCCCGCGTTCACGGCAAGGATCGGTCGGTCGGTGTACTCCAGTGCCATGAGGATGGTGCCGTCGCCACCCACCGTGACGATCACGTCGGCGTCGAGTTTCTCGAGCGGTTTTCCTTTCTTGTTGAGTTGTTTCGCAAACCGTTCTTCCAAGACGACGTCTTGTTTTCGCTTCTTGAGCTGGTCGACGACTTCGACCATCTCCTTGTAGATGTAGTTGAGATTGGGCTTTCCCACGATGCCCCATTTCATTGGAGCACCTGGAGAACACGACGGTCGCCCAACCCAATCATCGAGATTCGCTCCTTGAGGTCGAGGCCCGCGGTTAAAGGCTTCCGTTTTAGGTTGAGTGCTTCGCCGCCGGCTTCGCGAAGGATCAGGGTCGCGGAGGCGACGTCGACGACGCGCAGGTATGGTTTGGTGCTGAGGAAGAGGTCGATGCCGCCCGTTGCGACGAGACAGAGCTCGAGGGCGGAACTCCCCATGTCCCGGAAGTGGATCTGCGGTTGCCACTTGATCGAGAGTTGTCTTTCGTAGTCGAGCGCGGCGGCCACGATGATCTGCTTCTCGTCCAAAGGTCGAACTTTGAGGCGTTCCCCGTCAAGGTAGGCGCCTTGGCCTTTGGTGGCAAGATAGGCTTGGCCTGTGGTGGTGTCGCGGACCAATCCGATCTCGAGGTCGGACAAGCCGGTCTTCGCGATCGCCAAGCACGTGCAGAAGAACGGGATGCCGCGGATCGCGTTGCGTGTACCGTCGATCGGGTCGGCGATGAGCGTCCACTTGGCGCCTTTCGTCTTCACCAAGCCGACCTCCTCCGAGAAGAGGTTCAGTGGGATCGGGGCTTCCGGCAACGCGTCGATGATGGCTTTCTCGGCCTCTTGGTCGGCGCTCACGGTCGGCACCCCGTAGGCGCCTTGTTGGACGACGCGTCCTGCGCCGGGTTTGCTGAGCGCGGCGCGGGTGACGTTGTTGACGCGTTGGCTCAGGTCGAGGAGCCAGTCGCGCAGTTGTTCCGTGTGGGGCAATGCCATGGGTGCAGGCGGGGCGCGGAAAACGAAGGGGGCCTATTAACCTGGGCTTGGCTCCGTCCGGTCGAACCGCCGTCGAAGGATCTCGTACGCTGGGAATCCGAGGAGCAAGACCCCGACGTTGATGAGGAAATAGACGAGGTCGCGCGGCTGGAAGACGGGGTAGAAGTTCGAGACGAGGAGGTAGAGGATGAAGCTCGTGGCGAAAATCACGAATCCGAGGGGGATCCACGGGTACAACGGGACCCGGTAGGGCCGTGCAACGTCCGGGTGCGTGCGGCGGTGTCGAAGGAGTCCGATGCCGGCAAGGACATAGCTCACCCAAGCCGCGAGGACGACGTAGTTCTGAAGGAAGTCGAAGGGTACGAACAGGATGAGCACTGCCGCCAACGCGCTTTGGACGCCGATCGACACGTGTGGCGTGCGGTGCTCGTCGTGGACTTTCCCGATCGCGGGGAAAAAAAGCCGGTCGCGTGCCATGGCGAAATAGATCCGAGGCCCGCTGAGGATGAGGCCGTTGATGGTTCCGAGGATACTGACGGCAACGATCGCGGCGACGACGGCTTCGCCGGCGTTTCCGACCAGCACCCCCGCGGCCGCGCTCGCAATGGGACGTGACGACACGGCGGAGCCGGCTTCCATGCCGGCGAGGCCCAACGCGACGAGGTATCCTGCGTTCATGATGACGTAGATCCCAATGATGGCCAGCACGCCGAAGGTGAGGGCGCGGGGCACCGTTCGTTGTGGGTCCTTGACTTCGCCGCTGATCCGCGTGATCGAGCTCCATCCATCGTATGCAAATAGTGCGGCGACCAGGGCGAACACGAACCGTCCGTCGCCGTCTCGGTCGACGTCGAAGAAGTTTCCGTAATCGCTTCGGGGCGAGAAGAATGCGACCAACGCCAAGCCCAGCATCAGGCCCACTTTCGCGAAGGTGAGGATCCGTTGGGCGCGGCCTCCTTGGCGGACCCCGAGGTAGTTGATGGCCGTGAAGATCGCAACGATGGCGATCGCGGTGAACTGTTCCGAGAAGCCTGGGTAGAGGAATTCTTGGTGCCCGTCGGGTTTGAGCACGTCGAACTGGCTCCCGGCGGCAAGCGCGAGGAACGCGATCGAGGCGGGGATATTGATGGAGAATGCGCTCCAACCGGAAAGGAATCCCCATCGGGGACCGAGGGACTTGCTGACGTAGACGTAGTCGCTGCCGGAACGCGGGTACATCGCGCCGAACTCGGCGTACGTCAGGGCGCCTAGGAGCGTGATGAGTCCGGCGCCGATCCAGAGGGCGAACATCGCCCAGGCGGTGTCGACGCCGCCGGCGACCCGGTTGGCGCCGAAGAAAATGCCGGAGCCGATCACGGTCCCGATGACGACGGTGATAGCCGTGATGAGACGCAGTTCGCGCAGGAGCCCCTCGTTCGTCTCTTGGGGAGCCATCAATACACCGTCGGAACTTGGCGAAGGATCCGGTTCATGGTGTCGAGGGGTTTCACGAATTTCATCGCCCGGGTGACGTTGCCTTCGAGGTGGATCTTTCGCGACAAGAACGCCTGCACGATCGAAATCTTGCCTTGAGTGAGCCCCGCGAACGTGTCGTAGTTGCCGGTCACCTTGAAGTCCGCTTCGTTGGCGGCAATCGCGGGATCGGTGCCGAGCTGCAGATCTTGGATCGATCCGAAGGAGAACGCGTATCGGATGAACACGGTGCCGCGCTTGGGAACG
Source organism: uncultured Halobacteriales archaeon (assembly GCA_964408365.1). Lineage (GTDB taxonomy): Archaea > Thermoplasmatota > E2 > JACPAO01 > JACPAO01 > JACPAO01. Next base: position 6,804 of record CAYOZB010000121.1, on the reverse strand, counting down.
TCGGTGATCACGTTGATCATGGACAGTTCAAGCGTCTTTGCGGCGTCCTTGAACTCTTTGGATTTCTCGATCCGCGCGCGACCTTCTGCCAACCACTCGGGTGACAGATACTGGGCCGGCACAGCCGCCGCGAGCCGATGCAGCCGACTTAACCGTTTGGAACCCGAAAAGAAAATTCGGGGAAGCGAAACGCGGCCGCTCCAAAGCTATATATCAAACACCTTCTTCGGCGACCCCGGTCAATTTCATGAAAGAGCAAACGGAAGTCCGGACCCTGCGCGAAGGCCGGTACGTCTTGATCGACGACTTCCCGTGCAAGATCGTTTCGATCGACACGTCGAAGCCGGGAAAGCATGGGTCCGCGAAAGCCAACATCACCGCAATCGACATCTTCACCGGTAACAAGCGCACGCTCCAGGCGTCCGTTTCCGCCAAGGTGTTCGTGCCCCAGATCGACAAGCGCCGCGCCCAGGTCCTCAACGTCCACGGCAGCAACGTCCAACTCATGGACCTGGAGACGTACCAGACCTTCGACATGGACGTCCCGGACGAGTTCCGAGACGGCCTCGAGGCCGGCAAAGAAATCGAGTACCTCGAAGCCATGGGCCGACGCATGATCACCCGCGCATCCGGCTAAACGTCCAGCCGTCCGCGCCTAGGTCTTTCTACCCGCGACCATTTCACGACAGTGCAGTGACGCGCAGTTTTGAGTGGGACGCAAACCTCTACGAGGACGCGTCGACGGTCCAACAAAAATGGGGCGTCGCCCTCATGGACACGCGTTCGTGGAAAGGCAACGAGCACGTTCTTGACGTCGGCTGCGGCACGGGAGCGGTCACGGAAGAACTCGTCAAACGCGTCCCGAAGGGGCGCGTCGTCGCCATCGACAACGATCCCATGATGGTGGAGAAAGCGATTCCCCGTTTGGGACGGTACATGGACCGGGTCGAAGTGTTTCCCGCCGACGTCTTGGCGCTGCCGCCGACCGGCCCGTTCGACGTGATCTTCTCCAACGCCGTGTTCCATTGGATCAAAGACCACGACAAACTGTTCCTCGAACTCTTCCGTCACCTGAAACCGAGCGGGGAGCTCTTGGCGCAATGCGGCGGGGAAGGCAACCTCGAAAAAGTCCGCAACGTGACCGAAGGGATCCGCAAGGAACCCGCCTTCACGAAGTTCTTCAAAGACTGGAAGGCACCCTGGCACTACGAAGACGACGCTAGCACAACGGAACGGTTGTTCATCAGCGGCTTCGTCCACGCCGACGCCAGCCTCAAAGCGGCGCCCGTCACGTTCCCGGACGACGAAACATTCGCGCGTTTCTCCAACGCGGTCATCCTGCGACCTTACCTGGGCGCGCTTCCCACGCCCCAGCTCCGCGGAGAACTCCTTGGACGGTTTCTCGAACGCATGGACGAAGTCGGAAACGGCCGCACCTTCGACTACGTTCGTCTCACGATCCGGGCGCAGCGGCCGCCGCATGTTTCATAAATCCGGCCCGTTTGCGCAAGGCGGTCGGTGGCTCCTTTGACGGTTTCTTACCTTGCCCGCCTTGACGCCTTGATCGAGAAATACAACCTGCTGAACCACCCGTTCTACGAAGCGTGGTCCAAGGGCGAACTCTCGAAGGCGGATCTCCAGCGCTACTCCAAGGACTATTTCCACCACGTCCTCGCCTTTCCGACGTACGTGAGCGGCGTGCACAACCGCATCCCCGACATCCGCGACCGACAGGTCCTGCTCGAGAACCTCATGGAGGAGGAACACGGTCCGGAGAACCACCCGGAACTCTGGCTCCGCTTCGCCGAAGGCATCGGCGTCGCCCGAGCCGCCGTCGAAGAGCACGTGCCCTCCGGGTCCGTCAGCGCCTTCGTGCGGACGTTCCAGCGCGTCACCCGCCACGCGAACCCGCTCGTCGGATTGAGCGCCCTCTTCGCGTACGAATCCCAAGTGCCGCACGTCGCGCACGAGAAGATCGCCGGCCTGAAGAAGTTCTTCGGCGTCAAGGACGCCCGCACGCTCCAATTCTTCGACGTGCACGAGAAAGCCGACGTCGAACACTCGCAGGACGAACGCAAGCTCATCGAACGGTACGCCAAGCACGGCGACCACGACCTCGCGTTGCGCGAGACCGAGAAAGTGCTGCGCGGCGTCTGGCGCGTCCTCTCCAGCGTGTACTCGATGGGACGCAGATCCTCGGCGAGCTAAACAAGCGCGGATTTACATCCGAGCGGTGAAGCCTTCCGGCGCCGGTTCCTTGTAGAACGTCGTCCAGAAGATGTCGAACTGTTGCTCGGTGAAGCAGTTGGCGTCGACCGGCAGGTTCGTCAATCCGGAACCAGGCGGGAAGTGCCGAAGCACCCAGTCGCCGCGGACCCACAACCGTTCGCCGCCGTTCCTTTCGACACGGCTCGGGTCGTCGATCGCGTCGGCGTTTCCTAGTTGTTCGCGCGGGATGACCATGATGACCGGACTCGTGACGGCCCAGCTATCGTGTGGGTTGTTCGTCCAGTAGTGTGGGTTGTCCTTGCTCGGCCACGTCGTTCCGGAGTTGTCGGGGTTGTAGATGTCGACGGCGACGCTCTTGGCGCATACGGCGGAGTTCGCTTCCCATACGTCTTCGATGACGATGGTGGTGAGCGGAGCGAGTTTCGGGTCGTCGGTCGTGAACTCGTGGGCCGAGGCCGCCTCGACCATCGCTTGGCAGGTGACCATCGGGTAGATGCAGCCGCGGTTGAAGTCGCCGCCGACACTCCACGCAAGACCGTATTGGATGGTGACGGTACCGGTCTGCGTTTCGTGGTACGCGACGCCCACCGGGATCGGCTTGAGGGAAAAGCGGATGGTCTGGTCCACGCCCGCGAGCACGGTGATGTTGCGAGTCTCATCGTGGTAACCCAAGGCGCTCACGACAAGGACCCATGTGCCCGCGGCGACCTTGCCGAAGTCGAAGTTTCCGAGGCCGTCCGTCGTGGCGTTTCGCTGGAGTTCGAAGCTCTTCGTGTCGTGGACGGAAACGATCGCGTTCACGACCGGAAGCATCTCTGGGTCGAGGACGGTTCCCGACACGCGCGCGCCTTCTCCTTCAACGGGAGGAGCAGCAGCGGGGCTTGCGTTGCCGCCCACACACCCAGCGAGGACGACCGTTAAAAACAGGAATGCTACCGTCAGGCCGCGGAACGCCATCAGCTAGCACTCCCGAAAGGCCTTAATGAACGTTGTTGAACACGGCCCGAAATCCGTCGTTCAGCTGCCGCCTTCGCGCTCATATCCGCATTTCGGACAGCGACGCACGACGAGGGCGCCCTTGACGTGGTACGGCATGTATTCGCCGTCTCGCGGGCAGAAGACGATCTCTTCACGCTTCTTGGTGACGGTCGCTTCTCCGGATTCCTGGAACTCGTCTTCCTCGAACTCGCGGTCCGAGTCGCCCTCTTCAAAATCGTCTCCCATAGAATCCAGAACCGGGCCGGCAGCCGGAAGATAAGCACAGTATTTAGCCGTGATTGACGGCCCTCGCAACGCCCCCGGTTCAAGGAACATTTTATACGAGCCCCAAGGCTGGCCGGCATTCGGGAGTCCGCGTGAAATTCAAGGACCGGTTGCTACGCGCCTGCCGGACCAACCGCAGCCTCCTTTGCATCGGCCTCGATTTTGAGATGAGCCTCGTCCCGCCGCACGTGCGCGAAAGCGATTATCCCATCCTCGAGTTCAATGGCGCCATCATCGACGCGACGATGGATCTCGTGTGCGCGTACAAGCCCAACATCGCGTTCTACGAAAAACACGGAGAACGCGGCGTCACGATGCTGCGAAAGACCATCGAACACATCCCTGAAGAGATCCCCGTGATCCTCGACTGCAAGCGCGGCGACATCGGGTCCACCGCCAAAGCCTACGCGGAAGCGTACTTCGACGACCTCGGCGTCGACGCCGTGACGGTCAACCCGTACATGGGCTTCGACTCCATCGAGCCGTTCCTCAACTACGAAGACCGCGGCGTCTTCGTCCTTTGCCGCTCCACGAACCCGGGCGCAGCGGACTTCCAGGATCTTCAGATCGGCGGCATGCCCCTCTTCGAGCACGTCGCCAGAAAAGCGCTCACGTGGAACCAACACGAGAACGTCGCCCTCATCGCCCCGTCGACGGTGCCGAAGGCGTTGCAGTCCATCCGGCGAGCCGCGGGACCGAACGTGCCGATCCTGATCCCGGGCATCGGCACCCAAGGCGGAACGGTCCAAGACGCGATCAAGTACGGCGCCAATCTCCGCGGAGAGAACGCGATCCTCTCCTCCAGCCGCTCCATCCTCTACGCTTCCAACGGCAAGGACTTCGCTCAAGCCGCGCGAAAGGTCGCGATGAAGCTGCGAGAAGACCTGAACGATGCGCGCAACGTGTCCGTCGCCCCGTGACGATCATGGCCGACGTCGCACCCAGCGCATCCACGTTATCGAACCCAGAAAAACGCGTGCTGAACGCCTTGCGCGGCAAAGGGACCGTGAAACTCCCTGACGTCGCGAACCTGGCGAGCATGTCGGAAACGGAGATCAGCGGCGCAACCTCTTGGCTCCAAGCCAAGGGCTTGGTCAAGATCGACGAGCAAGTGACGGTCCTCGTCGGCCTCACCGACGAAGGCAAACGCTACGCGCGCGACGGGCCCCCCGAACGGCAACTCCACCGCCATGCACTTCAACACATGGGCCGCGTCGTGCTCTCGCAGCTCCCCGGCGCCGGATGGGATCCGACGAAGACCCAGATCGCGCTTGCCTGGTGGAAACGCAAAGGCCTCGGGCAGATGGAAAAATCCGGTGGCGACACGACCATCGTCGCGAACGCCACCGCGCCGCCCGTGACCGCCGACGAAGAATTGTTGTCCCGTTTAGCCACGTCGACCGAGGTGGAAGAGGCCTTACTGCCGGCCGAGCCGCTCAAGATGCTTCGCGGTCGCCAAGGCGTCCTTCGGTTCCATGAACAACGCGAGCGCAGCGTCACGTTGACCGACGCCGGGAAATCGCTCACGGCGTCGGCGCTGAGTGTGCAGGCGGAGATCTCGCAGATGACGCCCGAGATCATCCAATCGGGTGAGTGGCGTTCCAAGGCGATCCGCCCGTACGACGTCCACACGCCCTCGCCGCACCCTGTCATCGGCAAGCCGCATCCGATGGTCCAACTCATCGAAGAGGTCCGCGACATCTTCGTCGAGCTCGGGTTCCAAGAGATCGAGGAAGAATACGTCGTGCCCGCGCTTTGGAACATGGATGCGCTGTTCATTCCGCAGGATCACCCAGCGCGCGAAATGCAAGACACGTTCTATCTCTCCAACCCGGCAACGCTCCCCGTCGAAGAGGATGTGGTGGAGAAAGTCCGGAAGGTCCACGAGAAAGGCGGCGGAACCGGCAGCCGGGGCTGGGGTGGAAAATTCGACACGTCCGAAGCCGGACGCGCCCTCCTTCGAACGCACACCACCGTCGGCACGATCCGTCACCTGGCGAAACACCCCGAGGGTCCGCTGCGCGTGTTCTCGATCGGACGCGTGTTTCGAAAGGAGACGATGGACGCGACGCACCTTCCAGAGTTCCATCAGATCGAAGGCATCGCGACCGAGCCCGGGGCCGACTTCCGGATGCTACTCGGGATCCTGAAGGAATTCTACAAGCGACTCGGGTTCCCGGAGCTTCGGTGGCGTCCCGCCTACTTCCCCTACACGGAGCCCTCGATGGAGGTCGAAGTGTGGACTGGGGAGAAGTGGATGGAGCTCGGCGGCTGCGGAATTTTCCGTCCCGAAGTGACCGTTCCCTTCGGCGTCAAGACGCCGGTCCTCGCGTGGGGTTTGGGATTGGAACGCTTGGCGATGCGTCGCTTCGGCCTCACCGACATCCGTCAGCTCTACATCTCCGACCTGGACTGGCTGAAAAAACAGCCGCTCCTGTAAGGGCGCGCCTACGACCCCAACAGTTTGAGGTACGTGTCGGCTTCGTTGCTCTTCGAGAATTCCGTGACGGCAGCGTCCGGAAGTTGCGCCATGAGACCATCGAGGCGTTTCATGAGGTCCTGCACTTGCTGTTCCGTCACTCCGGTCGTGAAAACGCCCGCCGGAGCCGACGACGGGTTCGCTGCTCCCGAGTGCCGGTGGATCCACAGAAGGACCGCGGCGTTCCGTGCGCGTCGTGCGCTCGACAGACGGCCCAGGAAAAAGAACAGGATCAGGACGCCGAGGGCGGACATGGGGATGCCGATGAAGTGGGTGGCCGTGTCCATGCCACCGAAGGTGCTTCGAAGATCGGTGTCGTCGACGTAGGACGCGCGCAACCAGTAGGCCATCCAGATCACGCCGAGCATCACGAGGGCGAACCCAATGCCGGTGAGGATCTGCGAGATGAGCACTTGGCCGTTCGTGGAGCGGACGAGGTTCTCGACGTCCTGGTCGGACGACGCGGGCGTTAGTCCGACGCTGTGTTCCCCGGGCAGCAACATGAACACGATCGCAACGACGAGGCCGATGATCAGGAGCGCTGCGCCGATGAAATCGCCGCGGATGCCGGCGGGTGCGAAGAGATCGCCGTAGGTGATGCCCCAATAGTAGGTCGCCGCGACGACGGCCGTACCGATGAGTACGAGGGTCCACCCGACACTTGCCAGTTCGGGGTTTCCACGTCGCTTCGTCGCGACCTTGAGCCACTCGTCATCGGACACGTGGTGGCTTTCGGCCGGCTTCGAGGCCGACGGCGCAGCCGGGACCGGCGCGAAGTGTGGAAGCGCATGCGAAGGGGTCGGGTCTGGAGCCTGGTTCCAGGTTGGTGCCGG
>CAYOZB010000120.1:0-10135 GCA_964408365.1 uncultured Halobacteriales archaeon | reverse complement strand
CTCGACGGTGGCCACAAGATTTACCTTGGCGGTCCGACCTGGGGACCTCGCCGTGATGAATCCGCCGGAGAAGGATGACTCACGCACGGGTTTCGGGACTCCCACGCAATCCTGCGAAAACGAGGTCGGCAAACCTTGAAGAATTGGAAGTTGGTGACTCTTTCCGCTCTCGCGGCTAGCGCTCTGGGTGCGGTTTCCTGTGCCGTGGTCTTTGCCCTCCACGTCGACCTTCTCTTGTTCCTCGCGCCGCTCGTTTGGATCCCCCTCGTTGTGCTCCTGACTCCGCGGCATGAACAAAAACCCATCCTCATCATGATCAACATCCTGCTTGGCATGCTCGTCTACCTCGGGATGGCGCTCATCCTAATGCAGCGAACCGGCGGCTACCGTTGAGGCCTGTTGCGTCCGCTGCAAGGGTTCGTCGTCCAAGACCGTGGCACTAGATGCGTCGAAAACACGAACGTGGGACCGATTCTCTTTGCGCCGCGAGCATGGTTGATGCGTTTCGGCTACCGCTCGATTCGCATTCAGCGGTCGGACGGTGCGGGCAGGTCGAACTCGCGCGCATTCTCCGCCCACATGTACACGCCGTCTTCGAACTCTTCTACGACGTCGTCGCGCGATTCCCACTTCGCGACCTTGAAAAAGAATTCTTTCTCGTCGTCCAGGTCCGTTCGGAAAAAGTCGCGCGCATCAAACCAAACCGAGCCGCAAAAGGCGACGGGGACGGCTTCGACCACGAGCACCTCGATCGTGGACCACGCCTTCAACATTGCGCAGCGAGCAGCTGGGACGCCGCAGCGCACCGGGGCCAGCCGAAAAACGGGATTCGGAACTTCTCCTGGTGGCGGAGACCGCGCGGACTGCCGCTCCGGCCGCGGCCGCGAAGCGAAGGGAAACCCTCGTGCCCCGCTTGACGGGACTCCTGTCATGCAGGCCGGGCGCTTCGTTACGGCCGCTACGGCCTACCGGGCGCTCTTCTTGGGCATCGCGGCGCGGAGCAGCGGGTCGGCTCTGGCCTCGCTTGCCCAGCGGGCTTCGACGACGTTATCCCCGATTCTTCCGGCGGCGTCCGCCAGAATGAAAGCGACGCTGGCGCGCATCCCAGGAGCGAGACGTGAGGCCATGGGCTCGATCCGCCGAACGACTTCGCGAAACCGTTTGGATGAGCTCAACGCGGCCGCGTAAAGGAAAACAGCTGTCGGATCATCGCGGCGACCTCGCAGGTATCGCCGCGCCAGGCGACGAGCCAGTCGCGGCTTCGGCTCCATGAGGGCCCATTCCACGTCGTCGATGCGAACGCCCGGACCATAGCGCCGCATTGCCACCAAGGCTAGCCACGGGATGGCAAAGGCAACTGGAAGCCAGATCCAGGTCGGGTTCTGGCCAGTCGCGGGCACGAATATTTCGGATCCGATCTCAGGTGAATCCGACGGCAGACCAAAGACATCGGGCCCGGCCTCGATGCGGGCTTGAAGCGTGGTGCCGTTCGCAACCGGATTTCGAATCAAGAACGCCATCGAGCCTTGCGTCGTCCAGGCAGCCTCACTGACAGTTGTCTCCTGGCCCGCGTCCCGCACGTTTCCGTCCGCGTCATACCAGCGGGCCGTGAGATTTCCGTCCGCCGCGAGGTAGGGCAGGGCGACGAAGAAGGGTCGATTGGACGATTGCAAAGTGAGGGCTCCGTCCGGGATGTCGAGGCGGATGCGTTGCTCGTATCGGTCCCTGACAGGGTAAGGGCTTCCTGGGGGTGCCGTTCCGATGCCTTGCGTGGAGTTCCCGCTGTTGAATTCCTGATTTTCAGTAGCGTTGCGTACGGTAACGATGGTATCCTCGACGAGGATGGAAAAGTTTCCGACCAGATGTAAAAGGCCGTCGTCGGCGGTCGCCCAGGTAGCGTTGGCGGGGATGGTTTCTGGGTCATTCCGAGGAAGTGTCCCAGGATCGCGCTCAGGTTTGCCGGGCGTCACAACAAATGCGCCTTTCCCACTGAGCATGTGAGCGGTAGCGCCGACGTCTCGCGGTCGAAGGCTGGAATTCGCGCTTCTACTTGTGCCATTAGCCGTGGCATCCTGAAAGTAAAACTCCGTGTACTCGCGTGGGCCTTTGGCGATCCTGGTGTGTGGCTCCGATAAATTGCTGGGGTTTCCCACTTCCACGAATGACTGCTCAGAAACATTGACAGTAAGGTTTAGAGCCCGAACCTGCCAGACGAATGAGCCGGGGCCATGCGGAATTTCCGTCCAAAAGGTGGGATTCCGTTGGAATGAAAGATTTCCTTCAACTTCTGCCTTGGAAAAGGAAACCTCGGCAACGGAAAAGTCCGCCGCCGCCGAGGGTGGGATAGAGAGTGAAAGCGCGAGGCACGTAAGCGCGCATAGAGCACCGACGCCTCCGTGCTGTTTCTTAGACGCAATACTCGAGCGGCTCGTCCGAGATGCACACGTGCGGACCATCTGGCGAAGGCCAGGGGTCGACCTCGGCGCACGCGTCGTCAGCCCACTGGCCAACTCCGACGCACTCGGCCGTGGCGGCGGGCGCCGCCGCGAAGGCGAGCCCGAGGATTGCAATCGCGATGCAGACTCGACGGAGGTTTCTGTTGGAAGCCACCTGGGTATCCCCGGTGGCCGCCGAGTCGGGTCGCCTGGTTGCGCGTCACAAGAAGACGCGGCTTTGTGCGTAGTCTTTTTAGCGTTTCGAAGAGCAATTTTGATCATGCGTTGGAACCTCCATTGCCGTCTGCTTGCGCGCTTCCGGGTGGGAAACAGCGTTTCAACCTGGGAAGGGGATGGTATCGTGGGCGGTTGCCTTGGCGTTCCTCACGGATCATGTCGTGCGCCATGAGAAGGTCCGCGATTTCGCGGAACACCTTGCGCTGCATCACCAACGGGTCGACGATCTCCTGTTGCGTGATTCCTGGATGTTGGTGGATCATGGCGGCGACTTCGTAGACGCGGCGACGCTCGAGGACGCGTTTGGCTTCGGCGTCTTGGTTGTGGCCGTTGGGGAAGTAGGTGAAGGCGCGGGCGCCGATGCCTTCGACGATCCCGGCGCGTTGCATCAGGACCAAGTGGTGCCGTATAGTGGTTCGTGAAACGCCCGTCGCTTTCCAGATCGGAGTGAACCGTGCGCCGGTGCCTCCAATGAGGAAATCCCAGATCTGTAGGCGGACCGGGTGCTCAAGGAGCCGGTCGGGCCGGGTTCGTGCTTGGCGCGTCATCGCGATGACGAGGAAGACGCTCGCCGAGGCCGACAAGTCCCACCACACCCGATTGCACCTTCAAGGGATTGCGCAACAGGCAGTCCTCGATGCGCTAATAATCTCGACGCGGGAACGTTACCAGTTGGGAGAGTCATAGACAAAATAGCAGATTCACGGAGGGGGTCAGGGCCGCGGAACTTTCGTAGACGTTGAGGTAACTGTTACCAAAAAGTCGCCAAATGAAGTCGTCCCTTCGATGCTTCGGTGGTGCAGGCGCTCATGCATTTGGGCGCGGAGGCAAACAAACCATGAAGGCAACCAAACTCGTGATGGCAGCTTCGTTGATCGCCCTGGCCGGGGTCCTGGCCATGCCGTCGGTGGCAGCAGGAGACGACTACGTCGACGTCCTGATCGGGACCGAAGACCCGCAGCACTGCGGCGCGCTTGACTCGCCGCCGAGCAACGCGCTCGACGGGGCTGTGTGCTTCGTAACCGACGACACCAAAGAGTGCACGATCTTCTGGGTAGCCTCGGATGACCAATTGAACAGGGCGGACGGGTGCATCCCGGAGTAGCGGGTAGGCCATCGCCTAATGCCGGGCCCGCCAAAGGCCCGGCGCCTCTCCTCCTTAGCTCGAGGGTTTGTACAGGACGTCCACTGTAAGTCGCAGGCTCAGCGCGCACGGGCCGCATCCGTGGGTATACTCGTATTGCAATTCTTTGCCCTCTTCTCCCCACAGGAATGCCCAATTCGAAATAGCTTGGTAGAATGAGTCCGTCTCCTGCGGCTTCGGCTCAATAGAGTAGGATCGGGACGTTGAGGTCTGAGAAACAACCGGGGCTTTCGCGTATCCATTCATGGCATCCTTCTCTCGCAGTGCCGTGTTCGCAGGCGAGTACGCGATTCCGAGCGGCACATTCCCGGTGGGGCTGTAGCTCCACGAGAGGTTCAGAAGAATTTGACCCGTACCCGGAGGGATCAGCGCTGAAGGGCTTTTTCGAAAGACTTGAGGTTCACTAAGCCGGCCCTTTCCGAAGGCTGCGTTGAAACATGTTGACGCCGAATTAACACAGGACAAGGATTGATTTGTATCCAATATGCGGACTGAACTGCCGTTGGCCCAGAACCTCGGATGGGGCGGTTCGAGCAGTAACTCGCCACCTCGGACAAGAGCGATTTTGGCGTGAAATTTTCCCGGGAACACTTTGCCAGCTTGCACATAGTTTGCAACGGTTCCGCTCTGACCTTTCGCCCAGGTGCAGGCCGCAAACTGCCACATTGTGAAGGTTTGATGGCCACTGTCTGCCATCGCCGGGTCGACCGGAATGGAGAAGATTTGGCCGCTTTTTACGCCCTGCCCCCAGTTCCATAATGTCGAGTTAGCCGGTCGCCAGACCACGCTTAGCATGTCACCCGGGACGTAGTCCTGCGCGGTCCAGGTGAGCGTGATGTCGATTCGTGCCGTTCCTGGCCAAACGATCTGATTTGGGTCATCAAACCAAAACTCTCTGGAGGCGCCACTAAGCCCCTTTCGATCACTTGTTATGCACGGCTGCGAAGCGGCGGCGTAGAACACTTTTTCAAAGTAGGCATAGGCCTGTCCATAAGGCCCCGCCGCGTACGGTCGAAACATCTCGAAATCGGCGTCGGCCACCGTTACCTCCGTTCTGTCGGCCCAGTAATCATGCACATGCGGCCGATATCCGGCTTCACCGTCCACCGGGGGGACGAGCGTGATTGTGAGTCGTTTTGCTTTGCCAGACTCGACCACTATTTCGCTTTCGGCCGCTCGATAATTAGCATGCTCGGCGCGGACCAACCGCTTCCCGGGCGGGATTTCTTGAATTTGAAACCAGCCTGTTTGGTTCGTCGTGGCACCATGGTCGGCGCCGATGACCGTTACTCGGGCATCCGGCAGTCCGAATCCGGCGTCGGTCAAGACTTGGCCGTAGACAGCTCCGGTCTCGTTTGTTACGCGGATGGTTGTTTGGCCGCCTTCGCCGTCCTCCACGACGATCGCAGAACCGGATTCCGAAGGCTCTACCAATTCTTTGTTCGCGGCGCCGGTGCAGCCTGCGAGCAGGAGCATGAATACCGGTATTGCGAAAAGTATTCGGCGCACGAACGAATCCCCCGGGTGTTCGACGCGTCGGCCTGCGCGTCGAGTCGTGTTTCCGACGTATCCCGAAATCTCGCCCACCCGCGATTGGCGCTGTTTCTTGTGGCAAGGTCTTTGAATCTTTGTTAAGCCAGAACAGCAACCGGGGTCGCAACGTCATTGGTTGGGAGAACTGGGAAGCAGTGGGAATTCAAGGCCCATCCGCGCGTTCCCATCGACCGAAGGGAGGCTGGTACGGGATGCGGCCAGTCACGCTGGGGCGCGTCGGCAGGATCCGCTGCACGGTCTCTATGACCTGCTCCAAGTCGAGTGGCTTGAGGAAGAGTCCCTGGATTCGGCCTTTGTTGACGGCGCGCGCCAGGATTTGTGGATCCGGGAGTGCGGTCATGAGCACGGCCGGCAGGTCCGGTCGGGTTTCGTGGATTTCGGCGATGAAGTCCACGCCGTTCTGCTCGGGCATCCGGTAATCAACGAGGATCGCGTCGGGGCGGCGAGTCTCGAGGAATTGTTTGGCGTCGGCAATGCTCGTCTTGGCCACGATCTCGCTATCCTTCAGGGAAGATTGAAGGAGTTGTGTGAGGCTGGCCGCAGTGTCGTGGTCGTCTTCGACGATCAGGATGAGGGTTTTCTTCGTCGAGGGCGTGGGAACCAAGAATCGGGTCAACGGCCGCCTGCCCAATATTTTTGTTGAAACCGGCCCAGGTCCACCAATTTGGAGTTGCTCTCCCAACTGGAAACGTTCCGGGTTTAGGCGTAGGCCGACACGGATGCGGGCGACGCTGGGTTGCTGCCAATTGTGAGGCCGTGTTCTGCTAGGTGCTTGGCGAGCTCAGGATCTTTGGCGGCTTCCGCACCCCATTTGCGGGTGCGGGCCTCGTCGTTGACGACATGGGCGGCGACCGCCAATAGGTAAGCGACGCCGCGGCGCTCGCCTTTCTTGAGGGCCTTGGCGAGGGGTTCGAGTTTCCGGATGAGTCGTTCGTGGTCGGATTGTTGCAACAGGGCCGTCCCGTAGAGGAACACGGCATCGGGGTCCCGAGGGGTTTTACGCACGAGTCGCTGGGCGAGTCGATTCGCCCGCTTGGACCGGCCGCTTAGGAACGCGAGCTCCACGTCCTCGATCCGAGTGGGCTTGTAGCGTTGGTAGCCGGCCGCGCTCAGGACCAGGGTTCCGGCGGCGATGGCCATCAGCCACCAAGGCGGTTGCGATCGGGCGACCGTCTGGGCGGCCCCGAGTTCTTGGTCGCCGGCGCGCAGGTGCGCCTCGCCCGGGCGGAATGCTAGGGTGCCTTCCAGGCGGCGGGTTTCGGATCCGGTTTTGTTGTTGGCCTCGAGTTGGAAGCGTCCGTCGACCAGGAGGTCCTCCTGGAGGACGGCGTGGTCTCCGATTCTTCCAAGCGCGCTGCTGAAGAGGGCGTTGCCGACCACATGCAGGGGAACGGCTGCGGAGGAGAGGAGGATTTGTCCGGATTCGATGGTGATGGTCGCGGATGCGTTTCGTGCGTTGATGGTGAGGAGGCGGGTTTCTCGTTCGTGGGCGGGCAACGTTGTTCCCGGGGCGGGGCCGGGGCTTTGCGACCGCGTGCCGCTCGCATACGAAGTGTCGCCCTGTTGGTCGGTGACGTCGACGACGGTTTCCCACGCGTAGATGGTGAGGTTGCCTTGGACGTGGACCGTGCCGTTCGTGAGGGTCGTCTGGGTTGCGCCAGCGGGGAGTTGGAAGTAGATGATGGTGCCGTTGGGGTCGGGTGTGCTGGAGAATTCTCGGGAGTGCGCTCCGGCGACCCACTGGGTCCCGGGATTCGGTTTCAAGGCCGCGTTGGACGTGGCGAACCCCATGAGGGGCCCCTCGTTTGAGGCGAGTCCGTGAATGAGGAAGTTTGCCGAGGGCGCTTCGAACGAAGCCTTGGCCGTGGCCCTACCATGCTGGGCCTCGCCGTGCGTTGTCGGTCCTTTTTGGACGCCCACGTAGGGTCGGGACCAGTTTGCCGGATGGGCGACGTCGTAGCGCTCCATGTCGGTCCAATTTACAATGAGATCCTCGGCCACCAGGCTCAGGAGGACACGCTTTGGATCGCGCTGGGGCGGGACAAAGACGTGGCTCTCGAAGAACGGGGTCTTGATGGTTCCGGCGAGTTGTACGGCGTCGTATTGGATGTGGGCGTCGACGAGAGACGTTTCGGCGCCGGTGATGGGGAGGAGAAGGAGGGCCGCGAGGATCGTGGCGGCCAGCGGCCCTCCGGTTCGCGCCGGCTCAGATCTCGATGCAGTCTTCGAGGCTGAGGTGGTACGTCGGCGGCGTGGCCCAAGGGTTGACGAAGAGGCAGTCGCCATACGTGGCGCTGCCGTCGTCCTGGACTTCGGGCTCGTCGTCGGCTGCCGCGGTGGGTACGGCGGCGAGGAGTACCACGAGGCCGATGGCGGTCGCGATGCAGGCGTTTCGGGTCCGGTTGTTGGTTGCCAACTGGGGGTCACCCACGTTGGAAGTCTCCCTGTGGCCGAGAAAGGGGCCTCTCCCAACTGGTAACGTTCACCGGAGTTCATGCTGACTTATCCTCTCCGGCAGGCGGGGTGTCGCTTTCTGCTTTCTCGTCCTGTCCTGCATCTTGGACATAGGGCAAGACTGCTACGAGGTCCTCCGTGGCGAAGTAACGTCGACTATGCGGGCCGCGTTGTTCTTCGACCAAATGGTGCTCGACGAGCAGGTCAGCGTACTCGCGCAACACTTTCCGGCTCATCGTCAGCGCTTTGCCCAACTCAACCTGCGAAATCCCCGGCTCGCGTTGGACCATGCGCGCCATCTCCAGGATCCGGCCTCGAAGCAGGAGCGCCACACGTGGTCGCTGCTCTGGACTCATTTTGGCCGGGAAGTATCGGACGACCTTGGGCCCCTCGATGCTGGCGATGAGGTCGGCCCGCTCGAGGACCATGAGGTGATACTTTGTCGTCTTGCGGTTCGAATCCAGTTCTTTCCAAAGATTGACGAGGCGAATGCCGGGGCGCCGAAGGATCATGTCAAAAAGTCGGCGCCGCAGCGGGTGCTCCCGGGCGTCCGGCTTGGGCGGATCGGGGTGCACTGCCATCCCGACGACGAGTATCAGGAAACTGCCGGCCAGCACCACGATCCATGGGGTTAGGATGTCGAGCAATCCGGGCCTGCCTGGGTAGCGGGTGGGCCAAATAAGGCGCGTGGCCCCCGGTGTGCCCCGTAGGAGGAAAGAATTGTACACGGATGGTCTTCTTGGCCGCCGCTACTGGGCTCTCAGGCAGGCTTTTTCGTTTCGGTCCTGGCGGACGAATACCCAAAGCCCGGGGCGCTTTTCGGAGTCCTTGGTTCTGCACACGTCGCCAATGTAGCGCGGTTACGTGGTAGTGCCGTGTCACCAGGCGGGCGAGTACAGCTCGCGCGGCCAAGCCAAGCGGTACTTTGTCAACGTTTGCAGGACCGGCCGTGGCACATCGTTTCGGAGAACCGACTCGAGCTCGTCGACGCGAGGCTCAAAACGCGGCGGGGCGACAAACGCCCCGTCGACGATTCTTCCGATCGAGCCCTCCGTTGACTGCGACGACATCCCGAGGCCGCGCGCCTGGATGGATCTCTCACAAGCGCCGCGCGTCTCTCGTGATAGGTGACCCAGCTTCTCGACGACGTTCGCCTGCACGACCACGTCGAGCAGCCGGTACACGGTCCGTTCGGAAAGGGCCCGTCGAGGCGTCAAGGGCGACCCGTATCGGGTGCTGGAGATCTGGTCGACAACCGTGTGGCCGCAGAGGGCGTGGATAATCGCGAGTGCCTCTTCGGGCCAGTCGTTCATCCACCGGCCCTGCTCGCTGAAGCGTTTGAACTTGTCACGCCGTGCCGCCAGCATCCGCAACCGCGGCCACAAGCGTGTCGTTTGGATGAGTTCGCTTGCTTGCCTAAACGTGTCGACGGATTCCCTCTCGACGATGGCCTCGAGGACCTTGGGTGGGGATTCGCGCACGGCTTTGACGATGAGTTTCTGCCAATCCGGATAATGGGTGACGATGCCTTGGTTGAGGGCGTGGATCCAGCCCCGCATCCACAAATGCTGCGCGAAGAAGTGAGGGAACGTCGGCACGACAAAGGAGTGCGGGTAGCCGTCGTTGGGGAGGCCGAGGCGAAGAAAATCACCATCGCGCGTCACCCACGGTACGGGCTCAACGAGGAGGTCCGTGATCTCTCGAGAATAGCCGGGCGAAAGCGGATTGGCATACCGGCGGTTCAACCGGTAGACGATCGCCTTGGGCCCAATTCGCGTACGCATGATGGCGCCTGCAGCGACGAGTTGGCCCAAGACGTCACGGATCGTTCGCAGGTCCGGTTTGAAGGGCGCGTGTTTAAGGACGTGGGCTTCCAGGCTGGCTTGGTGCGGCGTCCAGTTCAAGCCGTGCTGGTCCCAGTAGTCGAGCAACGCGTGGACGATGAGGCTTCGAATGACTGAGTCTCGTTCGCCGAGGCGAATCGCTCCGACCTGCCTCACGCGATGCCGTGTCGCTGTGTGGATTATTAGTGCGGTGGGCGGCGAAGGAGAGAGTCGGAACGGAATAATTTTCGGCGAGCTCAGGAGTGAGCGTCTCTCCCAACTGGTAACGTTCGGGGCGATTCGCTCGGGACAAAGCATTCGTCGGGAAAAAGCGAAAAGGCCGCGGGCAGTTTGGTGTGGGTGATGCGTGTGCGGCCGTGGCTTCCGGCACTGCTTGGGGCCCTGCCGTTGGCGGCCTTGCTTCTCGTGGGCCTGCCGGGACAGGTCTCGCGGTTGGCGGACCCGTGCATGCAGTGGGATGTGTCGGA
>CAYOZB010000119.1:0-10156 GCA_964408365.1 uncultured Halobacteriales archaeon | reverse complement strand
AGGAGATCCGAAAGAAGGTCCATTTCATCTACATCAACTGCGAAGTCGTCGACACCCAATACCGCGTGTTGCAGAACATCGCCAACAGCTTCATCCGCGACTGGTCCGAGCGGGTTCCCTTCACGGGCTGGCCCACGGACGAAGTGTACGCGAAGCTCAAATCCGAGATCGACAAGGAAGACTCGGTCACGATCATCATCCTCGACGAAGTCGACAAACTCAGCGGGGATGAGGTCCTCTACAATTTGAGCTCGATGAACACGGAGCTCCAGCGGGCCCGCGTGTCCCTCATCGGCATCTCGAACGACCTCAAGTTCACCGAGTTCCTCGACCCGCGTGTCAAGAGCAGACTCGGCGAAGAAGCGATGGTCTTCCCCCCGTACGACGCCGTCCAACTCCAGGACATCATGCGCCAACGCGCCGCGATGGCCTTCAAGGACAACGTCCTTGACGAATCCGTCATCCCCATGTGCGCCGGGTTGGCCGCCCAAGAGCATGGCGACGCGCGACGCGCGCTCGACCTCGTGCGCGTGGCCGCCGAACTCGCCGAACGGGAACGGTCCAAGAAAGTCACCGACCGACACGTCCGCCAAGCACAGGCCAAGATTGAGGTCGACCGCGTCACCGAAGTCGTCCGCACCTTGCCGACCCAATCCAAGCTCGTCCTCCTCTCGACAATCCTGGGCGAAGAGACGAACAAGGAAGTCGGCGCCACCGGCTTGACGACGGGCGAAGTGTTCGAGATCTACGCGGAACTCTGCCGCAAGATCGGCTTGGACATCCTCACCCAGCGTCGCATCACCGACTTGATCAGCGAGCTCGACATGCTCGGCATCATCACGGCACGCGTCATCAGCAAGGGACGCTACGGACGCACCCGCGAGATCGCTCTCTCCGTCCCGAGCGCGAGCACGAAGGAAGTCCTCGCCGAAGACGACCTCCTCCACGAAGTCGTCTTGTGGAAACCCCCGCGGCGACAACAGGCCAAGCTGGGCTGAAATCCCGCGTTCCGCACGAATACGAGTC
The DNA here is from genome assembly GCA_964408365.1 of uncultured Halobacteriales archaeon. Classification (GTDB taxonomy): domain Archaea; phylum Thermoplasmatota; class E2; order JACPAO01; family JACPAO01; genus JACPAO01. The sequence continues at coordinate 9,130 of CAYOZB010000119.1, read as the reverse complement.
AGCGGCGGCTTTGACACGCGTAAACCGACGGAGCCGAACGCGGACGCGAAAACGTGGACGTGGACACCCGGCGTAGTGCCTGAATTCAGGCACTACAAAATCGCGCACGCACGCAAACGTCGCGCCCCCGCCCCCGACCAAATTTGGACAGGGAGCCGCGTGGATCTTCAAGGTTGCGGCGGGCCGCCGCGACCCTGCAACCGCTTCTGCCGCACGTTGCCGACAAAGTCGATCACCATCGGGATGGCGATCAAGACCCCCAACGAAATGAACAGACACAACCAGATGTCTGAGGGCGCCGTCGCCGCCAGGATCTTCCAGTTCGCGCCGCGCGTCGGATCCGTGCCTGGCTGGTAATTGTCATTGCCGTAGAGCGCGAGTTTGATCAGGCCGAACCACGGGATCTCCCCGCGCGCCTTGCCGATGACCCATTCGAGCCGCACCGGGCTCGAGATGCCGTGGGTCTGGTCGACCTCCTTGTTGTTGTCGCCCTTGGTGATGAACGAACTGTAGAACGGTCCGCAGTTGCCGTTGCTCGCCGACGTGCATGGCGGGTAGCTGCCGACAAAGAGACGCAACCCGCCGCGTTCCAGGTCCAGGTTGATGGGATCGGACGAGCCGGCACAATATTTCTCGAGATCCTGGCCGCGGTTCCACTCATCGAACGCCGGGTTGTCGCAGACGGCCGGGATGCGGTAGATGCAATCCCGGTTCGGGATGCAACCCTCCACCGACACCTCGACGTACAGCATCGCGCGGTGGATGATCCGCGTCCGTCCCTGGTTGCCATCCGGCTGGTACACGATCACATCGCCGTGCCCCCCGTACCCACCGCGGCGACCGCTGCCGAACGCGACCTCCACATCCTCCGCTTCGTCGATGTCCTTGACGAACACAATGTCGCCCGGATCGATCGTCCCCGCGCGTCCGAAAGCCGGCTTCGACCAACCCGTCAACGCGTTCGTGTCCCCGCTCAGGTACGGCCCATGCATCATCGATCCCGATTCGACCGACACCACGGGAGCCTGGTTGAGGGGCTGACCCGAATAGATCCAGATCGCTGCGAGGAGGATGAGGACGATGCCCCCGGCGACCGCGACGTCACGCAGCACGGCCACTTTCGGATTGTCCGTGTGCCAAAATTTTCGAAACCCCACCTTGAAACGTTCGAGGCGCGAGGGCCTCGAGGGGTCCGGCATCATGCGACTTCCGGCCGAACCCCACGTCACCCTTAAAACCTCTGGAGCGGAACCAGTCGAAACAGACCCGAACGCTAACTTTATCACAAGACGCGTCCCTCGAATAGTTCCTCGACGGGATGCACAGTGCTGGAACGAATCGTCGCCAGCCTCACCGACCGCGGATGCCTATTGGATCCGCAGGCCGCGCAATACATCACGCAGCAGCCCCAGCCCGAGCTTTACCTCGAGACCGCCCTCGGCCGTCTCCACGAACTCCCCTTCATCATCACCGTCGACACCCTCCGGAGCGCCCTCGACAACGCCCTCCTACCCACCCTGGCCACCGGCAACGGCAACAGTCTGCGACCGCAACCCATGCTCACCGCCCAGGAACTCTTCTCCCCCGCCCTCGCCGACGTCATGCCACAACCCGCCTCCCAACTCCTCATCCCGCAGACCGTCAGCGGAGCGATGCGACGCTCCCTCGCGTCCGAACACGCCGCCGAGGTCCGCGTCCTCAAGGACTCCAGCACCACGCCCCGCGGCTCCGGGGACGTCAAGGACTTCGTCCGCTACTTCCAGGACCGACTCGAACAGATGACCCGGCTCCTCAAACAACGACGCGAAGTGGCCAACGCCGTGCGCATCAAGGACGTCGCCCGCGCCGGACGCGACATCCAACTCATCGGACTCGTCCAAGAAAAATCCAAACGACCCAGCGGACACCGCTTTCTCACCCTCGAAGATTCCACCGGCGAGATCGACGTGCTCTTCCCCATCGACAAACCCGAACTCGGCAGCCAATTCGATACGCTGCTCTCCGACGAAGTGGTCGGCGTCGTCGGCCACCCCACCAAGGACGGCAGCCTCGTCATCGCCGAAGCCCTCATCCGACCCGACGTGCCCTTCCTCGGAGAACGACCCCGACCCGAGATCCCCCTGTACGCCGGCTTCCTGAGCGACGTGCACGTCGGAAGCCGCACGTTCCTCGCCAAAGAGTTCCGACGCATGGTCAAATGGTTCCAAGGCGACGTCGGCTCTGAACGCGAACGGAACGTCGCCAAGAGCACCAAATACATGGTGTTCGCCGGCGACCTCGTCGACGGCGTCGGCGTCTACCCCGGACAACAAGAAGGCCTCGAGATCGAAGACGTGTTCAAACAATACCAACGGTTCGCCGAGGAACTCGCCGGCATCCCCCAGCACGTGCACATGGTGTTCCTCCCCGGCAACCACGACGCGTCCCGACCCACCGAACCCCAACCCGCATTGGCGAAGGAGATCAAGACCCTCTTCGACCGACACGAAACCACGTTCGTCTCCAACCCCAGCCTCTTCAGCCTCCATGGCGTCAAGACCCTCGGCTACCACGGCTACAGCATGATCGACTTCTGCACCAGCGTCCCGGGACTCAAGATGGACCAGCCCATCCCGGTGATGAAGCAGATGCTCCAGTGCCGACACGTCGCCCCCGCCTACGGCGGCAAGACCCCTCTCAACCCCGAAGAACGCGACTTCTTGGTCATCGACCAAGTGCCCGACATCTTCGTCACCGGACACGTGCACGTCGCGGCCTTGGAGAAATACAAGAACGTCACCCTCGTCAACGGCGGCACCTGGCAAAGCCAGACGGATTACCAGAAGATGCAGAACCTCGTCCCGACCCCGGCCCGGATGCCGCTCATCAACCTCTCGACCCTCACGGGTTCGATGATCGATTTCGCCGGCGCATGAACTCCTGCTCCTCCTCGATCGCCTCGCGCAACGTCATCTCTTCCTTCGCCACGCGACGCGCCTGGTCCCGACTGATCGTGAACTGGCCCAACGTGAGTTCCCGCGACTCCCGTTGGACCTCGCGGATCTGCCCCGGCGACACCGACGAACGCAGCCGACGCGGCGCATGCCCCGGCGTCCGCGCGATCTCCAACGCCGCGGCGACATCCGACGGCAACCGCATCCGACGACCCGGAGGCAACGTCGTCCCCGTCTCATCCACGAGTTGCAACCGAACGTCCGAACGCTCGATCGTGGCGATCCCCCGCAGGATGTGGTCGCGCTCCCGCGGGGCTCCATGGCCCAACTTGATCGTGTACGAATCCGCCGGGTAGAGATCGATGAGCTTCTTCAAGAGCAGAAGGACCTCGTCCAGCTGGAACACCTGCGCCGTCTGCAACAAGCGACCCTCCCCAAGCACCGCGAACCCGGGCCGTTTCCCGGGATCGATGCCAATGACGACCTCATGGTACCCCGGCACGCCTTCCAACAACCGCTGCGCCTGGAGCACGGCAGAAGCGACGTTCTCGTCGCCCGTGGCGTCGACGGGTACGCCGATCACCGGCAACCCTTGTGGCAGGTCTCGGCGTAACGTGTCGCGCCAACTCGTCACGACGACGCCGATGTCGGGGCCGGGCTTTTCCCCGAACGCCAGGCTCGCAAAGGGCACCTTGTGATCACGCAGATACTTCACCAAATCGTGGTACAATGAAAAGTCGGAGGTGAGCACCGCCAAGCGACGCACGCACCAGCATCGCCGTTCGGACCCTAAGACTGTTCGCCCAGGATCTTCGCTTTCGCCGTCTGGAATTCGGCCTCGGACAACGCGCCCTTCTCGCGAAGCGCCGCCAACGCGGTCAACCGTTCTTCCAACCGGGCGCCCTTCTCGGGCGTCGCGAGCGGCGGCGACTTCGGTCTGATCAACGCATTGCTGAACGTGGCCGCCAAAGTGCCGATCAACCCGATGCCGGTGAGCATCAACACGCCCGCCACGATGCGTCCACCCAACGTGATGGGGAACTTGTCGCCATATCCGACGGTCGTCGTGGTCACGACCGCCCACCACAACGCCTCACCAAAATTGGCAAATTGATCCTCGTTGGCGTTGCGCTCAAAGAAATATTCCGCGTAGGCGGCACCGAACAGCAACAGCGACGTCACGCCGAGGATCGTGCCCAGGTTCGTCCGACCCAGGAAGGACTGCGCGAGTCTCTTCGCCCGAAACAACCGCGTTCCGACCGCCACGACCCGGAACAAACGGAAGAAACGCAAGAACCCGAGTTCCCCGACAACCATGGGCACCATGCCCGGGACCTCGTACCACGTCCGCTTGAGGAACGCGACCTTGTCCGGTGCCGCCCGGAACCGGCCGACAAACTCCACTACGAAGACGACGACGATCACAAAGTCGACGACGACCAGAGCCGTCCGCAAGCGCCCGACCGGTTCCGTCATCTCATCGTAAACCACGATGGCGATCGAAAAAACGGCCAACGCCACCATCGCGAGGTCGCGCCCCAGCATGCCCGGCCGCGACGGTCGCATCATCGGATCCGCAGGCTGCGTTTCGGACACGGGAACGGCCAGGATTATTTCGACAAGGCTTTGAACGTTGGCCCCCCTCGAATGAGCAAGGGATGCACTAGCCGTGCCGCTGATTAAACACGACGCACTCGCCGTTTCTCGCGAAGAGTTCGCCCAGATCAAGGCCGAACTCAACGCTCCGTACAAGTTCCACCTCCTCGCGCGCGAGGACCAACGGATCCTGTTCCTCCGCACCACCCACGCGGACCCCGACCCGGTCTCCGACCTCGAAGCGTGCCTCGAACGCGTCCCCGACGCATCCATCCGCGAAGTCCAACACCTCGTACTGGTGGGCACCAACGGCAACCTCCACCTGCCCGCCAGCGTGGCCCGACCCCTCCTGGACCGTCGCGAAAGCCTCGACCGCACTGCCGTCGCACAGCTTCGCTCCGGCCTCCGACCCGACTATGGCGTCGCCCTGCACCGCGTCGCCGGCGACCCGGCGAGCCTCCTCCGCATCGGCCTCCGGATCCCCAGACAGCGCTGCCTCGACCTCAACGAAGTCGATCTTCGCGGCCTCGCCCAAGCCATCGGGCCCCTCTTGGACGACCAATCCGCCCAAGACGCCGTGGTCGGGTACATCGTCGCGGACGAGGACCACGTGCGGCTCCTCGCGCAGGAACTCGTGGCGGACCTCGCCCCGCGTTGGGATGACGACAAGAAGCAGCGCCTCGCACTCCGAACCATCCCCACGCCGCCACCCGCAGCCGCTCCCGTCGCGACGCCGGTGCCCCCGCCCGAAGAAACCGTGCGCCAAGCCCCGGCACCCAAGCGCCGACCGACCCGCACGATCCGGGTGAAACCCATCATCAACCTCGAATTCACCCTCGACTCGACCCCACCCGAAGTCGACTACGACCCCGCCGTGTTGGAAGCAGCGACCCAACAAGTCGACGACCTCCTCCAATCCCGAGGATTCGACGTGGTGCGAAACGTCGCCCACGGAACCTACCGGTTCTCCGTCGCCGCCGAACGCACCGCCGGGTACCCCCGACGCATCCTCGTCCGAACACTCGGACGGTTCACGCGCGTCGAAGCCCACGAATGCCTCCGACTGGTTCGCGACCTCGACGCCGATCTCCTCATCGTCATCAACGAGAACCCCGACGACGAAGCCGTCCGACGCACCGTCGCCACGAAGGTGAGAGTCCTCACCCCACGTGAGGTCACCCATCTACGTCTGTAGACATCGTGCAATCGCGGGAACCAATAACTTCAACATTGAACCCGGTCTCAGCGGGAGCCACGACCGAGCCGGTGACCACGACGAGCAAGGAGAAACTGCCCCTCGAGTGCGCAAGCGTCGACGCGCTCCTTGGCGGCGGCCTCGAACCCGGGACCATCACCCTGTTCTACGGGGAGGCCGGCACCGGGAAGACCAACATCTGCCTCCAACTCGCCCGGAACGCCACCATGCGCGAACTCGGCAAGGTCGCCTACGTCGACACCGAAGGCGTCAGCCTGGAACGGCTCGAGCAGATGTGCGGTAAGAACACCCAGAAAGTCCTGAAGAACCTCCTCTTCTACCATCCGACGAGCCTCGCCGACCAAGAACGCATGATTGCCTCCCTCGAGAAGATCAAGACGCCGTCCCTCATCATCGTCGACTCCCTCAACATGTACTACCGTCTCCAACTCAAAGGAGGAAGCGACGAAGCCAGCCGAAGCATCACCGCGATGCTCTCCAACCTCCTCAGCATCAGCCGCAAGGACAACGTGCCGGTCGTCATCACCGGCCAAGTCTATTCTGACGAAGAGACCGTGCGACCTTTCGGCGGACGCATCATGGAACACATCGTGAAAACAATCGTCCGCATCGAACGCGACGGACCCGGAAAACGCCGCGTCGTCCTCATCAAGCACCGTTCCCAACCCGAACAAGCCGCCGCCGTCTTCGTCATCACCAACACCGGCCTCGACGCCGCCTGAGCTCGGCGCCCGCCCTACGAAGCCTTAATTCCCCGACGCAGCGTCAACGACTCTCGTCCGAGGAAATTCGCCGCGACCCAAGGTTCAAGCACTTCCTCGCGGAAGAAGAAAGGAATCGACCACGCAATGATCCAAACCAGCACAACCGCTCTCTTCCCGCTCGCCGCCCTCTGGGGCTGGTCCGACCTGACCTGGGGCCTGGCCCTCTTGGGCATCGGCGTCGCCCTCTACATCGTCGAAGCCACGAACCCCGGATTCTTCATCGCCGTCCCCGGCACCGTGTTCGGCGTCGCCGGCTTCCTCATGATCGTCGCCCCCGGCATCTTCGACACTCCCTGGGCGTGGGCTCTCATCATCGCGGTGAGCGTCATCGCGACCGTCATTACGATCCAAGTCTACCGGCGCATCGCACCGCCCGAAAAATCCACCACAACGATCGGCACGCACAACGTCATCGGTCTCCCAGGCCGCGCCGAGACCGACATCACGACCGAGACCGGCGAGGTCCGCGTCCAAGGCGAATCCTGGCGCGCAAAGACCGAAGCCGGCATCATCCCCAAAGGCTCCACCGTCCTCGTCGTAGGAACCGAAGGGGGACTCACCGTCAAAGTGCGAATCCAAGAAAAGGTGATGTAAGAACCATGGTCGAGCCAATCACGATTATCGTTAGCGTCCTCGTCGGAGCTCTCCTCGTCTTCCTGCTTGCCTCCGCTGTCCGGATCATCCGTCCTTACGAAGTGGGACTGTACATCTTCCTTGGAAAATTCAAGCGTCGATTGGATCCCGGGGTGAACATCGTGGTGCCTTTCGGCAGTATGGTCGTCCGCATCGACCAACGAACCCAGACCGTGGACGTCGAGAAACAAGAAGTGATCACGAAAGACAACTCGCCGGTCACCGTCGACGCGATCGTGTACCTCAGGGTGCTTGACGCCGAGAAGGCCTACTTCAAGGTCCAAGACCACATGCTCGCGACGACGAGCCTCGCCCAGACGACGCTGCGTAGCCTCATCGGCGACATGGAACTTGACGAGATCTTCTCCGGACGCGAGACCGTCAACCACAAGCTCCGGGACATCCTCGACAAGGCGACCGACCCGTGGGGCGTCAAGATCGACCAGGTCGAGCTGCGTGAAGTCGAACCCGCGCCGCGCGTCAAGGCCGCGATGGAAGCCCAGACAAGTTCTGAGCGCGAGAAGCGCGCCAAGGTCCTCGCCGCGACCGGTACCCGTGACTCTGACATCCTGGTCGCCGAAGGAAAGCGCCAAGCGCAGATCCTCGAAGCCCTCGCCGACAAGGAATCCCAGGTCCTTCGCGCCCAAGGACAAGCCCGCGCGCTCCAGATCCTTGGCGCCGGTTCCCTCGCCCTCGATGACCGCGCCCTCAGCGTCCTCGGCCTCCAAGCGTTGGAACAGATGGCCCGAAGCCCCTCGGCGAAATTCATCATCCCGATGGAACTCACGCGAAGCCTCCAAGCCGTCGCGAAGAACTTCGGCATCACCGGACTCGGCAAGGTCAAGCGCCTCTCCTACGACGACCTCAAGGCCGTCGTCCCCGACTTGGAGCACCTCATGAAGGAAGGTATCAGCCTCGGCGCCACCCTCCAGCCGCTGGCCGCCGTCGCAAAGGGCGAACGGAAAAAAGTGGACAACGGCTGAGCCGGGTCTTTCCGCCACCGACCCAACAACGTTACGTATCCCGGCGGCGCGTTCCCGACCTTGTGCGCCTCCTTGGGCTCCTCGTCCTTGTCGCCGCCGTCAGCGGTTGCGTCGGCGAACCGCCAAACGAGTCGCCCACCGACTCGGAGCCAGCCGGCCGCGTCCGCATCACTGGCCCGGCCAAGGCGGAACCGTTCGTCATCGAGATCCTCAACGAAACATACCGCTTCCCGCGCGCCGACACGGATCCACGACTGCCGAACGTGACCATCGATGCGCCCCGCGGCACGACCACGCTGGACCTGCTCGTTGCCGGCACCCTGGAATGCGACACCGGGCAGGCCCTTGCGGAATGGTCCGGCACCCGGTTCCGCTTCCACGGACCCGACAATGCAACCCGCGAGGTGACCGCCAAGTTCGAAAGTACCGGCGACGACGGCGGCACGGTCCTTTGCAACCCTCTCAACCCGCCGCCCGGAACGAGCACTTGGCCGGACGCGTTCCTCGCCCGCGAAGGACCGTGGACGATCGAATTCTTGGGCACCTGCACCTGTCGCGTCGACCTCGTCGTGCGCGCGTTCGGCTGAGCCGGGAAAAGTGCCGTGCTTGTCAACATCCTTGGCGCGGGTGCCTGTCTTTGGCACCCCCCGGCGGCCCCTCTTAAATAAGGGGGCCCGAAAGTATTTGAAACAAGATTCCACAGTCAGTATGGCGGGTGCCGCAATTGGCCAAACTCCCAGTTTTCCTCTTGTCCATAAGTGCAATGCTGATCCTGGCGCCCGCCGCCTTGGCCCAGGACAACCAACTCCCTGACATCATCCAACCGGACCCCGACCCCGATCCGGAACCCCAAGGAACCCAGCAAGTCGTCGACGACGTCAACGACAAACTCGGCAAAGCCCCCGGCGACGGCTTGGACGGCGGCGCCAAAGCCCCCTCCGCTCCCGGCGCCCGCGGCGGACTCCGAGACATCGGCGGCGCAGTCGTCGCCGCGGTCAGCGAATC
>CAYOZB010000118.1:0-10196 GCA_964408365.1 uncultured Halobacteriales archaeon | reverse complement strand
CGGCTGGCTGTTTGTCGTCCGCGGCCGCGAGCTCGAGGGCCGAATACGCGTCCTCAAGGTCCGGATGGACGACGACCGAGGTCGGCCGAAATGGCATTCTGCCTCACAGCCGACGGCCGGTCGCAACTGCGCGCCTGAGACTGGGGCTGTCGTTGTGGGTCCACTGGACGCCTTTGCTTCCTTCCACCGCCACCCCGAGATCGAAAAAGAAGGTGAGCGCGCGGTTGAGTCGCTGCCTCACGGTGGAGTGTCCTTGCTTGCGCAGTTGTTCCAATATCCAGTTTCGGCTAACGGGGACCGCCGCTTTCTCGAGGATCGTTTTGACTGCCTCTACCGTCCTCAGGTTGACATCCACCGTTCGCGTGGTTTGCATCAAGGGGGATATGGTTGTTACACCTATATGGAAGTTTATTCCCCCATGGTCCACTGGCGTCCTCGAAATGTCCGAGGATCCACGGCAAGAGTGGGTGCGAGGTGTCAACGGCTGAAAAACCGCCGGCCCGGGCGGCCAATCGAAGGTCTCCGCGGACGTCGAGCTCCTGCGGGCCGCCGACATCGAACCGGGGGCCGCTCAAAGGCAAGAGGTTCTCGTCTCGAGTTGTTACTAGCCGACGACCTCGACATAGAAATCGTCGTACGCCGCAGGGCCTTGGCCAGTACGAGGTGACGAATCCGGTGCCCGGTCCGGGTCCGACTTGGATCCGGCGACCACGCCGAGTCGGTACAAACCCGGGGCCGCACCGGTAGGGACGTAGACGTCAACGCGGGCCGTGCTGGAGGATCCGGGAGCCAGTTTGACCGTTTTGGGCGAGAATTCGACCGGCCAGTCAGGCTCGTATTCGACCAAGTCGGAGTCGCTCTCGAAGGCTCGCAGCGTGATACGATCTTTCGTGTCGCCCATGTTCGTGACCCCCAGTTCGAACGTCGCCGTGGCGCCGGCTGCAACTTGCTGCGTCGACGGGTCGGCGGTCCGCACGAGGGGCGCGAAGCTTGGACGCAGGAACGTAAACGCGCAGGAACCAGACCACCCTAGCGAGACGTGCGGGTGTAACACCTCACAATAGATTTCTGGGGCTTGCAGAGGATCCATTTCGGCGACGTGGTCCGTCGTCGCAGGGCATGGCGCTGCGGGGAACAATGGAAGAGGATGGATCGAGCATTCTGCATCCCACTGGATTTCCCCCGGATCGTCCTCCATGGAGCTGAGGCATTTGGCGCCGACCTCCAGGTCGAGCGCCGGGGAAACAGCGCCGTCGACGCGTGGGTTCACGCACTCCGACTGGAAAGCGGGCTCTGCGCGCACGCAGATCGCGAAGGCTCTCTGGGTGGCCGTGCCATGATCCTCCACCTCGCGGACCGGATCCGACAAGGATACTCCTCCTTGGACATGCGTCGTGCAGGACCAGCCGGCTGGTGCGACCGTCCCTTGGTCCGTCACGTAGAACGTCACGGTCTCAAACGTCTGGGCGGCGACGGGTGGCACCGTCGGCGACATCATGAACGCGATGAGGATTCCGGCGAGGGGGATTCTGCCGTGGATTGAGCCCCGGCGGCTTGGATGCAGGCGGATTTGTTCCTGATGGACGGTTTTCCCGCGCATGTTGTCGCGCTTCGCGGGTTCGTGGTTTGAATCTTTTTAGGGCTGGCTCGGCGCAGTGCAGGGAAAACCCTGTATGCGGCATGGTTGAGTTCTTGAAGCCCTAGGGAAATTGGGTTCGCGTGGAGCTTTGGGCCGTCCTCTTCGTCCTTATGGGGACGTTGATGGCGAGCGTCGGCATTTACCTCCTCGCGTTCCGGCCGCTTGACCGGAAATGCGGCTTGCTCGGAATCGCGTTGGTCTTGACGGGGATTCTGCTTGCCTGGGAGTCCCAGATCGTATTGGGCGAACGCTCGAGCGTCCTGAAGCAGATGATCGACCTTTGCGGCCTCCTCGCGTTCACTATCTTTGTCGCGACGTTTCCCCGACGGATGGCGCTGCGCAGCCTGAGCGGCGTGGTGCTGTTGCTGCTCCTTGCTCGTTTGGCGGCGTCGCTCGTTTACCTGGCGACAGTCCCGCTCACAGTCGGCGCGGACGTGGATTTTTGGGGATTCCTCCTGCACCCAGCCGGAATCGGTGCCGTGGCCTTCGTGGGACTCTTTGTCCTGTGCCGCTTCATCGACCTGCCCCGGAGCCTCGATGACAAAAGCGCCTCGGCACGGTACTTCTACATCGTTGCGCTGGGGGTCGTGTTCACGGGAGGAGGTTTTCTGGTCATGCGTGAGGTGTTCGCCTTTCTTGGGCCGACTCCGCGACCTTTCCCTCTCTTCCTCCAACTGACCCTTGACCCTCGAATCGCGGCATTGCAAGCCCCCCCTGACCCTCGAATCGCGGCATTGCAAGCCCTTTGTTGGCTGGTCTTCCCGATCGCAATCTCCGCGGTGGCCTTGGTCAAGTGGCGCTGGTGGCTGCCCACGATGCTGATGCTCATCGGCGCGGTGACGTATGTGCCGCTCGCGTTCCGGCCCGCGCTCGACATTCTATCAGTGGTCACCCTCCGATCCTGGGGCGTGTTCATCGCGCCGCTCTTGGTGCTCTACGCGACTGTCCGGTGGGTCCCATTTGCGGGTGAGCCACGAGGTCTGCGTCCATCGGTGGCGATGACGGCCACGGCGGCGACCCTCGCGTACGTGTTCTTCATGGTGTTCGCGTTGTTGCTCTCTCCGAACGCGACGGTCGCCTACATTGTCGGTCCCATCATCGCGCTCGTGGCCACGGTGGCCACCATCCTCCTCGTCGTGCCTCGTGCGCGAGGCCTAGGCCTGCGTCAAGCGTTCACCGCCGCCGCGGGTCACAATCCGCTGGGAACGGGTCGCGTCATTTTGGGGCGCTACCGGATCGTACGCCTCCTCGCCGAAGGCGGTCAGGGACAGGTGTACGAAGCGATGGAACTCAAAGCGAACCGTCGCGTCGTGCTGAAGGCGGCCTCGGCGGAAGTGACCGGGGCCGAGGCCCGCATGTTGCGGGACCTGCAGCATCCGAACGTCGTACGGTTCGTCGACATCGTCGACGTCACGGGCCTGACGCTTCTTGTCTTGGAGTATGTGGAAGGTGGCACGCTGCGAGCAGCCCTTGACCGACGCAGTGGAAAACTCGGGACACGGGATGGGCTGCGGGTCGCCCGAGGAGTGCTCGCTGGCTTGGCTGCCGTGCATGCTTGTGGGATCGCCCACCGGGACGTAAAGCCGGAGAACGTCCTGCTTGACGCCGCCGGGGACCCGAAGATCACCGACTTCGGCGCCGCCCGGGAAGCCAAACCCGGAGCCACGATCCGCGTCGGCGGCCTCGGGACCCTTCTTTACTTGGCACCGGAGCAAGTGCGGGGTGATCCTGGAGACGCTCGGAGCGACGTGTACGCAGCGGCGGTCGTGATCCACGAACTGTTGACGGGTCGCCGCCCGGTCGGGACTGGGGCCGGCGACGATTTCACGGTCCGGAAGTCCATCCTGTCGGACAGGGCGGTACTTTCGCTGCCCAAAGAAACCGGCCGCCTCGCTCAGGTGGTCGAGCGGGCCTTGGCGAAGGAGCCCTCTCAGCGGTTTGCCAATGCCGGGGAGATGCTCGAATCGTGGACGGGGATCCGCTCAATTCAGCCAGTACCGCCGCGGCGCGTTCGCCGCGCGGTTCTCGCGGCAAGGCCATCTTCGAGTGCGACGTAGGTCCAGAGCGCTACTACGCCGCGACCTCGCTCGGCGTCGCTTCTACTTCCTCGCCGTCAGCGCTTCGCCGGCCTCGTTGCAGGCGACGGCCGTCCTTCGGACGGAATCCGTGAAGCGGCTGTACGACGCGGCCCTGGGCGCCGCTAATCCAATCGAACCCTTCAAGTGAGGTCGTCGCGGTCACGTGAACCGTGGCGGACGCGGCGGCGCTCGATTTTTTCATCGCGCTCCTGTTCTGCGGTGGGTTCGGGTTCGTCGCGTACGGCATGCGCGTGCTCGACGTCGCCGGCAGCGTCCTGGCGTTCGCCATGGCGCTTGTGATCGTGATCAGCCCGGGCGGGTACCTGTGGCTCCTGTTGCTCATCGGGTTCGTCGGGTTCGGGTTCCTCGTCACGAAACTGTTCTGGTCCAAGAAAGTGGAGATGGGCGTCGCTGAGGGGAAAAAGGGCGTCCGGGGTTGGCGGAACGTCGCGGCCAACGGCCTCGTTCCCGCCATCATGGCCCTGTTGGCGTTCTGGGTGCCGGAGGAAAAAGTGCTCATCGGGTTCGTCGCCGCGATCGCAACCGCGTCGAGTGACACGTTCGCTAGTGAACTGGGCGTACTGTCGAACCGGGTCTACCTGCTCATCAAGCCGTGGAAGAAAGTGCCGCGCGGGACGAATGGTGGCGTGAGCAACTGGGGTCACTTGATGGCCTTGGTCGGTGCCATCATCCCGTGCATCGTCGCCATCCCGCTGGTCGGGTTGCCGTGGACGTTGGTGTGGATCCCCATCGTGGCCGGTTGGCTTGGATGCCAGATCGACTCCGTCCTCGGCTGGTTGTTCGAGGAAGAGCGCGGAACAGCGATCAGTTTGCTCACAAAGAGCGATGTGAATTTTCTCTCCATCGCCATCGCCGGGTTCGCGGTACTTGTTGTGATCGTGAGCACCTAAGGCGACGCAGCCGCCCTAGGCCTCGCGCGCCATTGGAGGATCGACAATGCAAAGAGCACTGCCGCCACCGCAAAGGCCAGCAGCACGAGGGGTGCTGCAGGGTCTTGTCCCATCACAATAATCCAGGCCGCGATGAGGGCGCCGCTCACACCGTTTCCGACCGCGACCACCGTCACCAGCGACCGCGTGGGATGCCACGCGAGCGCGGCGAAAAACGGAACGAGCACTAGGAGTCCGATACCGATCCAGCGGAGCACGCGCACGCCGGGTCCGGGATCGCCGTACGATACATCGGCCGCGACGTTCGTAAGCATGACGAGGAAAATCCCCACGGCAGCCTCGAACGCCGCGTCAAGACCGAGCAGGATACTGATCGGAGCCGGCCGGTCCACCCGCTCAATCCAGTTTGAACGCGATGTCGACCTTGACCTGGTACTCCGCGACCTTGCCGTTATCGATGCGCCCGCGGAACTCCTTCGCCTCGAACCACGCGAGTCCATGAAGGGACTCGGCGGCTTTTTTCACGGCGACCTGCGTCGCGTCCGCGTAACTCTTCTTCGACACTCCGACGACCTGGATCATCTTGTACACGTGGTCTGCCATGGGGAATCTCGTCCGGCGGAACGCGGCACCGCTAACTAAGGTTGCGGCGAGGAACTGTGGGGATATGCAAGCGTGGTTACCAACAATGACCAATATCCGCGGGGCCCAGGATCTGGCCGTTGACGCTGAATTTTGGGCCGCGTGTTTTCTTGTGGCTTCTTGCGGGAACCGCCTGCATTGAGGTAATCATCGACGCCGCACGTGCGCTGCTTCACCGCGAATTCGGAGACGTTGCGATTTTGGTAGCCGGTGTTCTCCTCATTGGGTTCTCCACAATGCTGCTAGAAAAGATTAAAGCGGTTCAAGGGGGATAGAACGGTGTCCATGTGGTTGCTGCCCGGCGATCCCATTACGGTTTTGCTGCGACGAATCACACTTTCCCTTGTCGGACTGACATGCCTGTTGGGTCTGATCGGGTTAGTCATGATGCTGCGGGGATGGTAAGGGCCGGGCGAGGCGTATGTGGCTTCACGACGACGACCGGCAGATCATGTACATCAAGCGAGTCGTCGTCGCTGTGGGCATCATGACCATGGGCTTTGGCGTCATCATGTTCCTGATCCAGTAGACGGGCTTGCTCGGTTAGGATTCGCCCAATCCCCATATAACCCGCATTTTCTTTCAAACGAGGACCCATGACTGCGACCAATGGTGCGAAACCCAAGTCCGTCATGGATTTGCCCGGGATCGGCCCGGCGACGGCGGAGAAGCTTCGCACGAGCGGGTTCGCTGACGTCATGAGCATCGCGGTCGCGAGCCCTTCGGAACTCATGGAAGCGGCGGAGATCGGCGAGTCGGTGGCGCAGCGCATCATCGAAACTGCCCGCCAGGAAGCGGACGTTGGGGGTTTCGAGACCGGCGATGTGGTGTATCGTCGTCGGCAGCGGATCGGACGCATCACGATGGGCAGCAAGTCGCTCAACGAACTCTTAGGCGGCGGCTTGGAGACGCAAGCCATCACCGAGATGGCGGCTGAATTTGGCAGTGGGAAAACCCAGGTCGCGCACCAGTGCTGTGTCAACGTCCAGTTGCCCGTCGAAAAAGGCGGGTTGGGCGCGGACGCGTTGTATGTCGACACTGAGAACACGTTCCGTCCGGAACGGGTCGTGCAGATGGCCCAAGCCCTCGGAATGGATCCGGAGCTCACGCTCGCGCGGATCCACGTGGCGCGCGCCTACAATTCCTCGCATCAGATGTTGCTGGTCGAGAAAGCGGCGGAGATCGCGCGCGAGAAACCGATCCGGTTGCTCGTCGTGGACAGTTTGACGAGTCATTTCCGAGCAGAGTTCGTCGGCCGTGAGACCTTGGCGAACCGACAAGCGAAGCTCAACACGCACATCCACGATCTTCTTCGCTTCGGCGACAAACACAATGCGGCCGTCCTGATCACGAACCAGGTGGCGGCCCGGCCGGACATTTTGTTCGGCGATCCGAACCGTCCTGTGGGCGGTCACATCGTCGCCCATGGCATGACGTACCGGGTGTATCTTCGAAAGGGCAAGGGCGGCAAACGCATCGCACGGCTCTTCGATTCCCCCCATTTGCCCGAGGCGGAAACGATCTTTACCGTGGACGAACAGGGCGTCCACGATTAGTCGGACGTTTGCCCTGTTCTCACCAAACTAGGTATTATCCCTCGTCGTTCTCGATGGGGCTCATGCAGCTGATCGCAATCGGCGTCGGGGCCGCCCTCCTGCTTGGTGGAGGACTGTTCATCCTGGCGCCTTGGGACGACGGGTTTGACTGGACGGGCCTAACGTGCGCCGGCACGCCCACGCCGTTCGATGAGCCCCTGACGGGACGGATCCTTTTCCACTTCGAGAACAGGGGGCTTGCCGCTACGGGGAAGCTCTGCATCTACGATGACGACCGAGTCCTGCGTTGGTACGAAGATGCCGCCATGGCCGCGGGCGAAACGTTCGTCCGCGAAGTCCCCGTCCCTCGCGCGCCCATCGCGTCTTGGGCCGCATTCGGGATCCAGGGCGGAGGCTCGGCGGGGTCCGGGAGCTACACCGACGTCGCGGACTGCACGGATGGGCGCGGCGTCCACGCCGGCTATTTCCGGTTCAGGGAGAACGGCTCGGGGAGCGGCTCTGGAGACGGGTACGGACCCAAATCGAACTGCGACCTTCCCTGGACAAGCTGGTTCGACCAAAGCGCGCCCGACGCGGCACAGGAAGCCCAGACGGCAAGTCTCGGCGGGGCAAACGCCCCGTCCCAAGACCGGACCGATCAACGCGGCTGGTACGTCGGCTTCGCGGTAGCGGGCGCTGCAGGGGGCGTCGTGTGGCTCGCACGCACCAAGGTCGCCTGGGTGCTCTTCACGCGTCTGCGACGCTCCGAGCTCCTTGACCAGAAAGTGCGCGGACAGATCCACGAACTCGTCGGTGTGGAACCCGGCATCCACGCGTCCGCCATCGCACGCACGCTTGAGCTTGCACAGGGACAAGTCCACTACCATCTGTCCGTCCTTGTGCGCGAGGGAGTGCTGCGACGGGTCGGTGGACCCGCACGCCGCCGGTACTTTGTGACGGGCGCATTCTCGACCGCCGACATGGAGCGCATCGCCCTTCTTCGGTCGACCCCGGCAAGCGCGCTGTTCGAGGTCCTGCAAGCGAATCCTGGAGCCAACGTGTCGACGTTGGCCAAGCGGCTCCACTGGTCCTTGCCGCGCGTCTCGCGTGTCCTTTCAGCGATGGAGCGCGCGGGACTCGTCGAGCGACGCCAGAACGGGCGGCAGGTCGAAGTGTTTCCGAGGGCCTTCCCGATCGCGGCGGCGCTCTCGGCGACCCGGTAAGCCCTCTCCCAGGTACTCCTCTTTTGCCGGTCTGCGTGGGTAACCGGAAGCCCGTGGGCGAGCCCTTATCTAATACGGGCTCCCCTGGTCCGACCTCGTGGACATCAAGAGCATCGTCCGGGTCTTCCGTTTCAACGAGTTGCAAAACCGGGCCGACCGGGACCCCGAAGCCAAACGTCCGCCCACCGTGAAATTCATGGGCCTCGCCCTCGTCCTCGGCCTCCTCTTGGTCTTGATCAGTTTCTGGAGCGCGCCCCAGACCGACGTGAACGGCGCCTTCCCCCTCCAGTTGGCTTCGCCAAGCGAAAGTCCCGGCACGAACGAAACGTCGGCCCCGACGCCCGGCGAACAGCAAGGCCCCGTGCCGCCCGGCACCGTGTCCGAATCGGCCGCGATGGCGCGTCCCCAAGACGGACCTTAGGACGCCGCCACTTTCACCCGTTTCACTCGACCCCCCCGAACCGGCATAGGTGGGATGGTGCCTTGTTCGATTGAGGACACTCATGGCACGCGCACAGGCCGCCGTCGTTGAAGAAGCAGCTCCGACCCGCAACGGTTCCAGCTCGAAGAAGAAAGCAGACGAACCCGTCCCGCAACGAGGAGCGGAAGCCGTCCGCGAACTCCCGGGCGTCGGCCCGGCCACGGCCGACAAACTTCTCGAAGCCGGTTACGACGAACTCATGACGATCGCGGTCGCAAGCCCGAGCGAGATCGCGGAGCTTTGTGAGATCGGCGAAGCCGTCGCCTCGAAGATCATCCAAGAAGCACGCAAGATCGCCGACGTCGGCGGGTTCCGAAAAGGCGGCGAACTCCTCGACCTACGCAAGACCGTCCTTCGCTTGTCCACGAGCAGCAAGGCCCTGGACGACCTCCTCGGTGGCGGCCTCGAATCCCAGAGCATCACCGAAGCCGCCGCCGAATTCGGCAGCGGCAAGACCCAGATCGGACTCCAATTGTGCGTCAACGCCACGATCCCGACCGAAAAAGGCGGCCTCGGCGGACACGTCGTGTTCATCGACTCCGAGAACACGTTCCGACCCGAACGCGTCAGCCAGATCGCGGCCGCGGCGGGGCTGGACCCGCGGGAGACGTTGGACAAGATCCACGTGGCACGGGCGTTCAACAGCGCGCACCAGATCATGCTGGTGGAAAAGGCGAACCAACTCGCCAAAGAATTCCCCATCAAACTCCTCATCGTCGACAGCCTCACGAGCCACTTCCGCGCCGAATACGTCGGCCGTGGAACCCTCGCGAACCGGCAAGCGAAGCTCAACACCCACATGCACGACCTCCTCGAATTCGTGACGCTTCACAACGCCGTTTGCTACGTGACCAACCAGGTGCACGCGCGGCCGGACGCGTTCTTCGGCGACCCGAACAAGCCGATCGGAGGCCACATCGTGGGCCACGCGTCGACGTACCGGTTGTACTTGCGAAAAGGAAAGGCCGGCAAGCGCGTCGCGCGCCTCATCGACTCCCCCAACCTCCCCGAAGGCGAATGCGTGTTCGCGGTGGACGAAAAAGGGGTCCACGACTGAGGTAGGGTCTTTCCGGAATTCACCAATCCGGGTTTAAGACCCGGAACTATCCTCTTATGCATGGTGCGAAAGGCTGCTCTTGCCTGGGCCGTGCTCCTATGCTCCATTCCTGCGGCGGACGCACAGGGCGCCCCTGCGGATCCCTGTGAATACACGCGGGGGACCTACGAGCCGTACGAAACGCCCGCCGGGATCCTTCGAATCGTGATTCGGGTCGAAGGGGCCCCCACGCCTTTCAGCTGGTGCCTCTACCAAGGAGATTCCCTCCTCCTCATGAGATATGATCTCGTTCAGTGGGAGGACAACGGCGAGCCGCTCTCGTACACGTACGACTTCTACCCTGCGGGCGTGTACACAATCGGATTTCTATCCACGGCCGGCACCCCTCCCACAGGAGGCCGCGAGCGCGTCGACATGGCGGCTTGCTCGACCGGGAACGCCGAAGTCGTCATCCGCATCGTGCACGCACAAGCCGCGACGGTGTCATCCGAGCACAGTTCACACTGCCTCGACCCAGCGGCAGCGGTCACGCCAGGGGCGACGGATCCGGAGCCGCCGACTTACTACAACGAAGATGCGCCGCGTCCAGCGTGGCCGCATTGCCCGGAAACAATTTCACGAGCACCTTGT